>NZ_JAFBKA010000039.1:0-63445 GCF_022760795.1 Pseudomonas sp. BP01
GATGCATCGCCGATGGTAGTGTGGGGTTTCCCCATGTGAGAGTAGGTCATCGTCAAGATTCATTTCGCAAAACCCCTATCTGCGCATGCAGGTAGGGGTTTTGTCTTTGTGGGCGAAAAATCCGGCCAGCTTGAATCCCTGTGGGAGCGGGCTTGCCCCGCGAACACGGGCGAAGCCCGTGCCATCCACCGCACTGCCTGTTTCGCGGGCACGCCCGCTCCCACAGTGATCGCGCCGGTCTTTCTACTGGGAAGCAGGCCGCCTCACCGCCAATCATGAAATGTCTGTCATACACGTCTGGTAAACCCCGAGGCAATGCTACGCTCGCGGAAATACTCAGCACGGATACCCACCATGGACATGAACTGGCACCAGGCCCTGCAAGAGAGCCTGAGCTGGCTGGCAATCGCCTCGTTCATCACGCTTGTTTGCTTTACCGCTGCCGCGACGCTAGCTGTACGTTGCACGCGCTGGGGCAACCAGTTCTGGCAACTTGCCGGGCCCTATTTCAGTTTCAGGCGCAGTTGGCGGCCACTGTTGGTGTTTGCACTGCTGCTGGTGTTAACGCTGTTCTCGGTCCGCCTGAACGTGCTGTTCTCATTTTGGTACAACGGCTTCTACAGCGCCTTGCAGGGCCTTGATCAGGCCGCTTTCTGGTACATGCTCGGGGTCTTTGCCGTATTGGCCACTATCCATGTGCTGCGCTCGCTGTTCACCTTCTATGTCACCCAGGCATTCAGCATCCACTGGCGGGTCTGGCTGACCAAGCGCCTGACCCACGACTGGATGCACGGCGATGCCTACTACCGGGGTCAGTTTCTCGCCGAGCCGGTGGACAACCCTGACCAGCGTATCGAGCTGGATGCCAATGCATTTGTCACCAACTCGGTAACCCTGGCCCTGGGCGCGGTCAGTGCGCTGGTGTCGCTGGTGGCGTTCACCGGGATCCTCTGGGCGCTGTCGGCACCGCTGGCGGTTGCCGGGGTGGAAGTCCCCCGGGCAATGGTGTTCGCCGTTTACCTGTATGTCATCGTCGCCACCTGGATTGCCTTCCGCCTGGGGCGCCCGTTGATCCGCTTGAACTTTCTTAACGAGAAGCTCACCGCCAACTTTCGTTATGCGCTGATGCGCCTGCGCGAGAATGCCGAGAACATTGCCTTCTACCAAGGCGCCTTGGTAGAGCGGGGCACGTTGTTGGGCCGCTTTGGCGCCTTGATCGTCAATGCCTGGGCGCTGGTGTTCCGGAACCTGAAATTCAGCGGTTTCAACCTGGGGGTTAGCCAGATTGCCGTGGTGTTCCCGTTTATCCTCCAGGCCCCACGCTTCTTCAGCGGGGCGATCAAGTTGGGTGACGTGATGCAGACCGCCCAGGCCTTTGGCCAGGTGCAGGATTCGTTGTCGTTCTTCCGCGAATCTTACGACGCGTTCGCTCAATACCGGGCCACCCTCGACCGCCTGACCGGTTTTCTCGATGCCAACGAGCAGGCAAGCGCTTTGCCGCGTGTCACCACCGAGGCTCAGGAACATGCGCTGGAAATCACAGATCTGCAGGTACTGCGCCCGGACGGGCAGCCCCTTGTCACTGATCTTGGCCTGAGCCTGCACGCTGGCCAGGCACTGTTGATCAAAGGCCCGTCGGGCAGTGGCAAAACTACCCTGCTGCGAGCCCTGGCAGGCCTTTGGCCGTACGCTGCAGGTGAGGTCAAGCGCCCGCTAGGCCATCAGGCGTTGTTCTTGTCGCAGCGTCCCTACCTGCCGCTGGGCGACTTGCGGACGGTCATCGCCTACCCGGCAGCCAGCAAGCCCGAGGACGAAGGGCGGATGCGGCAGGCCCTGCGCCAGGTCAATCTGGCTCATCTGGCCGATCGGCTGGAGGTCAGTTGCGACTGGTCGCACATTCTTTCGGTGGGCGAGCAGCAGCGCCTGGCGTTCGCCCGGGTGCTGTTCAACCGGCCCCAGGTGGTGTTCCTCGACGAGTCCACCTCGGCAATGGACGAAGGGCTAGAGCACGCCCTGTATTCACTGTTGCGCACGGAAATGCCGGGCGCGCTGTTGGTCAGTGTTGGCCATCGCAGCACGCTGGCGGCGTTCCACACTCACCGGTTGGAGGTAGATGGGCATGGGGGCTGGTCGTTGCTCAAGCAGGAACCGGCGTTGGCCTAGTCGGGATTGAAGGGCTAATCGCCGCCCAGACCCGCTCCAGGCGCGCTCAACGCAGCAGCATCACCCCCACCAGGGTGGTGCTCGCAAGCCCTGCACCGACCAGGAAAGTTGCCTGGAACCCCGCACCATCCCACAGCAACCCTGCCACCACACTGGCCACCAGCAGTGCCACCCCGGTCAGCAGGTTGAACAGGCCAAAGCCGGTACCGCGCAGGTTGGCGGGGGCGCTGTCGGCGATCATGGCAGCAAAAATACCCTGGCTGAAGCCCAGGTGCAGGCCCCAGGCGGCAACCCCCATGGCCAGCCCGGCCCAACCAGGCAGGAGGGCCAGCAGCAGGTCGGCGCAGATCAGCAACCCCAGCCCCGCCATCAGCACGCCGCGCCGCCCCAGGCGGTCTGACAGCACCCCGGCAGGGTAGGCAGACACCGAGTAGGCCAGCGCCATCAGCACCAGCACCGCCGGCGCCCACATCGGCGCCAGCCCCATGTCCTGGGCGCGCAGCAGCAGGAAGGCCTCGCTGAAGCGGGCGAGGGTGAACAATGTGGCCAGGCCGATCAGCCGCCAGTATGCCGGGCCCAGGCGTACCCGTTCGTGCAGCGCCAGCAGTGCGCGCACGGGCCGGGTCGTGGCCGGCGTTTCAGGTTCGCGCACGAAGGCGATGAGGATATACACCGCCACGAACGCCGGGATCACCGCCACCCAGAACACCGTCTGGAAGTGGCTCGCGGTCAGCCACATCAGCACGATCGCCAGCAATGGCCCGAGGAGAGCGCCAACCGTATCCAGCGCCTGACGCAGCCCGAAGGCGGCGCCACGCAACTCGGGGGGCGTGACATCCGCCACCAGCGCGTCGCGCGGCGCTCCACGAATGCCTTTGCCGACCCGGTCGACGAACCGTGCTGCGGTCAGCCACACCAGCCCCGAAGCCATGGGGAAGACCGGCTTGGTCAGCGCGCCCAGGCCATAGCCGAGCACCGTTAGCAGCTTGCGTTTGCCCAGGCGGTCGCTGAGGGCACCGGAAAACACTTTGGTGATCGAGGCAGTTGCCTCGGCGATACCTTCGATAACGCCCACCGCCACCACCGAAGTCCCGAGCACGGTGACCATGTACAGCGGCAGCAGGGCGTGGATCATCTCCGAGGAAATGTCCATGAACATCGACACAAAACCCAGCGCCCAGACACTGCGCGGGATCTTTGGCAGCGTTCGGGTGGCGGAGCTGCTTTCTTCATTGCTGCGCATCTGGGGTCTCGTCAGCGTTGCCACGTTGAAACTGTAGGAGCCCACACGCAGGATGCAAACCGCAACCAGCAGCGCTCAGGCCAGCCTGCGCACCCGTCGCCAGACGGTACTGCGGCTGACCCCCAGGCGCCGTGCGGCCTCGTGCATGTCGCCATCGCAGCAGTCCAGCACCTGGCGCGCATGGGCCGTTTCGGCTGCTTTGCCCAGGCTGCGCAGGTTGTCAGTGGCGGCAGGGGGCAGGTTCACCGCTGCAGCCACGCCGGCCTCGAAGAGCTCCGGGAACAGCGTGGCCAGATCGACCTCGTCACCGTGGCCCAGCGTACCCAGGCACAAGGCCACTCGCTCTGCGATGTTCTCCAGTTCTCGAATGTTGCCCGGCCAAGGGTGACGCAGCATCAGTGGCAGAAGCTTCTGTATCTGCTCGTCGCTTGAAGGCGGCAAGCGACCGGCACGGCAGTGACGCGCAAGCAGGGCATTGAACAGCGGCAAGATGTCTGCAATCCGTTCGCGTAGCGGCGGTACGGCCAGCCGCAGGATGTTCAGGCGGTAATACAGGTCCTGGCGAAAGCGCTGGTCGGCGATGCGCGCAGGCAGGTCGCAATGGGTGGCCGCAATCACCCGGATGTCTACGGGCGTCGGCTCGCAGGCGCCCAGGCGCAGCACCTCGCGCTCTTGCAACACACGCAGCAGGCGGGTCTGCAGCGCCACCGGCATGTCGCCTATCTCGTCGAGGAACAAAGTGCCGGTGTGCGCCAGCTCTATCAGCCCGGGCTTGCCACCTTTACGCGAGCCGGTGAAGGCACCGTCCTCGTAGCCGAACAGTTCACTTTCAAGCAGCGACTCTGGCAGCGCCGCGCAGTTGATCGCCACAAATGGCCCCTCTTGGCGCGGGCTGGCGTGGTGCATGCTTTGCGCCAGCAGTTCCTTGCCGGTACCACTTTCGCCGGTGATCAGCACCGTGGCGTCGGCCTGTGCGTAGCGCTGGGCCAGGCCCAGCATGGCCCGAAATGCCGGCGTGTCACCGAGCAGTTGCTCGAAGCGATGGCGCGCCTTGAAGGGGCGCGCATCGGGCTGTTCACGGTTGCGCCGTGGCAGGCGGCGTGTGGGTGCCTCATCAGCTTTGGTACCCAGGGTCACCAGGCTGTCGAATGTATGGCGCAGGCTTTCGGCATCCAGCGCCAGCACGCCTTGGGCACCCGCAGCGTCGGCCAACTGGCATACCGTTGGCGAGCCGATGATGACCTCGAAGCCATCCGCGACCAAGCGTTCGACCTGATCCCTGGCCTGCTCGAGGCTGGAGTAGGTGTGCTCGCGAATGTGCACTGTGAACAGCGCCTGCATCGCTGCCAGTTCCGGGTACGGCTGGCCGAAGTTGAGAATACCCACCCGGCTGGCACGGTCGCGGGCCTGCACCAGGGCACGGATCAGGTCGAACTCGCCCAGGTGCAAGGTCCGCACCGGGGTGTTCAGGTGCTGTCTCAGGTAATCGGCGGCAGCCCCGGAACACAGGATGACATCTGTCTGCTGGCGGCTTTCCAGCTCGCGCGCCAGTGGCAGCAGGTCGGCCAAGGTGGTTTCGATCACCTCTATACGGGCCTGTTGCCGGTAGTCGGCGCTTACCTGCTCGATCAGCTGCGCCATGCGGCTTGGGCCGGCGGGGTGATGCAGGTGGGTAACCAGCGCGACCACGCGGGGCAGATAAGCGGTAACGGCCATACAGGCTCCTTGTTTACGACAATCGGCGCATTACAGAGGGTTTACCAGGTGCCCGCCATCCACGGCCACGATGCTGCCGGTCATGAATGCACCGGCATCACTGGCCAGCAACAATAAGGGGCCGTCCAGTTCGTGCAGTTGGCCCAGGCGGCGCATCGGCACCTGGCCCGTGATGTAGCCTTGGCCGGCCTCGCTGTCGAAGTAGTCTTCGTTCATCTCGGTCTTGAAGTAGCCTGGGGCAATGGCATTGACGCGGATCCGGTAGCGGGCCAGCTCCAGTGCCATGGCCTTGGTCAGCTGGACCACGGCGGCCTTGGCCGTGCAGTAGTGGCTCAGGCCGCTGCCGACACGCAGGCCGAGGATCGAGGCGATGTTGACGATGCTGCCTGGCTGCCCGGCCTTGACCAGGCGCTGGGCTGCGCACTGGGCAACATGGAACACACCGTCGAGGTTGGTCGAGAGCATGCGCTGCCAGTCCTGTTCGCTCAGCTCCAGAAAGCGCCCGGGGTCGCCGATACCGGCATTGTTGATGACCACGTCGACCACGCCAAAGCGCCCCTCTGCCTGTTCGAAGGCCTGTTCGACGCTGTCGCGGCGGGTCACGTCCAGTGCCACGGCAAGTGCTTCACCGCTGTTGGCCTGCAGTGCTTCGGCCAGCGCCTGCAGGCGCTCGACCCGGCGTGCCGCCAGCACCACACGGGCACCGGCTGCCTGGACGAGGCGCGCAAAATGCGCGCCCAGACCGCTAGAAGCACCAGTCACCAGTACGGTCTTGCCGGCCAGGGAAAATGTGTTTGCAAGCATGGTGTAGGTCCTTGGTCAAAGTACTTCGAACAGGCCGGCGGCACCCATGCCACCGCCCACGCACATGGTCACCACCACGTAGCGCACCCCGCGCCGCTTGCCTTCAAGCAAGGCATGCCCGACCATCCGCGCGCCGCTCATGCCATAGGGGTGGCCAATGGCGATAGCGCCGCCGTTAACGTTCAGCCGCGCGGGGTCGATGCCCAGCTTGTCGCGGCAATACAGCACCTGGCAGGCGAAGGCTTCGTTGAGTTCCCACAGGCCGATGTCGTCCACCTTCAGCCCATGCTGCTTGAGCAGGCGCGGCACGGCGTACACCGGGCCAATGCCCATCTCTTCCGGGGCCAGGCCGGCCACCGCGATACCCCGATACAGGCCCAGCGGCTCAAGATTGCGCTGCTCGGCCAGGCGCGCGTCCATCAGTACGCAGGCGCTGGCACCGTCGGACAGCTGGCTGGCATTGCCGGCGGTGATACAGCCGCCTTCGAGCACGGCTTTCAAGCCGGTCAGGTCCTCCAGGCGGGTCTGCGGGCGGTTGCCTTCGTCCTGCGTCAGGGTTACCTCGCGGTAACTGACCTCGCCAGTGTGTTTGTCCCGGATCAACTGCTGCGCCGTCACTGGCACGATCTCGGCCTCGAACAGCCCGTTGCGCTGGGCGGCCGCGGTGCGTAGCTGCGACTGCAGGGCGTACGCATCCTGGGCGTCGCGGCTGATGCCATAGCGCTTGGCCACGTGCTCGGCGGTCTGCAGCATCGGCATGTAGGCGTGCGACACCCGCTGGATCACGTTGCTGTCCTGCTCGTCCAATGCCCACTCCAGGTTGCGCGCCTGTACCGCGCTGATGTTTTCCTGGCCGGCGCCGACGGTCACCTGCATGCCATCGACCATGATCTGCTTGGCGGCGGTAGCGATTGCCATCAGCCCGGAGGCGCACTGGCGGTCCAGGGTCTGGCCGCTGACCGTAACCGGCAGGCCGGCAGCCAGCGCGCTCATGCGGCCCAGGTTCCAGCCAGCGGTGCCAGAGGGCATCGCGGTACCCATCACCAGGTCTTCGATTTCATCACCGGCGATGCCGGCGCTGGCCACTGCCGCCTGGATGGCGTGAGCCGCCAGGCTCGGCGAGCGGGTGTTGTTCAGCGCGCCGCGAAAGGCCTTGCCGATCGGGGTGCGGGCGGTGGAGAGAATGACGGCTTCTTTCATGTTCGGGGTTCCTTGATGACCAGGGGAGAACAGCTCAGAGGCCGGCTGTACGCAACTTCGCGCTGGATGCCAGGCGGCGCAGCAACGGGGCTGGCTGCAGCCACATGCGTCCATAGGCGCCAAGCGCTTCGCGCTGTTGCTCGATGCCCGCCAGCACGTTGTCCAGGCCCAGCTCGCGTGCATAGTGCAGTGGGCCCCCACGCCAGGCCGGGAAGCCGTAGCCGTTGGTCCACACCAGGTCGATGTCGCCGCTGCGCAGGGCAATGCCTTCATCGAGCAACTGCAGGCCCTCGTTGACCAGCATGAACAGGCAGCGGTCGTGGATTTCGGCGTCGCTGATGGTGCGCCGGGGGATGCCCAGGCTGGCCGCCAGTTGCGCCGCGATCTGCTCCACTTCCGGGTCCTCGATGCGTTCGCGGCCTTCGTAGCGGTAGAACCCGCGCCCGGTCTTCTGGCCGTGCCGGCCCAGGCTGTAGAGCTTGTCGGCCAGGCGGAAGTAGCTCGGGTCGTGGGCGATTTCACTGCGCCGTGCCTCGCGCACCAGGTAACCGACATCGATGCCCGCCAGGTCGTACATGGCGAACACGCCCATGGCCAGGCCCAGGCCGGTGAGCACCTTGTCCACCTGGGCTGGCGAGGCGCCTTCAAGCACCAAGCGGTGGGCTTCGCGGGCATAGGGCTCGAGCATGCGGTTGCCGATGAAGCCAAAGCACACGCCCGACACCACGGGCAGCTTGCCGATGCGCTTGGCGACCTGCAGCGTGGTGGCCAGTACGTCGGGCGCCGTCAGCCGGCCGCGCACTACTTCGAGCAGGCGCATGACGTTGGCCGGGCTGAAAAAGTGCAGGCCGACCACGTCCTGCGGTCGGCGGGTGCAGGCGGCGATTCGGTCGACGTCCAGGGTTGAGGTGTTGCTGGCGAGGATGGCGCCCGGCTTGCACACTCGGTCGAGGGTGCGGAACACCTGTTGCTTGATCGACAGGTCCTCGAACACTGCCTCGATTACCAGGTCGGCGTCGGCCAGGTCGGCGTAGTCGAGGGTGCCTTGCAGCAGGCTCATGCGTTGCTCGAGCTGTTCGGCGCTGAGCTTGCCGCGTTTGATGCTGCCTTCGTAGTGCTTGCGGATCTGCGCCAGGCCCCGGTCCAGTGCTTCGGGCTTGAGCTCCAGCAGGCGCACCGGGATACCGGCGTTGATAAAGTTCATGGCGATGCCGGCGCCCATGGTCCCGGCGCCGATCACCGCCACCCGGTCAATGCTGCGCAGCGCCGTGCTGGCGTCGATGCCGGGTACGCGCAGCGCCTCGCGCTCGGCAAAGAACTGGTGGCGCAGGGCGGTGGCCTGTGGGTCTTGCAGGGCTTCGTGGAATAGCGCCTGCTCGCGGGCCAGGCCCTCGGCCAGGGGCATCTCGCAGGCGGCGCGTACCGCGGCGAGCACGCGCAGGGGCGCGTTCTGGCCGGGCTTACGGGCGATCAGTTGTACCTCGCGGCTGGCGAAGAAGTCGCTTTCCAGGCCAGCGGCCAAAGGTGTTGCAGGGGCGCTTGGCAGGGCCGGTTGGGCCAGTTGCTCGCGAACCAAAGTGCAGGCTGCTTCGAGTAAGTCCTGCCCGTTTTCGACCAGGCGATCGATCAGACCCAGGGCAAGGCCCTGGCGGGCATCGATCGGGTCGCCGCTGAGCATCATCTCCAGCGCCGGGGCCACGCCGATAAGGCGCGGCAGGCGCTGGGTGCCGCCAGCACCGGGCAGTAGGCCCAGGCGGACTTCGGGCAGCCCCAGGCGTGCGGTGGCGGTAGCCAGACGATGGCTGCAGGCCAGGGCCAGTTCCAGGCCGCCGCCCAGGGCCACCCCGTCGATGGCGGCAATCAGGGGTTTTTCGATGCGGGTCAAGGCATCGAGGAGTTCGGGCAGTGCCGGCGCCTCCCAGGTGCGTGGGCCGCCGAACTCGCTGATGTCGGCACCGGCACTGAACGGCAGTTGCTGACCGTGCAGGATGATGGCCTGCACTTCGGGGTCAGCAGCGGCCCGGCTGCAGGCCTGCATCAGTGCCTGGCGCAGGTCATGGCCAAGGGCGTTGACCGGCGCGTGGCGCAGGCCGATCAGGGCCAGCTGGTTTTCGCGGCGATAGTCGATGAGTTCCATGGGGTAACCTTTCTGTTAGTGTGCCGTGGGCGCTCCGCCGACCCTGCGGGAGCGCCGCTTGCCGGGGTTTTGACCGGCGCGGTGGTATCAGCGGGCGAATGCTGCCTCGCTGATGTCCATCAGGTTGTCGCTGCCGGTGCGAATCAGTGTTTCATGCAGGTTGGCGCGTGGCAGAAGGCGCTGCAGGTAGAAGCGCGCGGTCTCGCGCTTGCCCTGGTAGAACGCAACCTCGTCGCTGCCGGCGGCCAGTGCCCGTTCGGCCACGCACGCAGCGCGCAGCCAGAGGTAGCCAAGCAGCGTGTAACCGCTGAGCATCAGGTAGTCGTAGGCGCTGGCGCCGATCAGGTTGGCATCGGTTGCGCTGGCGTCACGCAGCCAGGCACTGACTTCGCGCCAGGCAACCACTTGCTTGAGCAGGGCCTGGGCCAGGTGGGCCGGAGCGTTGGTGCTCTGGGTGAAGTCTTCGATTTCACCGAGCAGTTCGGCCAAGGCCTCGCCGCCATCGGCCAGCACCTTGCGGGTCAGCAGGTCGAGGCCCTGAATGGTGTTGGTGCCTTCGTAGATCGCGGTGATGCGCACGTCGCGCGCGATCTGCTCCATGCCCCACTCGCGGATGTAGCCGTGGCCACCGAATACCTGGATACCCAGTTGCGCGGCCTCGTTGCCAGTTTCTGTGAGGAAACCTTTTGCAATCGGCGTGAGCAACGCCAGGCGGCGCGCCGCAGCCTCGCGCACGCCGGCGCTGGCGCCGTGGTGCAGCTGGTCGACGCCCTTGGCGCAGGTGTAGGCAAGCATGCGGCCACCTTCGGCATAAGCCTTTTGGGTCAGCAGCATGCGCCGTACATCCGCATGGCCGATGATCGGGTCGGCTGGCTGGTCACTGCGCAGGCGGGGTGTGGCGCGCATCTGCACGCGGTCGCGGGCGTAGGCCAAGGCACCCTGGAACGACGCTTCGGCGTGGGCCTGGGCCTGCTGGGACACCGCCAGGCGCGACTCGTTGATGTAGGTGAACATGGCGTTCAGGCCACGGTTGGCCTCGCCCAGCAGGTAGCCTGTGGCGCTGTCGAAGTTGAGCACGCAGGTAGCGTTGCCGTGGATGCCCATCTTGTGTTCGATGGAGCCGCAGCTCACACCGTTGGGCGCGCCAAGCTGGCCTTGGGCATCGACCTGGATCTTCGGCACGGCGAACAGCGAAATGCCTTTGACCCCCGCAGGTGCGCCTTCGATGCGCGCCAGCACCAGGTGGATGATGTTCTCGGTCATGTCGTGTTCACCGGCGGAGATGAACATCTTGCTGCCGCTGATGTGGTAGCTGCCGTCGGCCTGGGGCCTGGCGCTGGTGCGCAGCAGGCCAAGGTCCGAACCGCAGTGGGCCTCGGTCAGGCACATGGTGCCGCCCCAGCGGCCGGCGATCATCGGTGGCAGCAAGCGCTGCTGCAGGGCTTCGTCAGCGTGCTCGCTGAGGGTACTGATGGCGCCACCGGCGAGGTTGCCGTACATGCCCCAGGCGTGGTTGGCGCTGCACACCATCTCGTAGTTGACGAAGCCCAGCGACGGCGGCAGGCCCTGGCCACCGAAGGCCGGGTCCTTGTCCAGGCCCAGCCAGCCGTTGTCGGCGAAGCGTTTGTAGGCATCGGCAAAGCCGGGCGGGGTGGTGACCTTGCCGTCCTGCCACTGGCAGCCGTGCTGGTCGCCCACGGCGTTGAGCGGGGCCAGCTGCTGCTCGGCGAATTTGGCGCCTTCTTCGACGATGGCGGCGAAGGTAGCCGCGTCCGGGGCTTCACAGCCAGTCAGTTGTTGGTAGTGGCGGCTCAGGCCGAGCAGCTCCTGGGCAACAAAGGTGATATCGCGCAATGGGGCGGTGTAGCTGGGCATACCGAACTCCTGGCTGGGTGGACTCGGCATGTTGTAACAGGCAGGCCCGGGCGCCGCGTCCACCCCCCGGGTGGAATGGCGGGTGGAATCGCGGCGAGGGCCAGGTGGAGGTCAGCCCAGCAGTTGCAGATCGCGCGCCGAACACAGGGCGCTGTCGCGGTCGGCCACGTCGAGCTTGCGGAACAGGTTGTTGATGTGGGTCTTGACCGTGCTCAGGCTGATGAACATCGCCTCGGCGATCTGCCCGTTGCTCTGCCCGCGGGCCATGCGCTGCAACACTTCCAGCTCACGGCGCGAGAGCGGAACAATCAGAGCGTTTTCTGCGTTTTCCTTGTTTGCCAGCAATGGCCGGAACAGGGCATTCAGGTGCTCGCGCGAGGGCGCTGGGGCTTTCAGGCCCAAGCGGTCGCGCACCTGGGGCAGCAGCAGTTGGCGCAGGGACTCCAGGCAGGCATCACCCTCGTACTGCAACAGTTGCCCGAAGCCGCAGGTGCAGGCCAGTTGCAGCGCTTGTTCGAGGCTGAGCAGGGCATCGTCGCGGGCACCAAGGTCCTGTTGCAGGGCCGCGTCGAGCAGCAGTGCGTCGAGCAGCAGGCGGCGGTTGCCTTGCGCCTGTGCCTGGGCCTGCAAGCTCTGCTGGATCTGCCACGCTTTGTCGCGTTGGCCGAGGTGGCGCTGCACCCAGGCATAGGCGAGCCACTCTTCGGGCAACAGTTGCTCGCCATACTGGCGCCGGCACCAATGCCATTGGTCGAGCCAGTCGGGCAGGTAGTCCTGGTCATTGTCGCGCAAGGCCAGGCGCGCAAGCCAGGCGCCGGCCTGCCGGTAGAGCGTGATCAAACGGTTCTGTCGGGCCAACCGGCGTACCTCTGTCCAGCGTGCCTTGGCCTGGACAGTCTCGCCCAGCGCCCAGTGCAGGCATGCCTGGTAGTGGAACACCCAGGGCAGGGCAGCGCTGTGAGGGAAGCCCAGTGCCAGCACTTCGGCCTGGGCCAGGGCGTGGCGTGCCTGGGCCAGGCGGTTGGCCTGCAACAGTGCCAGGCCTTTGCCAAGGTGGCGGAACAGTTCATAGAAGCGCCCCGAACTGCCGGCGGCAGGCAGGTCGGCCATGCCTTGCACGCGCTCCCAGGCGGCGGCGTTGGCGCCCTGGGCCAGTTCGATCTGCGCCAGCAACAGTTGCAGCAGGTTGGTGTAGCCGCTAAGGCCAAAGCCCTGCAGCTCGCGCAGGGCGCGGCTGCCTTCGGTGTGGGCCTGCTCCAGTTGGCCGAGCGCGGCCAGGCAGTTGGCGCGGTCGAAGTACAGCACCGAGCGCGCCGCGTTGTGCTGGGGAAACTGCTGCAGTGCCCGCGCCGCGAGGGCCAGGGCGTGCCCCAGATTGCCCCCCAGGTAGGCCAGGCGGCTGCGCAGAAACATCACCGTCTGCGGCACCCGCTCGGGGTGCCGCGGCACTGCCTGGCGGCGCTGCAGGGCGTAGAGCTGGCGCAGGCACTGGCAGGCCTGGGCGATATCGTTGGTGACCATCACCGTGGAAGCTTCGGTCATTGCCAAGGTGAAGCTGTCGGTACCGGCGTGCCCGGCGACCTCGTCGAGCACATCGACCAGGGTGTTGACCTTGCCCTCGCGCAGCAGCTCGAAAGCGTGCCGATCGACGATGTTGAGCACGGCGTCCAGGTCGCGGGCGCGGCCGAACTGGTAGATCGCCTCGGTGTAACGGCGCTGGGCCAGCAGCCAGTTGGCAGCCTGGCGATGCAGTTGCCGCAGGCGCTGGGGATCGCGGTGTTCCAGGCGGTGGTAGAGGCTGTTGCGCAGGGCCGGGTGGTAGCGGTATTCGGCGTGACTGCCTTGGGGGACTTCGATGATCAGGTCCAGGCGCTGCAACTGGCGTAGTGCGGCGGGCACATCGGCACTGGCGGCCAGTTCGCTGGCAAGGGCTGCATCGAACACCTGGGCCACGGCGGTGTGTTCGAGAAATGTGCGCAACGGCACGGGCAAGCGCTGCAGGCGTTCTTCTTCGAGAAACTGCCGGGCGTGGGCATAGGCCTGGCGGGTGATCGGGCGCAGGTCAGCGGGCGCCTGGCCGGTGCTGTGCAGCGCCTGACGGTAGGCCTCGAGCCAGAACAGCACACCACTGGGCCAGCCTTCGCTACCGGCGCGCAACTGGTACAGCGCATCGCTGCCCAGGTTGACGTCGCGGGCCCGTGCCAAATGGCGCGTTTCATCACTGTCCAGGGCCAGGTCCCGGGCGCCCAGCACAGTCAGCCGGCCATCGCGGCGCAAGTGGGCCAGCGGCAGCTGGGGCGGGCCTTCGCTGGCGGCGACCAGGCGCAGCGCAGGCGGCGGGTAATGCAGCAGCGTGTCCAGGTACTGCCAGGCAGGCGCGGCGTTGAGCAGGTGCAGGTCGTCGAGCAGCAGCGTCAGCGGCGCCTGGCGGGCCTCCAGGTCGGCCAGGATCAGGCTCCACAGGTGCTCGGCCTGCGGTGTGTCGCGTTGCTGCGCAGGCAGTTGCAGCGCCGCGTGCAGGTGCAGCAGCAGGGCCAGTGGCTGGTTCTCGGCACGGGTCACACGCAGCCATGCCCAGGCTCCCGCCAGGCTGCGGGTTAACTGGCCGAGTAGCGTGCTCTTGCCATAGCCCAGCGGTGCTTGCAGTAGCACGACGCTGCCGTTGTCCAGGGCGTTGACCAGTTGCTCGAGCAGCCGCGCTCGCACCACCCCTTTGGTCGGCTCGGCGGGCGGGCGCAGCTGGTTCGGTTTGAGCGCGGGAAGATGCATGGCTAGCAGGTTCCATCGGTTTGGCCAGACATCCTAGCCGAGCGCACGCCCGGCGCGGGGAAATTCTGCTGGGGGAGGGCAGTGGCTTGCTGTGCAGAATTGAACGGCGGTTTCAGCTGTGCGATGGCGCTGTTCAAGTTTGATTTGAATCGCGTTGAGTACGCGGGGAAATTAGATTCAACTCATTGATTATTAAGAATATTTGTAAATCATAGGAAGCTGGCAACCATCTTGCTTAGAGCCACGGCACTCCTGAACAGTGAGTTGGACCGACCATGCCAAGCAGTCATTTCGCGCAGCAATCCAGTGCTCGCATCGACGTATCAGACGCCCATGAGGTGCTGTCTGCCTATCTACAGGAGCGCCTGCACGGCCAGCCGGTGCGCATCACCCACAGCGAGCGCTTGTCAGGCGGCGCCATCCAGGAGAACTGGCTGCTCAAGGCCCAGGTAGCCGGTGTGCCGCAGCGTTGGGTATTGCGTACCGACGCGGCCTCCGCAGTGGCCGCCAGCATGACCCGCGAGCAGGAGTTCGCCGTGCTCTGCGCCGTTCACCAGGTGGGCGTGAAGGTGCCCGAGCCGTTGTGGCTGTGCCAGTCGCCGCAGGTGATCGGGCGCGATTTCTTCATCATGCAGGCGCTGGCCGGCAACGCCGGCGGCCATCGTTTGACCAGCGCGCAGCATGCGACCCAAGGCAATCCGGCGCTGTGCCGGGCGTTGGGGGCCAACCTTGCGCGCCTGCATCAGCTGCGCCCTCCACAGGCTTCCCTGGGGTTTCTGCCCGCGCCTGTGGCCGATGCGGTGCAGGCCAGCATCGATCAGTACCGTGCATTCCTGGACGCCTTGCCCGGTAGCCACCCGATCATCGAATGGGGCTTGCGCTGGTGCGAGCTGAACAAGCCCGTGCCCATGCCGGCGTGCCTCATTCACCGCGACTACCGCACCGGCAACTACATGGTCGAAGGCAGTGATCTGAGCGGCGTGCTGGACTGGGAATTCGCCGGCTGGGGCGACCCCCGCGAAGACCTGGGCTGGTTCACCGCACGCTGCTGGCGCTTCGCCCGGCCGGACCTGGCGGCGGGCGGCATCGGCCGCCTGGACGACCTGCTCGCCGGCTACCGCAGCGTCTCGCCACTCGACCTGGACAACCAAACGCTGCGTTTCTGGCAGGTCATGGCCCACCTGCGCTGGGCGGTGATCGCCCTGCAGCAGGCCGAACGCCATGCCTCAGGCCAGCAACGCTCGCTGGAACTGGCGT
The DNA here is from genome assembly GCF_022760795.1 of Pseudomonas sp. BP01. Lineage (NCBI taxonomy): Bacteria > Pseudomonadati > Pseudomonadota > Gammaproteobacteria > Pseudomonadales > Pseudomonadaceae > Pseudomonas > Pseudomonas sp. BP01. The sequence continues at coordinate 15,165 of NZ_JAFBKA010000039.1, forward strand.
TGACCGGGCGCATGGTCAGCGAGCTCGAACAGGAACTGCTGTTGCTCACCCAAGGAGGCCGCGCATGAACCAGTCCGATGCCCAGGACTTGCTGCTGACGGCGCGTGACGCCGTGCTCAAGCAGTTGTTGCCCGCATTGCCGGCGCACTTGCACTACGAGGCGCGGATGGTGGCCAGCGCTCTGCTGATCGCCAGCCGCGAGGCTGCCCAGGGGGTGGCCTGTGCCGACATCGAACGCCAGGCCATGGCCGGGCTGCTACAAGACCAGGCCTCGCCCGAGCAAGCCCGCAGCGAGCTCGCCCAGCGCATTCGCCAGGGGGCCTACGACCATGCCGGTGAGCCCCGTGCCCGCCTGCTGGCGGCACTGCGTGCCATCAACCGCGCACAACTGAGCATCAGCAACCCCAAGGCACTGAGCCATGACTGAACAGCCTGCCCAGCCCGTGCGCCGCCGTCGTTGCTACCTGGTGCGCCATGGCCATGTTGACTATTTCGATGCCAGCGGCCTGCCCCTCGACCCGCGCAGCGTGCCGTTGTCGCCCAAGGGCGTAGCCCAGGCCCAGGCGCTGGGCCAGGTGCTGGCGCAGACACCCTTCGACCGCGCCGTGTGCTCGGACTACCCGCGCACCCGGCAAACACTCGACCAGCTCCTGGACGGCCGCGTCCAGCTTGTGGAAGAGCACGCGGGGTTTCGCGAAATCCGTGCCGGCCGATTGAGGGAAATCCCCCGCGAATGCCTGCACCGCGAAGTGGCCCAGGCCTACCAGCTCGCCGATCGCCCCGACGCAGCCTTCTTGCGCGGCGAGCCTTGGGCCGCGTTCCAGCAACGCGTGCTGGGCAGCTTCCAGCAGTTGCTGGAATCGCCTGACTGGAGCGCGCTGCTGCTGGTCACCCATGATGCGGTCAACCGCATCCTCCTGGCCTGGGCCTGCGGCGCCGGCCTCGACGCTTTGGCCGCCTTCGAGCAGGACCCGGCCTGCTTGAATATCGTCGATATCGACATGGCCGGCTCGCAGGTGCTGCGTGCCTACATCCGCACCCTCAACTACTCAGCCTACGACCCTGCCAAGGCAACGATCGACCAGACCGTCATGGAGCATGTGCACGCCTCCATCGACCCACGTCGCCTGCTCGCCTGACCCCGATCACCCTGCTAAGGAATACCACCATGCATTTCGCCCTGTCTGCCGAGTTGACTGCCCTGCAAGCCAAAGTACGGCAGTTCGTCGCTGACGTCGTCATCCCCCTGGAGCGCGACCCGCGCCAGACACCCCACGGTCCATCGCCCGAGCTGCGCCAGGTGCTGATTGAGCGCGCCCGTGAACACGGCCTGCTGACTCCGCATGCCTCGCGTGAAATGGGCGGGCTGGGCCTGAGCCACATCGAGAAGGCGATCATCTTCGAAGAGGCCGGCTATTCGCCGCTTGGGCCGGTGGCCCTGAACATCCATGCCCCCGACGAAGGCAACATACACCTGATGGAACAAGTGGCAACGCCTGCCCAAAAAGACCGCTGGCTGAAGCCGCTGGTGCAGGGCCGGATCCGCTCGTGCTTCGCCATGACCGAGCCAAGCCCGGGCGCCGGCTCCGATCCGTCGATGCTCACCACCCAGGCCGTACGCGACGGCGACGACTACGTCATCAACGGCCAGAAGTGGTTCATCACCGGTGCCGAAGGCGCGCAAGTGGCAATCATCATGGCGCGCATGGAAGACGGCAGCGCGACCATGTTCCTCACCGACACCGACCGCCCCGGTTTCATCCTCGAGCGCATGATGGACTCGCTCGACAGTTGCTTCGCCGGCGGCCACGCGGTGCTGCGCTTCGACAACCTGCGCATTCCCGCCAGCGATGTGCTGGGCGAAGTGGGCAAAGGTTTCCGTTACGCCCAGGTGCGCCTGGCCCCGGCGCGCCTGACCCATTGCATGCGCTGGCTCGGCCAGGCCCGTCGTGCCCATGACGAAGCCTGCCGCTACGCAAGCCACCGGGTGTCGTTCGGCAAGCCGCTGGGCGAGCATCAGGGCGTGGGCTTCATGCTCGCCGACAACCAAATGGACCTGCATACCACGCGCCTGTCGATCTGGCACTGCGCCTGGGTACTGGACCAGGGCGAGCGCGGCAATTTCGAGTCGAGCATGGCCAAGGTGCTCAGCTCCGAGGCCATCTGGCGGGTTATCGACCGTTGTGTGCAGGTGCTCGGCGGGCAGGGCGTTACCGGCGAGTCGATCGTCGAGCGGATTTTCCGCGATGCGCGCAGTTTCCGCATCTATGACGGCCCCAACGAAGTGCACCGCATGAGCCTGGCGAAGAAGATCCTTGCCCGCACAGCGCCGGGGGTGGCCGGATGAACCTGAACAGCTACCGTGACCAGGTGGTGATGATCACCGGCGCCGCCAGTGGTTTTGGTGCGTTGTTGGCCGAGCGCCTGGGCGGCCTGGGTGCCCGGCTGGTACTCGGCGATCGCGACGTGAGGGGGCTGGAGCGGGTGGCCGGCGCATTGCGCGAGGCCGGTATCACGGTGCTGGCGGTGCCTTGCGACGTGACCCGTGAGGTGCAGGTCAAGGCGCTGGTGGACGCGGCCATCGCCACCTTCGGCCGCCTCGATGTGGGGGTGAACAACGCCGGGATTCTTACGCCGATGAAGCATTTCGTCGACACCACCGAAGAAGAGCTGGACCGCAGCCACGCGGTCAACACCAAGGGCGTGTTCTTCTGTATGCAGCAGCAAATCCGCCAGATGCTGCCGCAAGGCGACGGGGTGATCCTCAACATCGCCTCCATGGCCGGGCTCGGCGGCGCGCCCAAGCTGGCCGCCTATGCCGCAGCCAAGCATGCGGTGGTCGGGCTGACCCGAACCGCGGCGGTCGAATACGCTCGCCGAGGCATCCGCGTCAACGCGCTATGCCCGTTCTACAGCGCCACGCCCATGGTTACCGAGAGCGATGTGGGTGAGCAGCAGGCGTTTCTCGCTCAGGGCTCGCCGATGAAGCGCCTGGGCACTCCCGAAGAAATCGTCGCGGTGATGCTGATGCTATGTGCCCGTGAAAACAGCTACATGACCGGCCAGGCGATTGCCGTGGACGGGGGCATCTCGGCCTTCTGAACCATTGTCCGCAGTGCCCCGGTGGCGAAACCGCGGGCGCTGTCATGAACTGAAAAACCGTTGTCGTCCGATGATAAGCGGCGTATTGCGCAACGGCCTAAATTGCCCTTCAAGACGAAGTTTGCTGTTCAACAAAAAACTACAAGAAGGGAGATTGGCATGGCCAAAGCGGTACGTTTTTACGAAACCGGAGGGCCTGAGGTCCTGCGCTACGAAGACGTCGAAGTCGGCGAACCAGGCCCTGGGCAGGTGCGCTTGCGCCACGTGGCGGTTGGCCTGAACTACGCCGACACTTATTTTCGCAATGGCACCTACCCGATTCCCCTGGCCAACGGCATGGGCGTGGAAGCGGCCGGTGTGGTCCAGGCGGTGGGCGAGGGCGTCAGCCACGTAGCGGTCGGCGATCGGGTGACCTACACCGGCTTCATGAATACCCTCGGCGCCTACAGCACCGAGCGCCTGATCCCTGCCGCGCCGTTGATCAAGCTGCCTGAAACCATCGCGTTCGAAACCGCTGCGGCCATGACCATGCGCGGCCTTACGGCATCGTACCTGATGCGGCGCCTGTACGACTTCAAACCGGGTGACAGCATCCTGCTGCACGCCGCTGCGGGTGGTGTCGGCCTGATCGTCTCGCAGTGGGCCAAGCTGCTGGGTCTGACCGTGATCGGCACCGTCTCCACCGAAGCCAAGGCCGAAGTGGCGCGTGCCCATGGTTGCGACCATACCATCAACTACAGCCACGAAGACGTGGCCAAGTGTGTGCGCGAGCTGACCGATGGGGTCGGCGTCAACGTGGTGTTCGACAGCGTCGGGCGCACTACCTTCATGGGCTCGCTGGACTCGCTCAAGCGCCGTGGCCTGATGGTCTGCGTGGGCACCGCATCCGGCACCATCGAACCGTTCGACCCGCAGATTCTTGCGATGAAGGGCTCGCTGTTCCTGACCCGCCCGGCGCTGGCTGATTACATCGCCGACCCGGCCGAGAAAGCCGCCCTGGCAGGCGAGCTGTTCGGCCATGTGGGGAGCGGCCGTATCAAGATCGAAATCAACCAGCACTACGCCTTGCAGGACGCAGTTCAGGCGCATCGTGATCTGGAGTCTCGCAAGACCACCGGCTCGTCGATCTTCGTCATCTGAGGAGGGCACTGCCATGCAAGTCGAACAATTGACCTGCGCCATCGGTGCCGAACTGCTTGGCGTCAGGCTGGCCGATGCGATTCATGATGACGGCCTGTTTGCCGAGGTGCGTGCCCAGTTGCTCAAGCACCGGGTGCTGTTCCTGCGCGACCAGGACATCAGCCGCGCCGAGCACGTGGCGTTCGCCCGCCGCTTCGGCGAGCTGGAGGACCACCCCGTGGTCGGCAGCGACCCGGACCACCCGGGCCTGGTGCAGATTTACAAGTCGCCGGAAACGCCGGTTGACCGCTACGAAAACGCTTGGCACACCGACGCCACCTGGCGTGAAAAGCCGCCGATGGGTTGCGTGCTGCGCTGCGTGGAAAGCCCTATGGTGGGTGGCGACACCCTGTGGACCAACATGGTGCTGGCGTATGCCAACCTGCCGACCGAGATCAAGACGCGTATCGAAGGGCTGCGGGCGCGACATAGCATCGAGGCCACTTTTGGCGCGGCCATGCCGATCGAAAAACGCCTGGCCCTGAAGGCGCGCTTCCCGGATGCCGAGCACCCGGTGGTGCGTACTCACCCCGAGACCGGCGAGAAGGTGCTGTTCGTCAATGCCTTCGCCACCCATTTCAGCAACTATCACACCCCCGAGCGGGTGCGTTTCGGCCAGGATGCCAACCCGGGTGCGGGCGACTTGCTGCGCTACCTGATCAGCCAGGCCTACATCCCCGAGTACCAGGTGCGCTGGCGCTGGAAGCCCAACAGCATTGCCATCTGGGACAACCGCAGTACCCAGCATTACGCCGTCATGGATTACCCAGCCTGCCACCGCAAGATGGAACGCGCCGGCATCATGGGGGATGCGACTTTCTGACCCGCCAGACACGTTGGGGCCGCAATGCGGCCCCAATCGCTACGCGATAGCCTGTAAGCAATAACAACAAAAAAACTCAGATATCCGAGGAGGCAGCATGGCCACCTATCACGCCAGTGCGGCAGAACCAGGCACTGATACTTCGCTCGGCATTCCACGGCGCTACGCCTGGATCGTTTTCGCCCTGACCTTCGGCCTGCTGATTTCCGACTACATGTCACGGCAAGTGCTCAACGCCGTATTCCCGCTGCTCAAGCAGGAATGGCAGCTCAGCGACAGCCAGCTCGGGCTGCTCAGCGGCATCGTCGCACTGATGGTCGGTTTGCTGACCTTCCCCCTGTCGTTGCTGGCCGACCGCATTGGCCGGATCAAAAGCCTGACCTTCATGGCCGTGATGTGGAGCCTGGCTACCTTGGGTTGCGCCCTGGCGGAAAACTACCAGCAGATGTTCATCGCACGCTTTCTGGTTGGTGTCGGCGAGGCGGCCTACGGCAGCGTCGGTATTGCCGTGGTGGTGGCGGTGTTCCCGCGTGAGATGCGAGCCACCCTGGCCGGCTCGTTCATGGCCGGTGGCATGTTCGGTTCGGTACTGGGCATGGGCCTGGGAGGGGTGATGGCCCAGCACCTGGGTTGGCGCTGGGCATTCGCCGGCATGGCGTTCTTCGGCCTGGCGCTGGCGCTGCTGTATCCGCTCATCGTGCGCGAGGCGCGCATTGCCCCCAAAGGCCTGGCGGCAACGCCCGACAAGGCTGCGCTCAAGGCAATGCGGCCACTGCGTACCCTGTATTCAAGCCGCTCGGTCATCAGCGCTTATGTCGGCAGCGGTTTGCAGTTGTTCGTCGGTGGCACGGTGATCGTGTGGTTCCCCAGCTACCTGAACCGCTACTACGCCATGAGCACCGACCGCGCCGGCGCGGTGGCTGCGATTATCGTGCTGTGCAGCGGGGTGGGCATCGTGCTGTGCGGCATGCTTTGCGACCGCATGGGGCGCAAGCGCCCGGACCACAAGATCAGCCTTGCCATCGCCTACTGCCTGGGCAGCTGTGTGCTGCTGTCAGTGGCCTTTGCCTTACCGCCGGGCATGCCGCAACTGGTGCTGATTTGCCTGGGCATGATGATCGCCGCCGGCACCAATGGCCCGTCCAGCGCCATGGTCGCCAACCTCACTCACTACACGGTGCACGGCACCGCGTTTGCCACGCTGACCTTGTGCAACAACCTGCTCGGGTTGGCCACCGGCCCGCTGATCACGGGCAAGGTGTCTGACCTGATCGGCTTGCAGTCGGCATTCCAGCTAGTGCCGTTGATCAGCATCGGCGCTGCAGCGGTGTTCATTTATGCCAAGCGTCACTATCACTTGGACATGGCACGCCTTCAGCTCGGTGAAACCGCCCAGGCACCTGTCCAGCCAGAACTGGAGGCCCGTTCGTGAAGCGTTCGTTGTCGATTGATGTGTACTTCGATTTCATCTGCCCGTGGTGCTTGATAGGCCGCCGGCAACTGCAAGCCGCCCTGGCGCAGTTCAAGGCAGCGCAGCCAGAGGTCGAGGTCAACCTGGCCTGGCAGGGCGTGCAACTGTTGCCTGAGCTGCCATTCGACGGCCAGCCGTTCGCCGAGTTTTACCGGCGACGCCTGGGCAGCGATCAGGCGGTGCGGCAACGTCAGGCCCAGGTGCGCGAAGCGGCCAGCGCCGTCGGCGAGCAGATCGAATTCAGCCGCATCGAGCGCATGCCCAATACCGCCGACGCCCATCGCCTGTTGCTTCACGCCAGTGAGCTGGGCAGTGAAGTACAGGTAGAGGCACTGCTGGAGCGGTTACTGGCTGCGTATTTCAAGCAGGGTGAAGACCTGGGCGACCGCGCTACGCTGTTGCGCATCGCCGAGCAGTGCGGCTTTGCCCCAGAGGCCCTGGCCGGCAGCTTGCGTGGCGATGGCCTGCCGTTCGTCAGCGCCAGCGCTGACATCGCCGGCCGCGGCGTGCCGTGCTTCGTTTTCGATGACCGGCTGCAAGTGGTTGGCGCCCAGCCGACCGAGATTTTGCTGGAGGCCATGCACCTGGCGGTGTCGGGCATGGCGGAGATGGAGGCATGAGTACGCTGGCGTTTGCCCAGGTCAACAACCGGGTGCGCGACCTGGCGCCTGGCCTGATCGTCAGCTTGATCGCCGCGGGTGCGGCGAGTTTCCTGGCCGAACACTACGGCGCGCCGGTGATGCTGTTTGCCCTGTTACTGGGGCTGGCACTGAATTTTCTGAGCGGGGACGGCAAGTGCAAGGCCGGTATCGAGTTTACCGCGCGCAGCGTGCTGCGCCTGGGCGTCGCGCTGCTGGGCATGCGTATCACCCTGGAGCAGATGGCTGGCCTTGGCTGGAAGGCGGTGGCGCTGGTGGTAATCTTGGTGGTGGTGACCATCGGCGTGTCGATGGTGGCGGCCAAGGCCATGGGCTTCCAGCGCCTGTTCGGCATGCTTACTGGCGGCGCCACGGCGATCTGCGGTGCTTCGGCGGCGCTGGCGCTGGCTGCTGCACTCCCCAGCCACCCGCAGAAGGAACGGGCCACGCTGTTCACGGTGATCGGCGTGTCGGCGCTGTCGACCCTGGCGATGATCCTCTACCCGATGATCGCCAATGCCCTGGGCCTGTCGCCGCAAGCCGCCGGCGTGTTCCTCGGCGCCACCATCCATGATGTGGCGCAGGTGGTGGGGGCGGGCTACAGCATGTCCACCGAAACCGGCGACACCGCCACGGTGGTCAAGCTCATGCGCGTGGCCATGCTGGTGCCAGTGATTGTCGTCGCGGCCATGATTGCCCGTCGCCAGGGCATCGACAGTACCGGCAAGCGTCCGCCGTTGCTGCCGTGGTTCGCGGTCGGTTTCCTGATCCTTGCGTGCGTCAACAGCACCGGCTGGGTGCCGCAGGTGGTACAGGGCAGTATCAACGAGCTGTCGCGTGGGTGCCTGGTGGTGTCGATCGCAGCCCTGGGCATGAAAACCCAGCTCAAGGAGCTGGCCGCCGTAGGCATCAAGCCGATTTTGCTGATGGTGGGCGAAACGGTGTTCCTGGTGCTGCTGGTGCTGGGGCTGATGCACGTCGGCATGTAACCCGCAGCCCAGGGCCGTCAGCGTACGCTGGGTGTTGCCCGGGCGGCGCTGCGGTGGCGCCTGGGTTGTGTGTGCGGCTCATGCTGCGCGCGCCAGGTGGCTGGCGGTTGGCCGAACTGGCTGATGAACCAGCGGGTGAACGAGCTGTGCATGGAATAGCCGAGCATATCGGCGATGCGCCCCAGCGAATAGCCAGGGCTTTCCAGATAGCGCACCACCAGGTCGCGGCGTACGCCGTTGACCAGTTCGCTGAAGGTCGCGCCTTCTTCTTCCAGACGCCGCTGCAAGGTGCGCACGTTCATGCCCTGGGTCTGGGCGATATGTTCGATAGTCGCGCGGCCCATGGGCATCAGCAGGAAGATCGCCTTGCGCACTTCAAGCGTAAGCGATGGCAGGTTTTCATCCTGCAGCAACCCCACATAACGCCGCGCCAGCCGCGCCATGCCTTCGTTGGCCTGGGGGTTGGTGGTGTCCAGGTCGGATGCCGAGCAGACAATCCCGTTGAAGTCAGTGTTGAACTCCAGCTTGCAGCCGAAGATGCGCCGGTGGATGGCCAGGTCAGCGGGGGCGGCGTGGGTGAAGTTGGCGCTGATCGGGTGCCAGTGCGAGCCCAGTAGCGCCGAGCAGAAGCGGTGCATCACGCCGATGGCCAGCTCGATGGCCTGGCGGCTGTGCATCGGCTGGTCGGTGATGACCTCCTGGCGGATGATCACCGTCTTGCCGATTTCCTCGATGTGGATGGCCAGTGCGTTGTTGAGCAGGTGGCGGTACTGCACGATCACCTGCAGGGCGTCGCGCAGCGAGTGCTGATGGCTGATCAGCAGGCTGACCTGGCCAAAGTCCGACAACTGGCGCAGTTCGGCCATGCGCAGGCCGAAGGCTTCGCAGCCGCTCAGCCGCGCCGACTCCTCCAGCACGTTGATGGCGGCGGCCACCGGGATGCGTTGATCGGGGGTTTCCAGCAGCGATGCACTGAGGCCGGCCTGAGCCAGCAGGCCATGGCCGTTGAGGCCCAGATGGCGTGAAACTTCCAGGTAATTGGTGAGGGTTGCAGCACGGGCGAGCACGGTCATTTTATTGTTTTCCACGTGATCTTGATGAGCTTCCGCTGCGCTGGCGGGTGGTCTTTTATAGCGGTTGTGTCGTCAGATGCAAAGCCATTTCCGAGCAGCGGAGCCCGGGGCTGGGCGGCACAGCAGCCGTGTCATCAACTGAAAAGTTCGTGACGCGCAATGTAAAGCGGCTGGCAGGGCGACTCTTTACTCTGGCTTCAAGCAGTCGGCAATCGACCGAGTTGACCAGAGCAAGGGCCCTGACGTGGAAAAACTGCAAACCGCCGCAACCGTGCTGATCGTGCCTGGCTTGCGCGACCATGTACCCGAACATTGGCAAACCCTGCTGCAAGCGCGCCTGGGCAAGGTTCGCTCGGTACCACCGCTGGAAACCGACAAGCTCAGCTGCAGCGCGCGCGTTGAAGCGATCGAGCGCGAACTGGCCAGCATCGACGGCCCGGTGATCCTGGTCGCGCACAGCGCCGGTGTGCTGATGGTGGCGCACTGGGCCGCCCGCTATCAGCGCCCGATCAAGGGCGCCGTGCTGGCCGCGCCACCGGACCTGGATACCAATTGGCCGGCCAGTTACCCCACCCCCGACACCCTGCGCGCCAACGGCTGGGCGCCGCTGCCAAGCGGCCGGCTGCCATTCCCGAGCCTGGTCGCGGCCAGCAGCAACGATCACCTGGCGAGTTTCGAAGCCGTCGCCCGCATGGCCGACGAGTGGGGCAGCGAGCTGGTCGATATCGGCGCCGTTGGCCATCTCAACCCAGCCTCGGGCTTCGGCCCATGGCCACACGCCGAGGCCTTGATCCAGCAACTCGATCGCTAAACCGCGCGGGGCACGCGCACTCAGGGTCAGGCCGGCGCCCGATCGTTGCTGGCACCTTGCACATCCCAAGCAGAGATACCGCATGAACAACAATAAGAACGTTCTCTTCTGCCTTCACCGCCGCAATCTGTTGGCCACGCTGGTGCTGGTCGCCGGCGCGCCGGCTGCCCAGGCATTTCAGCTTGACCTCGCCGACCCTGACTGGAACGTGCGCTTCGACAACACCGCCAAGCTCAGCTACGGCCAGCGGGTCGAGGGCCAGAACGCCAAGGTCGCCCGCACCGCCAACCTCAACGACGGTGACAAGAACTTCAGCGTCGGCAGCGCGGTGACCCAGCGGGTCGACCTGCTGACCGAACTGGACGTGGTGTACCAGGGCAACATGGGTATGCGTGTCAGTGCTGCGAGCTGGTACGACCACGCTTATGACGACGTGGGCTCCAACTCCAACCCGTTTCCCGGCCAGGCGGGCAATGCCGGCAACCTGGTGCTGGCCCGCCCGGCCGGTGCCCTGCCGGCCGGCACTGTGCTGCAGGGCGGCCCGTCCAGGCGCCATGGCCTGAGCAATTACAGCGACCGGTACTACAACGGCCCGTCTGGCGAATTCCTCGATGCCTTCGTGTTCTACAGCACCGAAATCGGTGACGAGTCGATGCTGAGCGGCAAGCTCGGCTGGCACTCGGTGTACTGGGGCGAGACCTTGTTCAGCGCCGCCAACGGCATCAACTATGGCCAGTCGGCACTGGACCTGGCCAAGCTGTACAACGTGCCCGGTACCGAAACCAAGGAACTGTTCCTGCCGCGCAAGCAGCTGTCGCTGAGTTACACGATCACCCCGGAACTGACCCTGGCGGCCCAGTACTTTCTCGAATTCGAAAACTCGCGCCTGCCTGAAGGGGGCACCTACATGGGCGCCTACGACATGCTTGGCGACGGTGCCGACATTTTCTGGCTGCCGGTGCCCAACGCGGTCGGCGGTGCCGGTGCCTTCTATGGCGCACCCCGCGGGCATGACATCCGTCCGCACAACAGCGGCGACTTCGGTGTAATGGCCAAGTGGAGCCCGGAATGGCTCGACGGCACCCTGGGCTTCTACTACCGCAACACCTCCGACCCGACCCCCGCGGTGCTGATCAATGCCCCCAACCTGCACACGGGCAGCCTGGAAGGCACCAGCTACATGACGGCCTATGCCGACGATATCGATATCTATGGCATCAGCCTGGCCAAGAGCGTCGGCCCGGTGAGCGTGGGGCTGGACGTCAACTACCGCGAAAACATGCCGCTGATCAGCAACTTCACCACGATCAACGGGCCGCTGTACGGTGCCCTGGCCGGCACCGCCGGCGGCACCAACCTGATCGGCGAAGTGCCAGGCCACGGTGAAACCGGGCTGGCCCGCGGCAAGACCTTGCATGTGGTACTCAACGGCCTGGTGTCGTTCGGCGCCACGCCGTTGTGGAACGCTTCGTCGCTGGCCGTGGAAGGCGCCATGACCCATCTGGTCAGTGTCGACAAGGGCGAGCAGACCTTCAAGGGCGACGCCAGCTACGAAGGCGTCGACAAGGTCACCACCAACGCCTACACCCTGGCGGTCAACTTCACCCCGACCTGGTTCCAGGCGCTGCCAGGGGTCGATATCACACTGCCGCTGTCCTACAACGTCGGCCTCAAGGGCAACTCGGCCGTGCAATTGGGCGGCAACGAAGACTCTGGCAGCTACTCGATCGGGATCGCCGCCGACGTCTACCAGAAGTACAAGTTCGACCTGAAGTACGTCGACTCCTTCGGCAAGTTCGATACCTGCGAAACCGGCACCGACAACAACACCCCGGGCACCAACGGGCGTTACCAGTGCATCCCCGGGCAGATCACTTCGCAGGCTGGGCTTGCACCGCTGCTCAAAGATCGCGGCATGGTCACGGCCTCGTTCAAGACCACCTTCTGAAGCTCCTAGTACAACAACAAGCGGAGAAACGCGATGAAGTATCTCAATAGCCTGCTGTCGGCCTCGCTTGCGGTCGTCATTGCCGGTAATGCCCATGCGGCCGCCCCGGCCCAGGACGTCGCCCGGCTAGGCAAGGACCTGACCCAGGTCGGCGCCGACAAGGCCGCCAGTGCCGACGGCGCGATCCCGGCCTACCAGGGTGGCCTGAACACCCCGCCTGCCGGCTTCAAGCAGGGCGATACCCTGCGCCCGGACCCCTTCGCCTCGGAGAAACCGCTGCTGGTGATCGACGGCAAGAACGTCGACCAGTACACGGATTCGCTGACCGCTACCACCGTAGAGCTGGCCAAGCGCTTCCCGAGCTTCCACATCGATGTGTACCCGAGCCACCGCACCGCGGCGTTGCCCAAGGTGCTGCTCGACAACACCCTGAAAAATGCCGCCAATGCCAAGTCCCTGCAGGACGGCATGGCCATCGAAAATGTGCTGCCCGGCGTGCCGTTCCCGATCCCGCAGTCGGGCGCCGAGGCCATGTGGAACCACCTGCTGCGCTACCAGGGCGTGGCACAGAAGGCCAAGTATGACTCCTGGAACGTCGACTCCGCCGGCGTCGCGGCCCTGGCCACCACGGGCCTGGCGTACAACGCCTACCCGATCTACGAAGACCTGAACAAAGTCATCGAGCCCAAGGACATCTACTTCCAGACCAAGCTGTACTTCGAAGGCCCGGCACGCCGCGCCGGTGAGTCGATGATGCTCAAGGACGCCGCCAACCCGCTGGTACAAGAGCGCCGCGCCTGGCAGTACCTGCCAGGGCAGCGCCGGGTGAAGCTGGCGCCGAACCTGGCCTACGACACGCCAAACCCAGGCACCGCAGGCTCCGGTACCTTCGACGACGTGTACGTGTTCAACGGTGCGCTGGACCGATACGACTGGCAACTGCTCGGCAAGAAAGAAATGTACGTGCCGTACAATACCTACAAGCTCACCTACATCCACGACCCGAAATCCCTGACCACACCGAACCACCTCTCGCCCGACCAGGTGCGCTGGGAGAAGCACCGTGTGTGGGTAGTGGAAGGCACCCTCAAGGGCAATGCCCGTCACATCTATGCCAAGCGCCGTTTCTACCTCGACGAGGACAGCTGGTTCGCGCTTGCTTCTGACCAGTACGACGCCCGTGGCCAGCTGTATCGCGGCTCGTTCAGCTTCTTCACCCAGAGCTACGACGTGCAGATTCCAAACAACAACCCGCACGTGGTCTACGACCTGGTCGGTGGCACTTACAACGTCAACGGCCTGATCGGCCCGCACGGCGGTATTGAGTACATCGCCCCTCTGTCCAAGGCGCAGTGGTCGCCCGAAGCCCTGGCCGGCGCCGGTATTCGCTGACCCCGACGATCCGTCTGGCGGCGGCCCGGAAGTGGTCGCCGTCGGGTATTGCAGAGGATGTGGCATGGCTTCTTTGAACAAGTATGCGCGGTGGGCGCTGGCAATCACGCTCGCCCTGGGCGGCACCTGCGGTGTGGTCCAGGCGGCTTATGTCGATGTGCTGGACCAGCCGGCCGAGCCTAGCGTGCTCGCGGTGCACAGCGCCCTGCGCGATGTGGTGCGGGCCGGTGAGCGGCTGGTCGCGGTGGGGGCCCGTGGCCACATCGTGTATTCCGACAACCAGGGCCAGGATTGGCGCCAGGCCAGTGTGCCGGTGAGCGCCGACCTCAATGCCCTGACGTTTCCAACCCCTCAGGAGGGTTGGGCGGTAGGCAACGATGGTGTGGTGCTGCACAGCCGTGATGGCGGTGTGAACTGGGCGGTGCAGCTCGATGGCCGGAAGATCGGTGCACTGGTCACGGCCCATTACCGGTCCTTGGCACAGGCCCACCCCGACGATGAGCAATGGCCGCAGTTCGCCGCCGAAGGCCAGCGCCTGGAGCAAGAGGGCGCCGACAAGCCGTTTCTGGGTGTGTGGTTCACCGACGCCCGGCACGGCTACGTAGTGGGTGTGTTCAACCTGATCTTGCGCACCGACGATGGCGGCGAAAACTGGGTGCCGATGCAGGACCGAACCGACAATCCCCAAGGCCTGCATCTCAATGCCATCCGTGCGGTCGGCGATGACGTTTATGTGGCGGGTGAGCAGGGCCTGCTGCTCAAGTGGAACGCCCGGCAGCAGCGCTTCGTCGCCTTGTCTGGCCCTTACCAGGGCACCTGGTTCGGCATTCTCGGCAGGCCTGGCGAAGTGCTCGTCTATGGCCTGCGTGGCCATGTGGCACGCAGCCTCGACGGCGGCCAGAGCTGGACCAAGGTGGACACCGGGCTGGGCCAGAGCATCACCGCCGCCAGCCTCGACAGCAGTGGTGACTACTGGCTGTTCAGCCAGGCCGGGCATGTGCTGCGCAGCCACGACGGCGGCCAGAGCTTCGCCCTGCAACCGCAGGTGCCGCTGGCACCCGTGGCGGCAGCCCTGCAGACCCGCGGCAACGGCACTGTGCTGGTAGGTGAGCGCGGCGTGCGCGTGCTGCCAGCCCGCTAAGACCCACAAGTATTCCAAGAGAGCCTCGTGATGGCCAACATCAAGCAAGACACCATGCCGGTGATCCGCCACCTGCGGGATTTCGATCCACGTTCCGGCAACCTGCTCGAACGCATGGTCTTCAACTATCGCCCGCTGTTCATGCTGTTCATGGTGCTGGCCACGCTGGTGCTCGGCTATGTGGCTGTCACCCGCCTGGAACTGCGGCCCAGCTTTGAAAAAATGATCCCGCAGAGCCAGCCCTACATCCAGAATTACCTGGACAACCGCAAGGCGCTGCGCGGCCTGGGCAACTCGGTGCGGGTGGTGGTGGAGAACACCCAGGGCGATATCTTCGACCCCGAATACCTGGACGTGCTGAAAAAGATCAACGACGAGCTGTTCCTTGCCCAGGGCGTCGACCGTGCCTGGATGAAGTCGTTGTGGAGCCCGGGCGTGCGCTGGACCGAGGTCACTGAAGAGGGCTTTCAGGGCGGTGCGGTGATGCCCGATGACTACCAGGGCAAGCCGGCCGACATCGAGCAGTTACGCCAGAACATCAACCGAGCCGGCATTGTCGGCAGCCTGGTGGCGACCGACTTCAAGTCCAGCATGCTGGTGGTGCCGCTGCTCGACCACGACCTGGCCAGCGGGCGCGGTATCGATTACCGGCAGTTCTCGCAGATGCTCGAACAGCATTTGCGCGACCAGTACGAATACGGCGGTGACAGCAAGGCGCGCGCGTCTGGCAAGGAAGGCGAGGGCAAGTACAAGGTGCGGGTCATCGGGTTTGCCAAGCTGATGGGCGACCTGATCGACGGCCTGATCCAGGTAATGATGTTCTTCGCCCTGGCGGTGGTCACCTCGCTGGTGATCATCTTCCTGTACACCCGCTGCGTGCGCAGTACCCTCTTGGTGGTGTTCTGCTCCCTGGCGGCGGTGGTATGGCAGTTGGGCATTGTCGGTTGGCTGGGCTATGCCATCGACCCGTACTCGATCCTGGTGCCGTTCCTGATCTTCGCCATCGGCGTGTCGCACGCGGCGCAGAAGATGAATGGCATCATGCAGGACATCGGCCGTGGCACCCACAAGCTGGTGGCGGCGCGCTATACCTTCCGCCGCCTGTTCGTGGCCGGGGTTACGGCGCTGCTGGCGGACGCCGTGGGCTTTGCCGTGCTGATGCTGATCGACATTCCGGTGATCAAGGACCTGGCGATCACCGCCAGCATCGGCGTGGCGGTACTGATCTTCACCTCGCTGCTGTTGATTCCGGTGTCGCTGTCTTACGTTGGCGTTGGCCGCAAGGCATCCGAACGTGCCTTGCGCATTGACCAGCGCGCCGCCGAGCACCGGGGCTTTGGCAAGCTGTGGGACGCCCTCGACCGCTTTACCACGCGCAAGTGGGCCACCGGCGCGGTGCTGGTGGCCACGTTGCTGGGCCTGGGCGGGTTCTGGGTGAGCCTGCAGCTGAAGATCGGCGACCTCGACAGTGGCGCGCCGGAGCTGCGCGCCGATTCGCGCTACAACCGTGACAACGCCTACATCACTAGCCACTACGCGTTGTCCAGCGACCTGTTCGCGGTGATGATCAAGACCCCGCCGGAAGGCTGCCTGAGCTACAAGACGCTGATCCTCGCCGACCGCCTGGCCTGGCAGTTGCAGCAGTACCCTGGCGTGCAGACCACGGTGTCGCTGGTCAACGCCGTGCGCCAGATCACCGCAGGCTCCTTCGAAGGCAACCCGAAGATGAGCAGCCTGCAGCGCAACCAGGACATGCTCAACTACGCCGCCCAGCAGGCCTCGGTCAACGCCCCGGAGCTGTTCAACACCGATTGCTCGATGATGCCGGTGATCGCCTACCTCAAGGACCACAAGGCCCAGACCCTGGACGACGTGGTGGCCATCGCCGACCGCTTCGCCCGCGAAAACAGCAGCCCCGACCGCCAGTTCCTGCTGGCCGCCGGCAGCGCCGGTATCGAAGCCGCCACCAACATCGTGGTGCGCGAAGCCAACCGCACCATGCTGCTGTTCGTCTACCTGGCGGTCACGCTGTTCTGCCTGATCACCTTCCGCAGCTGGCGCGCGACCTTGGTGGCGCTGCTGCCTCTGGTGCTGACTTCAGTTCTGTGCGAAGCGCTGATGGTGGCCATGGGCATTGGCGTGAAAGTGGCCACATTGCCGGTGATCGCCCTGGGCGTTGGCATCGGCGTGGACTACGCGCTGTACCTGCTCAGTGTGCAGCTGCACTACCAGCGGCAGGGCCGCACCCTGGGCGAGGCCTACCAGAACGCCGTGGCCTTCACCGGCCGGGTGGTCGGGCTGGTGGGTATCACCCTGGCTGCCGGGGTGGTCGCCTGGGGGTGGTCGCCGATCAAGTTCCAGGCCGACATGGGCATCCTGCTGACCTTCATGTTCCTCTGGAACATGCTCGGCGCACTGCTGCTGATCCCGGCCCTGTCGTACTTCCTGCTGCCGGACAAGCGCTTTGTCGCGGCGGCCCCCGCGCCCTGCGAAGCCGAACCGCAGCCCTGTGACAGCGCCCAGGTACCGCGCGCGCAAGCGCGGGTGCAGGCGTAGTCAGGTTTTTTAGTCGAATCGAATATGGATACTGGGAACAACGTCATGGCCAAGACAAAAATAATGCCGCCAGCAGCCGGCGCCTATGCCTACCCCTTGCTGATCAAACGCCTGCTGATGTCGGGTGTGCGGCACCAGCCGGACCAGCAGATCGTCTACGCCGACACGCTGCGCTACAGCTACCGCGAGCTCGAGCAGCGGGTGCGGCGCCTGGCCAACGTGCTGCGCGCGGCCGGCGTGCAGGCCGGTGACACTGTCGCGCTGCTGGACTGGGACAGCCACCGTTCGCTGGAATGCTTCTTCGCCGTGCCGATGATTGGCGCGGTGCTGCACACAGTGAACATTCGCCTGTCGCCGGAGCAGGTGGCCTACACCATGAACCACGCCGGGGATGATCTGGTGCTGGTGCATGACGACTTCGTGCCGCTGCTGGAGCAGCTGCGCGGCCAGCTGGGCACGGTCAAAGGCTACCTGCAACTGGCGGACGGGGAGGCTGCGGCCACGTCGCTGCCGGTGCTCGGCGAGTACGAAGCGCTGCTGGATGCAGCCAGCCCCGAGGCCGAGTTCGAGGACTTCGACGAGCAGTCGGTGGCCACGCTGTTCTACACCACCGGCACCACCGGCAACCCCAAGGGGGTGTACTTCTCGCACCGCCAGCTGGTGCTGCACACCCTTAACCAGTTAGGCACCTTCGCCGCCTACGACGGCCAGCCGTTGCTGCGTTCCAGCGACGTGTACATGCCGATCACCCCGATGTTCCATGTGCACGCCTGGGGCGTGCCCTACACGGCCACGATGCTGGGCATCAAGCAGGTGTATCCGGGCCGCTACGAGCCGGACAAGCTGGTGCGCCTGTACCGCGATGAGGGGGTGACGTTCTCCCACTGCGTACCCACCTTGCTGCAAATGATGCTCGACAGCGAGCAAAGCCGGCACACCGATTTCAGCCGCTGGAAGATCCTGCTCGGCGGCAGCGCGCTTACCCACGGCCTGGCGCGCCAGGCCAGCGAGCGCGGCATGCTGATCTTCAGCGGTTACGGCATGTCGGAAACCTGCCCGCTGCTGACCTTGACCCACCTGCGCGACGAAGACCTTGCCTTGCCCATGGGCGAGCAGGTAGCGCAGCGGATCAAGACCGGCGCCCCGGTGGCGATGGTCGACCTGCGCATCGTCGATGCGGCGGGCGTCGAGGTGGCCCACGACGGTGAGTCGCTGGGCGAGATCGTGGTGCGTTCGCCGTGGCTGACCCAGGGTTACCTGCACGAGCCGGAAAAGGGTGCCGAACTGTGGCAGGACGGCTGGCTGCACACCGGCGACATGGGCTCGATCGACCGCCACGGGGTGCTGGAGATCAAGGACCGCATCAAGGACGTGATCAAGACCGGCGGTGAATGGATCAGCTCGCTGGCGCTGGAGAACCTGATCAGCCAGCACGCGGCGGTCAATGCCGTGGCGGTGGTGGGCATTCCCGACGAGCACTGGGGCGAGCGGCCGATTGCGCTGGTGGTGTGCATGCCGGGTGGCAGCCTCGACCAGGTAGGGCTCGAAGCGCACCTGAAGCAGTTTGTAGAGAGTGGCCAGATCAACAAGTGGGCGATTCCGCGCCAGGTGCACTTCGTGGCGGACATCCCCAAGACCAGTGTCGGCAAGATCAACAAGAAGCTGATCCGCGAGATGCATTGCTGAAACCCAACAGCCGTCGGTCTGTACCGACACCTTTCCAACAATCACAATATAAGGAACACCCCATGAACTTCCTTGATGGCCACCTGTTCACCGAGAACCAGCAGCCGTTGATCATCACCGCAGCGCCCTATGCGCCTTCCTGGGTGCCGTCCGACTTCCCCGAGGACATTCCGGTGACCATGGCCGAGCAAGTACAGAAGGCCGTGGATTGCTACAACGCCGGTGCCACGGTGCTGCACCTGCATGTGCGCGAGCTGGATGGCAAGGGCTCCAAGCGCCTGTCCAAGTTCAACGAGTTGATTGCCGGTGTGCGTGAAGCGGTACCGGAAATGATCATCCAGGTGGGTGGCTCGATCAGCTTTGCCCCTGAGACCGAAGGCGCTGCGGCCAAGTGGCTGAGCGACGATACTCGCCACATGCTGGCCGAGCTCGACCCCAAGCCCGATCAGGTCACGGTGACGGTCAACACCTCGCAGATGAACGTGGTCGAGCACTGGGGCTACCAGGATGTGCGCGGGACTTCGATGGAAGACCCGGCGGTGTATGAGGCCTACAAGGAAATGACCGTGCCCGCGCAGCCCGGCTGGGTCGAGGAGCACGTGCGCCGCCTTAGCGCCGCCGGTATCCAGAGCGCCTTCCAGTGCTACAACCTGAACAGTTTCGAGTCGGTCGAGCGCCTGATGCGCCGTGGCATCTACAAAGGCCCGCTGGTGATGAACTGGGTGGCCATCGGCGGCGGCATGGACGTGCCGAATATCTACAGCCTGGCCAACATCGTGCGGGCCGTGCCGGACGGCGCCGTGCTCACCGTGGAAAGCTCGATGCGCAACGTGCTGCCAATCAACATGATGGGCATCGCCATGGGCCTGCACGTGCGCTGCGGCATCGAGGACAACCTGTGGAACCAGAGGCAGACCGAGAAGATGTCCACGGTGCAGCAGATCGAGCAACTGGTGCGCATTTCGCGCGAGTTCGGTCGGCCGATCGCCACCGCCAAAGAGGCTCGTGAAATCAGCAAGATCGGCGTGTTCTACGACACCGTCGAAGAGAGCCTGCAGGCCAATGGTTTCGCGCCCAACCGCAATGGTGGCCAGCAAGGCTTCCTGCGCAAGACGGCTGAAGCCGTGTAATCCCCGCCACGTTTGACGTGATCCTCCGCAGGGCGGCCGTGCTGGCAGCCCTGTGGGCATCCGGCTCGATCCACAACAAGGATAATGGTTGGAGAAAGGCTTGGCGCTGGCGGAAGCTGTGCTCCAAGGGTTGGAGCTAGGTTGAGTGATGCTCGGCAGGGCCGCAGAAGCGGCCCATTTCACGTTTCGCAGTAGGGTTCGAAGGCCGCAGTAACCCTCAGGCCACGTTAGCGCGATTGGAGAACTTCGCGAAATACATCCGGGCGTGAGGCGGCAATTTGCAATAGAGATCGCGCCGCGCCAGACGGTAGGCGCCTACCTTGCTCCCATTCCTGAAGCGTGCGCACCGAAACTCCAAGCATTTCGGCAAATCTTGACTGGGAAAGCCCCGTTTTGCTCCTTGCCTCGGCGGCCTCGGTCACCTCAACCTGATGTGTTGCACCATAGCGGCCAGCCTTCACGTCGCGTATGGCCTCCAGGAGTTCTTCACCAATGTTACGGTTGGCGTCGCGCAGCATCAGCTCTTTCTCAGTCAGGGGCATGGTTGAGCTCCTTTGCAATCTTGCGCAGCACGTGCGCGGGTATATTTTCGGTAGCGCTCTTGCAGTAAATGAGCAAAACGACCAGTGCGCCATTGGCGAGGTGGGCCGTGTAAATCACCCGCAGTGCTCCCCGCTTGCCTTTACTATCCAGGCTCCAGCGCACCTTGCGGCATCCTCCTGAACCGGGGATCACAGACCCGGCATCAGGATCATTCGCAAGGTAGGACATGAATGCTCCGTGCTCGTCTTCAGTCCAGTAATCAGGCCATTGTCTTGAAAAAAGTGGCGCTTCAATGATTGTCAGCATACTGCATCCCTACGTCTTTGACGTAGGAATTTTGCGTTTCTCGGCTGGTATACGAAAGTGGGAGGTTGTATCGAGTGGTTGCTGTTAAGCCCGTTCGCTGTGACATCGGCGGGGCCGCTGTGTGCGGCCCATCGCAGGCAAGCCAGCACCTGCAGCGGCCGTGCAAGCCTGCAGCTGCTCGGCAACCTCAAAAACTCAACCAAAGTGCCAGGGCCGCCAAGGTCGCCAGCAACACCGGCACGGTCAGCAGTACGCCGACCTTGAAGTAATACCCCCAGCCGATCACCACCCCTTTGCGCGCCAGCACGTGCAGCCACAGCAACGTGGCCAGGCTGCCGATCGGGGTGATCTTCGGCCCCAGGTCGCAGCCGATGACATTGGCGTAGATCATCGCCTCGCGCACCACGCCCTGGGCTTCGCTGGCATGGATCGACAAGGCGCCGATCAGCACACTGGGCAGGTTGTTCATCAGCGATGAGAGCAGCGCCGCAATCAGCCCGGTGCCCAGCGTAGCCGCCCACAGCCCATGCCCGGCGAGCCAGTCCAGTACCCCGGCAAGGGCGTCGGTCAGGCCGGCATTGCGCAGCCCGTACACCACCAGGTACATCCCCAGCGAGAACACCACGATCTGCCAGGGCGCTTCGCGTAGCACGCGGCGGGTGGCAATCACGTGGCCGCGGGCGGCGACGGCGAACAGCACGGCGGCGCAGGCCGAGGCCACGGCGCTGACCGGGATGCCCAGCGGCTCCAGCACGAACAGCGCGGCCAGCAACACAACCAGTACCACCCAGCCCGCACGGAACGTGGCGCGATCGCGCACTGCCAGGGCAGGCAAATGCAGGTCGTCGGTGGCGTACCGCAGCGGGATGTCGCGGCGAAAATACAGCCACAGCACCAGCAGCGTGGCCGTGACCGCCACCAGGTTCACCGGCACCATCACGGCGGCGTAGGCGTTGAAGCCGAGCCCGAAGTAGTCCGCCGACACGATATTCACCAGGTTCGATACCACCAGCGGCAGGCTGGCGGTGTCGGCGATGAAACCGGCGCCCATCACGAAGGCAAGGGTTGCCGTGGGGGAAAAGCGCAGCGCCAGCAGCATCGACATGACGATGGGCGTCAGGATCAACGCTGCCCCGTCGTTGGCGAACAGCGCGGATACCGCTGCCCCCAGCAGCACCATGAAGGCAAACAGGCGACGCCCGTCGCCTCGGGCCCAACGCGCCACATGCAGCGCCGTCCAGGCGAAGAAACCGGCTTCGTCCAGTAACAGGCTGATGACGATCAGGGCGATGAAGGTGGCGGTGGCGTTCCAGATGATCGCCCAGACGGTGGGGATATCGTGCAGTGACACCACGCCGCACAGCAAAGCCAGGACCGCACCAAGGGTGGCGCTCCAGCCGACGCCGAGGCCTTTGGGTTGCCAGATGACCAGGGTCAGGGTGAACAGGAAAATCAGTGCGGCTGGGAGCATGAACAGGTGGCTCGGGTCAGGAGAGGGCAAGTGTAGCCAGTGCAGGAAGCAATTACTTCAGGGTGGCGTTCTTTCCGTGCAAGCGGGAAGGCAGCGCTCTGCCACGCGGTTCAGCAAAGTTCCGTTACAAACATGTAAACTTCGTAAATACGATTTACTCTCATTTGCGATTCCCTATATTTACCACCCCTGTTGGCCACCAGACTGTGTTTGCGAGGCCGGTGGGCGAGGGCTCCCGGTTTCCGACAGGGATGTGCCGTTTCGCTCATGAATCGCAGGAGATGTACCCATGCAGTGCAGAACTTCACCCAACAGCCTGGCCTTGGCGTTCGTCGCACTGGCGTCACCGGCCATGGTGGCCACCGGGGCCCAGGCTGAAGAGCAGCGCACGGGTGAGGTGCTGGAAGTGCCGGTTGCCGACAACGCGCTAGTGATTCAGGACACCCTGATCACCGCCGAGCGCGAGGCGCGCCAGGCCTTGGGTTCGTCGATCATCACCGCCGACGACATCAAGCGCCATCCACCGGCCAATGACCTGTCCGATATCATCCGCCGCGAGCCCGGCGTCAACCTGACCGGCAACAGCGCCAGCGGCGCACGCGGCAACAACCGCCAGATCGACCTGCGCGGCATGGGCCCGGAAAACACCCTGATCCTCATCGACGGCAAGCCCTCCAGCGCACGCAATGCGGTGCGTTATGGCTGGAACGGTGACCGTGATACCCGGGGTGAAACCAACTGGGTGCCCGCCGAGGCAGTCGAGCGTATCGAGATCTTGCGTGGCCCGGCCGCCGCTCGCTACGGCTCCGGCGCCATGGGCGGGGTGGTGAATATCATCACCAAACGCCCCACCGACGAGCTCAAGGGCAGCGTCAGCCTGTTCACCCAGTTGCCGGAGGACAGTGCCGAGGGTGCCAGCCGCCGCGCCAACTTCAACCTCGGTGGCGGCCTCACCGATAACCTTGGTTTCCGCCTGTTCGGCGGCCTGGCCAAGACTGACGCCGACGACCTGGATATCAACGCCACCCACGCCAACAGCGCGCTGGTTGCCGGGCGTGAGGGTGTGCGCAACAAGGACATCAACGGCCTGCTCAGCTGGAAGCTGAACGACGAGCACCGCTTCGAAGCCAGTGCAGGCTACAGCCGCCAGGGCAATATCTACGCTGGCGACACCATGAACAGCAACGGCGGCAGCGACGTCGCACTTATTTCCAGCCTGTATGGCCACGAAACCAACGTCATGCAGCGCAGCACTTACGACCTGACCCACCTGGGCGACTTCACCTGGGGTACCAGCAAGACCACCCTGGCTTACGAATACGTGCGCAACTGGCGCCTCAACGAGGGCTTGGCCGGTGGCCCGGAAGGGGCGATCAACGACAGCGGCGCGGCGATGTCGCGGTTGCGCAACACGCGTTTGAACAGTGAGGTCAACTTGCCGTTCGCCGTGGGCAGCACCGAGCATGTGCTGACCCTGGGGGGGGAGTACCTGTACGAGTCGCTCAACGACCAGGGCTCGTTCCGTCCGCAGAGCTTCGACCCGAGTGGGTCGGGCAATGACGCGATCAGCGGTTTCGACCGCAGCGAATCGAAGATGACCGCCAAAAGTTACGCCTTGTTCGTCGAGGACAATATCGTCATCGGCGACACGACGGTGACGCCTGGCTTGCGTTTTGACCATCACGAGATGTTTGGCGACAACTTCAGCCCCAGCCTGAACCTGTCGCACAAGCTCACCGAGGCGCTGTCGGTCAAAGGCGGCATTGCTCGCGCCTACAAGGTGCCGAACCTGTACCAGTCCAACCCCAACTACCTGCTCTATAGCCGCGGCCAAGGCTGTAGTGTGGAGCAGACCAACTCCGGTGGCTGCTACCTGCAGGGTAACGCCGACCTCAAGCCGGAGATCAGCGTCAACAAGGAGATTGGCCTGCTGTACGACCGCGGCACCTGGCGTACCAGCGCCACCTACTTCCGCAATGACTACAAGAACAAGATCATCGGCGGTACCGATGTGCTCTATGCCATCAACAGCGGCCGCCGCGTGACCGAATGGCAAAACGCCGGCAAGGCGCGGGTGGAAGGCATCGAAGGCAACTTCTTCATCGAGCTGACGCCGACCCTGGACTGGAACACCAACCTGACCTGGATGCTGGACAACGACAATCGCGAGACCGGCGAACCGCTGTCGGTGATCCCGGAGTACACCGTCAACACCACCCTCGACTGGCGCGCCACCGAGCAGCTGTCGTTCCAGGTGGCGGGTACTTACTTCGGTAAACAGAAGTCGCCGACCTACAACTACCGCACCCAGGAAAACTACGACCAGGCCGCGCAGCAGGACGTCGAGGCCTATGGCCTGGTGGACGTGAGCGCCGGGTACAAGTTCAACGCCAACTACGACGTGCGGGTGGGGGTGAACAACGTGTTCGACAAGCAGATCCTGCGTGGCGGCAACGCCAGCAGTTCGGGGGCCAACACGTATAACCAGCCGGGCAGGGCGGTGTTTGCTGCGCTGAATATCAACTTCTGATCCAAGGGGCCGCTATGCGGCCCAATCGCCGGCAAGCCAGCTCCCACATGTCCCGCACAGCCCTTGAACCCTGTGCGGGACCTGTGGGAGCTGGCTTGCCGGCGATTGGGCTGCGCGGCAGCCCTGGCCTCATCACCGGACCTCAAGGAACCCTCCGATGATCAAAGCCCCTGCCTGGCTACAACTACTCTCCCGCAGCGCCGCCGCGTTGCTCGGCGGCTACGCCCTCAGCTACGCCGCCAGCGCCTGCCTGGCCCGCATCCTGCCGCTATCTGCCGCCGATGCGGTCATTGTCGCGACCCTGCCGGCGTTCATTTTTTACACCGTCGCCATCCTCTGGGCCTTCGCCTGCCGTGATGCGTTGCGCGCCTGGGCGTCGCTGGCACTGGCTGCGCCCCTTGCCCTGATCGGCTTCTGGCCGCAGGTAATGGAGCGGCTGGCATGAAGAACACCTTCACCCAATCGATGGCCTGGCTGCACACCTGGGCCGGGCTGATCTTCGGCTGGCTGCTGTTCGCCATTTTCGTCACCGGCACCCTGGCGGTGTTCGACAAGGAGCTCAACCACTGGATGCAGCCGGAAATCCCGGCCACCCAGGTGTCCCAGGCCGATGCTGCCCGGCGCGCTATCAACTACCTGCAGGCCCATGAACCAAAGGCTGGCAACTGGGGTATCAGTCTGCCGAGCGAACGCGCGCCAGGGCTGCGCGTTTCTACCGGCGAGCGCCGCCACGGCGGTGGCGTACACCTCGACCCGCGCACCGGCGAGGCCATCGAGGTGCGCGACAGTGTCGGCGGCAACTTTTTCTTCCGCTTTCACTTCACCCTCGACCTGCCACGCAACTGGGGCATTTTCGTCGTCGGCGCGTTGGCGCTGGTGATGCTTGCGGCCTTGATTACCGGCATTGTCATTCACAAGAAGATCTTCAAGGAATTTTTCACCTTCCGGCCGAACAAGGGCCAGCGCTCGTGGCTGGATTTCCACAATGCCAGTGCGGTGCTGCTGCTGCCGTTCCACCTGATGATCACCTACACCGGGCTGGTGATCTTCATGCTCATCTACATCCCCGCCGGGGTCGATGCGCTGTTTGCGGGTGACACTCGCGCTTACTTCCAGGCCCAGGGCAATGCCCGCACGGAACAGCCCCGTGGCCTGGCCAGGCAGCCGGCCGCGCTGGTGGACGTAGCACCGTTGCTGGCCCAGGCCGAGGCGCGGCTGGGGCCGATTGGCGGCTTGAATATCCGCAACCCGAACACGGCGTCGGCGCGCGTCGAAATCCGCCCCGAGCTGGGCAATCGCATCGCGCTGGCCAAGGGGCAGGCCATGGTCTTCGATGGTGTCAGCGGGCAACTGCTCAGGGACGTGCCTGAATGGCGCGCGGTGCCTTTGGCCCAGCGGGTCATGGTCGGCCTGCACTTCGCCCAGTTCGGCGGCTATCCGATGCGTTGGCTGTACTTCGTGTGCGGGCTGGTCAGCTGCCTGATGATCGCCAGCGGCCTGGTGCTGTTCTGCGTGAAACGCGGGCGCAAGTATGCCAGCGCCACTGCCGATGCTTCGGCACGGCGCTGGTACCGGGTGGCCGAGGTGTGCAACGTGGGCTTTGTCAGCGGCCTGCTGCTGGCGTGCGTGGGGCTGCTGTGGGCCAGCCGTTTGTTACCGGTGGAGCTGACACAGCGGGAGAGCTGGGAGGTGCGTGCGTTCTTTGGTGTCTGGCTGCTGGCGCTGTTGCATGCGGGTGTCCGGCCGGCACGCCGTGCATGGGCCGAGCAACTGTTGCTGACGGCGTTGCTGTGCATCGGCCTGGGTGCGTTTGGCGGCCTCGAAGACGCCATGCGCCTGGGCGTAGCGGCCTGTGCGTTGGTGCTGGGCGTGTTGGTTGGGCTGGTGGCCTGGCGGGTGCGGCAAGCACAACCGGTGCAGCAGAAGGCCCGGGCAGGGCGGCAACAGGAGGCCGAGGCATGATGATGTGGATTGCAGGCGCAGTGCTGTTCGCTTATGCCGGTATGCTCGGGCTGTGCCAGGGATTGGAGCGGCATTACAAACAGGTGTGGAATCGCACCTGCCCGCGCGTGTGGAGTATCAGCCTGCGCAGTGCCGGTTGGTTGGCGTTGCTGGCGAGCCTGACGCTGTGTGCCCAGGCCTGGGGCTGGGCCATGGGGCCGGTGGCCTGGTTCGGCGTGCTGTCGCTGGCGGGGTTGGTGCTGGTGATGTTGCTGCCGTACTGGCCGCAGCTAGCGGTGGGATTGGTGGGGGCGCTGCCGGTGTGGGGTTTGGTGCAGGTGGTTACCTATTTATGAACTGAACGCGCCTCCAAGGGATACGCGTTTGTGCGGGCGGCGACATTGTTGCAGCCAAAAGCCTCGCAGCATGCTAAACCATGGGCCCCTGCCTGTTGCGAGAGAGCCCCGGTGAAAGCCGTCCGTCTGACCCTGATCTGCCATGCCCTGACCCAGGCCCAGAAGACCGGGCGCCTGCACCGTGCCGATGACGGCATCTTGCCGTTGACCCAACACCCCGACGCCATCGTGCCCGGCATGCAGGTGCTGACTGCGCCAGAGCGGCGAGCCTGCGAGACGGCGGCATGGTTGTCGGGCTCGGTGCAAATCGAGCCGGCATTGGCCGATTGCGACCTGGGGCGTTGGCAGGGCTTGCCGTTGAAGCAGTTGCAAACCGAACAACCGCAGGCGTTGGCAAACTGGCTGCAGGACCCGGCCAGTGCGGTGCATGGTGGGGAGTCGTTTGCTGCGCTATGCCAGCGTGTGGCCGCCTGGCTGGCGGCCTTCGACACGCCGGGTGAGTGGCTGGCAGTGACTCACCCGATGGTCATGCGCGCTGTACTGGTACAGGTGTTGGGGTGCCCGATGCAGGCCAGCCAGCGTATCGACGTGCTGCCGCTTTCGCGCCTTGAGCTGAGCTTTACCGGGCAGTGGCGCTTGCGCCTGGGCTGATGGTCAGAACGCCAGCTTGTAGCCGATCAGCAGCAGCATCGCTGCCAGGCACGGACGCAGTACGCGGTCGGAGATCCGTCCGGTGAGGTGGCTGCCCAGGTAGATGCCCGGCAGCGAGCCCAGCAGCAGGTAACCCAGCAGCGACCAGTCCATGTTGCCCATGCCGGCGTGGCCCAGGCCTGCTACCAGGGTAAGCGGGACGGCGTGAGCGATTTCGGTACCGACCAGGCGGCGGGTGACCAAAAACGGGTATAGCAGGAACAGCGCCACGGTACCCAGGGCGCCAGCACCAATGGAGGTGAGGGTGACCATGACCCCCAGCACTACGCCGGTCAGCACGGTGAGCGTGTTCAGGCTGCGGTCGCTGAGGTGGTAGTGGTCGCTGGCGTGGCGGTTGGCGAAAGCCTGCAGGCGCGATTTGAACAGGATGGCCAGCGCGGTCAGGATCAGCACCACCGCCAGGCCTTGCTTGATGATGGCGTTGAGCGCCGAGGTGTCGGTGTGCAGGGTGCTGAGGAACCACAGGGTCAGCGCTGCGGCGGGCACGCTGCCCAGGCTGAGCAGCCCGGTGATCTTCCAGTCGATGTTCTTGTGGCGGGCATGCACCCAGACGCCACTGGCCTTGGTGATTGCCGCATAGAGCAGGTCGGTACCAACTGCCGTCGCCGGGTTGATGCCAAACCACAACAGGATCGGGGTCATCAGCGAGCCGCCACCCACGCCGGTCATGCCGACGATGAAACCCACGACCAGGCCAGCAATGGTGAAACCGAAAGAACCTACATCCATACGCTACTCGACTGCCCATCTTTGCCCGTTATCGGATGCAGCCAGCATATAGATTTTTTTATAGCCAAATAGACTTGTTCGTTATTAGGTTATAACCGGGCGCCTTCAGCGATCGGTCATCACCACCATCACATGCGCGTCCCCGCCATCATCACTTTCTGACAGGTAGATGTGCCCAACCTGGCTGTCGAAGTACGCGGTTTCCTGCGGCCCGATGCTCACGGCTTCACCGGTTTCGAACTCGATGCGCACGCGCCCGCTCAGCACCAGGGCGAACTCTTGCCCGGGGTGGCGGATAAAGTCGTCGAACTGGCCCCGTTCGCGGGCGATGATGCGGGCATAGGCCGGGGTCATGCGCCGCTCGGGGAAGTCGCCGGCAATGGGGTGGTAGTCGTAGGTGCCAGTGGAGTACCCCGCCGCCGCAGGTAACGAGTCGACCACCACGGTTACCGGCACCGGGGCAGTAACCGTAGCGCTGGCGCGAAACAACTGGGCAATGTCGACATTCAGGGCGCGTGCGGCGGCGGCCAGCTTCTCGTAGCTGACCGAAACTTGTGCCAGCTCCATCTTCGACAGGGTGGACACCGGCACACCACTGGCTTCGGACAATTGCTTGAGGGTCATCTGGCGCGCCTTGCGCACCTGGCGCAGGCGCTGGCCGACTACAGCGCGGTCAAGCAGGGGGAGGGCAGCGGGCATTCAGGCTTCTCGGCATACGGCGTTGGTCGGGCATCTTACCTTGGACACTTGCGTATTTCTAAATTCTCATATATTAGAATTCTCATAAATGATAATGCCCTGGCAGGAGCGTGCATGACCCCGACCTACGACACCCTGATCATCGGTGCCGGCATTGCCGGTGCCTCCTTGGGCTATCGCCTGGCTGGGCAGCAGCGGGTGCTGGTGCTGGAGCGCGAATCACAGCCTGGTTACCACTCCACCGGGCGTTCGGCGGCCATGTTCATGGAGGCCTACGGCACCCCGCAGATCCAGGCACTGACCCGCGCCAGCCGGGCCTTTTACGAAACGCCGCCGGAAGGCTTCTGCGAGCACCCGCTGCTGGAACCGCGTGGCTGCCTGTATGTGGCCAGCGTGGAGCAGCGCGAGCTGCTTGAGCAGACCCACGCGCAGAACCTGGCCAATGGCACCGCAGTCAGCCTGCTTGACCGTGACGCCGCCCTTGCCCTGGTGCCCAGCCTGCGTGGCGAGACCCTGGCCGGCGCGGTGCTTGAGCCGGGTGCCATGGACCTGGATGTTCATGCCCTGCACCAAGGCTTCTTGCGCGGTTATCGCGCTGCCGGCGGTGAGCTGCGCTGCAACGCCGAACTTGTCCAGGCCCGTTACCTGGACGGCCTGTGGCAGGTGGAGCTGGGCGACGGCAGCCGGGTGCAGGCGCACCAACTGGTCAATGCCGCTGGCGCCTGGGCTGACCGCGTGGCCGAGCAGTGCGGCGTGGCGCGCATCGGCCTGCAACCTTGCCGGCGCAGCGCGTTCACCTTTCCCGGCCCGGCAGACCAGGACTTCGCCCGCTGGCCGGCAGTGATCGGCGTCGACGAAAGCTTCTACTTCAAACCCGACGCCGGCCAGTTGCTGGGGTCGCCCGCCAATGCCGACCCGGTCGAACCCCAGGACGCCGCACCCGAAGAGCTCGACGTCGCCTTGGGCATCTACAACATCGAAGCCATGACCACCTTGGCAATCCGCCGCCCCAGCCATACCTGGGCCGGGCTGCGCTCGTTCGTCGCCGACGGTGACCTGGTGATCGGTTTCGATGCGCACGCACCCACGTTTTTCTGGCTGGCGGCGCAAGGTGGCTATGGTATCCAGTCGGCCGCCGGCGCCTCGCGCCTGGCCGCCGACCTGCTGCTTGGCCAACCCCTGTGCCCTAGTCTTGTCAGCCAGGGCGTGGCGCCCGAGCGCCTGTCCCCGGCCCGTTTCCAGCAACCCTGAAAGGAGCATCCCATGAGCAATGACATCCAGCGTTTCCCCAGCAGCCTGCCGTTTCCGTTTTCCCGTGCCGTGAAGGCGGGTGGTTTTCTGTTCCTCTCCGGCCAGGTGCCGATGAGTGCCAGCGGCGAAGTGGTGCGCGGTGATATCCAGGCCCAGACCCGCGCCGCCTGCGAGCGCATCGCCGAAAGCCTGGCAGCGTGCGGCGCGCGTTTCGACCAAGTGGTAAAGGCCACGGTATGGCTGTCGGACATGAGCCATTTCGCCGGTTTCAACGAGGTATACAAAGAGTTCTTCGGCACGGCGCTGCCAGTGCGTTCGACTGTGGCCTCGGCGTTGGCGCTGGGGGTGGATGTGGAGATTGAAGTGCAGGCGTTTGTCGGCGACGAGTAACCGAACACAGAGCTTTTGTAGGAGCAGCGCAAGGCTGCTCCTACAAGAGATATGGGGTGGCAGTAAGACAACAACAATAAATCCAGAGGTTCACATGCAAGAGCAACTGAAGATTGCCGGCGCATTTGTCGGCGTGATCGTGGGGGCAGGGTTCGCTTCAGGGCGGGAACTGTTGTTGTTCTTTGTCGACTTCGGCGTGTGGGGGTTGGCTGGCGCACTGGTCAGCGCCGCCTTGTTCACCTTCCTTGGCATGGCTTTGGCAGGGTTGGGCAACCGCCAGCAGGCCACCTCGCACAAGGATGTGATCCAGGCCATCTGCGGCCGCAACCTGGGCCTGTTCGTCGACTGGCTGATCACCTTTTTCATGTTCGCCGTCACCGTGGTCATGCTGGCCGGCGGCGGTGCGCTGCTGGAGCAGCAGTTCGGCATTCCGGCACTGACCGGTAGCGTGTTGGTAACGCTGGTGGTGGTGGGTATCGTGTGCCTGGACGTGCGCAAGGTCATCCTGGCCATTGGCGCCATCACCCCGCTGTTGATCCTGGTGGCGTCGGCAATCGCGTTGTACGCCGTGTTTACCCGCGAGCAGAGCTTCGCCGCGCTCGATCACCTGGCCAGCCAGCAGCAAGCCGGCGCCCGTCACTGGCTGCTGGGCGCGTTCCTGTATGTGTCCTACAACATCGTGGCGGGTGCGCCGATCCTGGCCATCCTGGGTGGGTCGGCCAAGGGCGAGAAAACCGCAGTGTGGGGTGGCCTGCTGGGTGGCGCGGCGTTAGGCGGCCTCATGCTGGTGATGAGTGCCGGGCTGTTGTCGCGCCTGGACAGCGTGGCCGACTTGCCCATGCCGATGCTGTCGATTGCCAACGAGGTGTCGCCGCTGCTGGGGCTGGTGATGTGCCTGATCATCTTCGGCATGATCGTCAACACCGCGGTGGGCACGATGTTTTCGTTTCTTTCGCGGCTGCTGCCGGCGGGCACGGCGAAGTTCCGCTGGGGCTCGGTGGTTACCGGGGTGGTGGCGTTTGGTTGCAGCCTGGTGGGGTTCATCAGCCTGGTGGGTGAGGTGTACCCGTTCTTTGGCTACCTGGGCTTCGTGCTGATGGCGGCGGTGTTGCTGGCTTGGGTGCGGCGGGGCAGGGCCGCGAAAGTGGCGGTGGCATAAGGGGCTGCTGCGCAGCCCAATCGCCGGCAAGCCAGCTCCCACAGGGATATGCAGGGCTTATGGCCAGCGATTTACCTGTGGGAGCTGGCTTGCCGGCGATTGGGCCAGCACAGGCGGCAACAGGCGGTGGCCGTTGCCGTCTATGACAGGGCTTAGATCCTGAAACTGCCCACCAGCTGCTTCAAGCGCCCGGCCTGCTGGGCCAGCTGGTCGCAATGGCGCAGGGTGTCGTTGAGGTTTTCCACACCCTGCTGGTTCAGGGCGTTGATCTGGGTGATGTCCAGGTTAAGGCTCTCGACCACGGCAGTCTGTTCTTCGGTGGCGGTAGCTACCGACTGGTTCATGCCATCGATTTCGCCAATGCGCTGGGTCACGCTGGCCAGGCGTTCACCGGCCTGGTTGGCCACGTGTACGGTCTGCTCGCTGGACACCTGGCTGGTGTTCATGGTGTGCACCGCTTCGCGCGAGCCTACTTGCAGGCTGGTGATCATGCGGTGGATCTCTTCCGCCGATTCCTGGGTGCGGTGAGCCAGGTTGCGAACCTCGTCGGCCACCACGGCAAAGCCACGGCCGGCCTCACCGGCACGGGCTGCCTCGATGGCGGCGTTCAGGGCCAGCAGGTTGGTTTGCTGCGAGATGCCCTTGATCACGTCGAGGATCTTGCCGATTTCGTCGGTGCTGGCGTTAAGCGTTTCAATCTGCGCGCAGGACTCGCTGATGCGCTGGGACAGGGCGGTCATGGCGCTGATCGCCTCTTCGACCACTGCACGGCCACCGTGGGCCTGCTCGCTGGCGCCGCTGGCATGCTGCGAGGCATCGGCGGCGTTGCGGGCGATTTCCTGGGTGGCGGCACCCAGTTCGTTGATGGCCGCGGCCACGCTGTTGGTGCGCATGCTCTGTTCTTCAGAACCGCTGATCGAGGCGTTGGACGCGCTGACCACTTTCTCCGACAGGTCATGCACCAGGCGGGTGGCCGAAGACACTTCGCTGATCGAGGCATGGATGCGTTCGACAAAGCGGTTGAACGAGGTGGCCAGCTCGCCGAATTCGTCCTTGTTCTGCACGGTAAGGCGACGGGTAAGGTCGCCTTCACCCTCGGCGATGTCGCGCATGGCGCGGCCCATGGTGGTCAGCGGGCTCATCAGCACCGGGATCAGCAGGCCGAGCAGGCCGGCGATGGCCGCCACGGCAATCAGCATGGCGATGATCGCCGAGGTGCGGAACTGGCTGAGCGCGGCGTAAGCCTTGTCTTTGTCGATCGACAGGCCAATGTACCACTGCGCCGATGGCAGCCCGGCCACCGGGGCGAAGGAGATGATCCGGTCCTGGCCGTTGAGGGTGACATCCTGCATGCCGGCGGCAACCCGCAGATTGCTGCCGGGGTAGATGTCCTTGAGGTTCTTCATCACCTGGTCTTTATCGGGGCTGACAATCACCTGGCCATTGGCGTCGGCCAGGAAGGCGTGGCCGATGCCGCCGAAATCGACCGAGTTGATGATCTCCACCAGCGTGTCCAGGGTCACGTCACCGCCGACCACGCCGATCAGTTCGCCATTGCTCTTGCTCTTCACCGGGGTGGCGATGGTCACCATCAGGCCACCGACAGCGCCCTGGTACGGGGCTGTCAGCACGGTCTGCCCGGCGCTGGCGGCGGCGCCATACCAAGGGCGCTGGCGCGGGTCGTAACCGGCAGGCATCTGGGTATCAGGGCGCTGGGTGAATACACCGTTGGCCTGGCCCAGGTAGGTGAACAGGAAATTGCGCGTGTAGGAAGGCTGCTCGATCAGCCCGGCCAGGGTCTCACCGGCACCTTGCTGGCCGATGTCCTGGGCCAGGTTTTCCAGCACCAGGATGCGCCCGCTCATCCAGTTTTGCACGCTGCTGGCGGTCAGTGCGCCGGACTGCTGCACCGAGGCTTCGATGTTCTGGCGGATCGTGTTGCGTTGCAGGTAGTCGTTGTAGAGCGTGAACAGGGCAAATGCCAGGACCACGACGCCGCAGGCGCTGAGCAGGATCTTGTGGCGAAATTTCAGGTTCATGTTTCGAGACCTTGAGCCAATGAGGGGAGGGCGCATCACGCTCATGACGCGATGCGGGGCCTATCGACCGGGATATCGGCTCAAGGGGTAAAAGATTGAAGCACTTACATTAATTTCTTCTGGGCGTTTCGACAGACGGCAGTCACTGATTCGCCAGCTGTTCGATCAACAGCCGTGCAGCCTGGTGCAGCGGTTGTTGTTTGCGCCACAAAATGTGCACCGGCAGCTGTAACTCGTTGCGGGTATTGCGAAAATCCAGGCGCACCAGGCGGCCGCTGGCCACTAGCGGCGCGACCCGCGACAGTGGCAGGTCGCCCCAGCCCAGGCCGGCTTCCACCATTTGCAAAGCCAGGTCGAAGCTGTCGGTGGACCAATGTGTTGCACCGATCAGCGGGCGCGGGTCGGCCAGCGGCAGGTCGCGGCTGCGCACCAGAATCTGACGCACCCGGGTCAGGTCTTCGAGGTAGTGAATGCGCCCCTCGCGCAAGGCCGGGTGGGTGGGCGACAGGGTGGCCACCAGCGACTCCATGCCGATGTGCTGGAAGCCTCGGCGGGCATCGACGTGCAGGCCTGCAAAGGCTACGCAGAGGTCGGCCCGCCCGCTGTCCAGCAAGTGCAGGGCTTCTTCCTGCGGGGCGCTGAGCAGGGCGATATCCAGCAACGGGTGGCGCTCGCCCAGGCTGGCGATGGCCGCCAGCAACGGGCGGTGGTCGATGTCTGGCACAACGGCCACGCTCAGGCTGCTTTCCAAACCCTGGGACAGCTCCAGGGCATGAACCTGCAGCAGCCCCAGTTGTTCGGCAATCAGCCTGGCGTGCGGCTCAAGGGCCAAGGCCCGTGCGGTTGGGCGAACTTCACGCGAGCCGCGTTCGAACAGGCTGTAGCCAAGTTCAGCCTCTAGGTTGCCGATGGCCATGCTCACGGCTGAGGGCACCCGCTTAAGGGCGCGCGCGGCGGCGGAAAACGACCCGCGGTCGAGCACGGCGAGAAACAGCTGGATGTTGTCGCTGGAAAAATTCATGGCAGCCTCCTGTCAGTAGATCTGACAGCTGCCGACTTTTTCTGTCAAGCCTGGTGAAGCATGATCGCCCCTCATCGCTTTTGTCATTGGAGGAAATCCCGGGTGCAGGGACTGAAACGCAAACTGGTCTACGTGACTTTCTATGAATTGATCGGGCTGTGCATGTCGACCCTCGGGCTGGCCTACCTGTCGGACACCCAGGCGTCGCATACGGGGCCGCTGGCCGTGATGATCACCACCATCGCCATGCTCTGGAACCTGGTCTACAACACCCTGTTCGAGTACTGGGAGAGCCGTCAGGCCCAGCGCGGACGCAGCGTGGCGCGCCGAGTGGCGCATGCCATCGGTTTCCAGCTGACCCTGGTGGTGTACCTGATTCCGCTGATTGCCTGGTGGCTGGACATGACGCTGATGGAGGCGCTGCTGGTGGACATGGCGTTCATCATTCTGGTGCCGTGCTACACCTTTGCCTACAACTGGGCGTTCGACCGGGTTTTCGGGCTGCCAAGTTCTGCCATGGCTACTGCTTGATTGAGCCCGTACTCACTCAGGCGGCAGGCGAATGATCAGAGGTTCTTGCTGCTTTACCTGTTGTTCCACGGGTTGCTCAACTGGCCGTGGTGCGCTAGCCAGCAGGCTGTCCTCAACCTGCCCGGACAGGTAATACACCCCCGCCATTGCCCCGCTCTGGCGGTTCTCCATCAACTCCTGCCATTCCTGGTTCAGCGCCACGTTGAGGATCACCCGCAACTGCTCGACCATCTGCGGCTGTTCACGGTCATGGGTCATCATGCCGTAGCCGGCCGCAGCGATCGAAATCATCGCCCCTGCCACTTTGCCGACTGCCGATGCAACGGCGCTGGCGATGCCGCGTGGGGCCAAGGTAGCGCCGAGTTTGTCGCTCGCCTGGGTAGCCACCGAACTCAGCCCGACATCGGTCCTGCCGGGGCCTTTGCTGGCCAGTTGGTGAAGGTGCTGGCGCATGGCTTGCCAGGCTGGCTGCTGGTCCAGCGGCTTGGCTCGTAGCAGTTGATACAGGCTGGCATTGCGGGCATCCGGTGGCCCCAGTGCGATGGCGGGGATGCGGTTGAGGCGCTGGCTGAGCTGCTCGGGCGGCGCGTTGTAGCGGCTGATGATGGCTGGCAATTGCTGGCCGAACAGTTGCAGGTACAGCTCGCAGGCGCGGTCGCGGATGCCCTCGGGGTTGATCTGTTCGGCCACCGGCTCGATCACCCGCTCGTGGTACTGCTCCTGCAGGTACAGGGCCAGGCGCTTTTCTGCCGGCTCCCGGCCTTTGCCACTGTCGAGTTTGTACCAGGCCACCTTGAGGGTCAGCCACTGCTGGGTCCAGTAGCCGGTGAACCACGGGATGAAGTCACTTTCGGTGCGCTGTTGTACCTGCTCCCGCCACACCCGCATGGAGCGCCGGGCATAGTCGTTGGCCGAACCGGCGGCGCCGACCGAGGCGTCGATCAGTTCCTGGTCGATGCGTTGCCAGGCGGCCGGTGTGAGCACCGCAGGGGGTGGCGGCGCAGGCGGGCGCTTGCCCGCGCAACCGGCGAGCGCCAGTAGAAGGCACAGCAGCAGAGGGATTCGAGAGCTCACGCAACCGCCTCCCTGGTAGAGGCTGGGGTGGTTCTTGCAGTATAGGGTGGGGTTTTTGGGGTTGCTATGCAGCCCATCGCCCGGTCATCGCGGTCCCTGTAGGAGCGGCCTTGTGTCGCGATGGGCCGCGCAGCGGCCCCAGGATTTCAGCTTTGCAGCGGAAATTGCCGGGGCCGCTTTGCGACCCATCGCGACACAAGGCCGCTCCTACAGGGACCGCGTCAGCATGAGCGGCTATTTCAGGTCGAGTTTTTCTTCCAGGCGGTCGAGGTGTTTGTGCATCAACCCCAAGGCAGTCTCGGCATCGCCTTGCTCCACGGCATCGATGATCGCCGCATGTTCTTGCCAGGCGCAGTGGTCGCAGCACGGCGATTCGTAGCGGGCGATGATCAGCGAGGTCATTGGCACCAGGCCATTGAGAAACCGCGCCAGTGGCGCATTGGCTGCCACCTGCGCCAGTTTAAGGTGAAACTCGCCGCCCAGGCGGATCGCCGCGCAACGTTCGCCGCCTTCATGGTGCTGGCGCTCGCGGTCCACCAGTTGCCGCAGCTGGCGTACCTGCGCCGGCCGGGCGCGTTGGGCGGCCAGGGTGA
The DNA here is from genome assembly GCF_022760795.1 of Pseudomonas sp. BP01. Lineage (NCBI taxonomy): Bacteria > Pseudomonadati > Pseudomonadota > Gammaproteobacteria > Pseudomonadales > Pseudomonadaceae > Pseudomonas > Pseudomonas sp. BP01. The sequence goes on from NZ_JAFBKA010000039.1 coordinate 52,448, forward strand.
TCAGCGTGGTTTCGGCCAGGCGCCGGGCACTGAGCACCTGGCGCGCCTGGTCCGGGTCGGGCGCGGCCAGGTGCGCGGTGTGGCTGGGGCGCTGCACCACCACCTGCTGGTCGGACAGGCGCCCAAGCACACGGCGTATCACGGTGCGGCTCACACCAAAGGCATGGCCCAGCGCCTGCTCGGGCAACAGGGCGCCTGGGGGCAGGCGCTGTTCGAGAATGGCGTCGAACAGCCGAGGGTAGATTTGCTCGGCCGACAAGCGGGTTTCTCCAGCAGCAAGCAGCGCTGGCAGGTGGGGGGCGGCATTCATGGTCGCTCTCCTGGGGTCATGGGCGCGGGTGTTCGTCCGGGATGTTCAGCGGGATGCCCATGCGCTGGCCTTCGGCCAGAATGTGCTGGCGCATCTGGGCGCTGGCCTGGGCACTGTTGCGTTCGCGAATGGCGCGTACCACGGCTTCGTTTTCCTTGAGCCGTGCCGCCAGGTGTTCGGGCGAATTGCGCAGCATGTCGGCACTTTGCTTCAAGGCATTGCCGGTCTGCTGCACCACGCTTTGGAAGATCGGGTTGGTGGTGAGGGTGAACAACGCCTCATGGAATGCGATGTAGGCTTTTACCCCGGCTTCGCTGTCATCGGCCTCCAGCGCTTCACGCATGTCCATCAGGGTGAGGCGCAACTGGCCGACGTCCTGGCTGTTGGCCGACTGTGCCACCAGCCCGACAATGAAAGGTTCGAGGGTGTAGCGCAGTTCCAGCACATCGGCCAGGCTGGCCGCGGCGCCGGTGTCCATGCCCGGTTCCTGGGTGGCGGCGTCGGCATCCAGCACCAGTACGCCCTTGCCCGGTAACGAGCGCACCAGGCCCAGGGTTTCCAGTACGGTAACCGCTTCGCGCAGGCTGGGCCGGCTGATACCCAGCTGTTCGGCCAGCTCGCGCTGGCCCGGCAGCATGTCGCCGGTGCGCCATTGGCCCCGGGCCAGGGCCTGGCGCAGTTTTTCCACCACTGAGGTGACGACGGTCGATGAGCTGATCACGGTTTGCTCCTGCAAGGGCCGGCGTCATCGCCGGCCACTTTCGGTCAAAATTCCTGTTGATGGTGGGCGTTTGGCTGCTTGCGTGGCGTTGGGGTAAAGCCAAGCTTGCCGTCGAGCACGTTCTGCGCGCGCTCCAGGTCAATGTCCTTTTCCCAGCGGGCGATGGCCACGGTGGCCACGCAGTTGCCAATCAGGTTGGTCAACGCCCGGCCGATGCCCATGAACCAGTCCACCGCCAGCACCAGCACCAGGCCCACCACCGGAATCGCCGGCACGGCTGTCAGGGTGGCGGCGAGGATTACCAGCGCCGAGCCTGGGATGCCGTGAGCCCCCTTGGAAGTCACCAGCGACACCAGCAGGATGGTCAGCAGGTCGGTCATTTCCAGCGGCGTGCCGGTGGCGTTGGCGATGAACACGATGGCCAGGGTCAGGTAGATGGAGAAGCCGTCGAGGTTGAACGAGTAGCCTGTGGGGATGACCAGGCCGACCGTGGAGCTGCCAATGCCCAGGTGCTCCAGCTTGCGCATGATCTGTGGCAGCACGGCGTCGGAAGACGCGGTGCCAAGGACGATGGTCAGCTCTTCACGCAGGTACTTGATCAACGGCAGCAGCTTCAGGCCCGACAGGCGCATCACCGTACCCAGCACGATCAGCACGAAGCCGGCGCAGGTCAGGTAGAACAGTGCCACCAACCCGCCCAGGTGCTGCAGCGATTCCAGGCCGTACTTGCTGGTGGTGAAGGCGATGGCGCCGAATACGCCGATGGGGGCCAGGCGCACGATCATGCCCATGATGCGGAAGATCACATGGCTCAGTTCGTTGATCAGCCTGGAGATGCCCGCGGCCGAGTCACCCACCAGGTTCAGTGCGCTACCGAACAGCACCGAGAACAGCAGCACCTGGAGAATGTTGTTGTCGGCGAAGGCACCGACCACCGAGGTGGGGATCAGGTCCATGAAGAACGCCGTGGCGCCATGGATGTGCTGGCCGCGCTCGGCCAGGCCGTTGGCATCGGCACTGGACAACTGGTCCAGGTGGATGTTGGCACCGCTGCCGATGCCGCTGCTGAAGGCGAACACCAGGCCGATCACCAGCGCCAGGGTAGTCAGCACTTCGAAGTAGATCACCGATTTCAGGCCAATGCGCCCGACCTTTTTCAGGTCGCCCGCGCCCGAGATACCGCTCACCACCACACAGAACACGATCAGGCCGATCAGCATCTTGATCAGCTTGATGAAGCCGTCACCGAGGGGTTTGAGTTGCAGGGAAAGGTCGGGAAAACTTAGACCGCAGGCAATGCCGAGGGCAAGGCCGAGCACGACTTGCAGGAATATCGAACGCGAGCACCATTTGAGCATGGGAGGAGTCTCTGATCGGTGTCCTTGCTTCGGTAGCCGCACGGGGCGAAAGAGCGCAGGACTTAATTATTGTGGTCTTACCGGTTTGTTCAGCGCGAAGCCATAAAAGCGCGAAAAATCCTACTTTGCAAGGATTTTTGGCCTTACCGGTCTGACCAGTTATGGGGCAATTTGGCTTGCCAGGCTCTACTTCGGTGCGTGCCGTGAGGGGCGCCCGTACGAATTTGTGCAGGGCCTGGCCAGTGCCGGGAGTACCGCTGCAATCAGCTTGCCAAGCGCGGCAGCGAGCGTTGAAACATGGATAACGCCATGATCCGTAAGGTTTATTTGCTTTATGTGCCGGGGCTCGTAGAATCCGCGCCTGACTGGGCAGTCACCAAGCAGGTGTTTGCAGGAGCATTTATTCCGCAAAGCGCTCGACAGCGCGCGCCTGGTACCCCCATGAATGGAGTCTGATTGTGCGTCTCAACCTGCCGGTAACCCCGGTCGAGCAACGTTTTCCCTCTGATCAGCGGCTGATTTCTGCTACCGATACCGCCAGCCTGATCACCTATTGCAACCCCGAATTTGCCGCCATCAGCGGCTACAGCGATGCCGAACTGATCGGTAGCCCGCACAACCTGGTGCGCCACCCGGACATGCCGCCGGCGGTGTACGAGTTGATGTGGCGTTACCTGAAAGCCGGCAAAAGCTGGATGGGCATCGTCAAGAACCGCTGCCGCAACGGCGACTACTACTGGGTCAACGCTTACGTCACGCCCATCCTCGAAGGCGGGCGGGTGGTCGGCTACGAGTCGGTGCGGGTGTGCCCCACGCGTGAGCAGGTGGCCCGCGCCGAAGCTCTGTATGCGCGGCTGCGCAATGGTCAGCCGGCAGTGTCGGCGCCGCGCCGGCTGAGCTTGCTGGCCCAAGCCCTGACCCTGCCACTGACCGGTGGGCTATTGGCGCTGGGCGCCAATCAGCTGTGGCCGGGCCTGGCCGGGCAGGGGCTCACCGTGGGGCTGTTCGTGGCCTATGGGCTGTGGGCGCGCACTGCACTTGCACGGCAATTGCGACAGGTGGTGCAGGGTGCCGAAGGTGCCTTCGCCGACCCGGTCGCAGCCTTGACTTACAGCGACCTGCCCGGTGCCGCCGGGCAACTGCAACTGATGCTGATCAGCGAAGAGGCACGCCTGAAAACCGCGTTGACGCGCTTGAGCGACCTGGCCGTGCAAATGGCCGTCGCGGCCGACGATGCCGGGCAGTTGTCGCGCAGTACCGAGGCGGCATTGCTGAAGCAGCGTACCGAAACCGACCTGAGCGCCACGGCGATGAACCAGATGGCCGCCTCCATCGGCGAAGTGGCCAACCACGTGCAGTTGACCGCCGCCGAGGCCCACACCGCGCACCTGCTGGCCGCGCAGGGCAGCCAGGTGGCCGATGCCAGCGGCGCGGCGATTCGTACCTTGGCCAGCACCGTGACCCAGATCAATCAGGCGGTCAGCCATCTGGCTGGTCAGACCGGTGCGATCGCCGAGGCTGCCGGGATGATCCGCGGCATTGCCGAGCAGACCAACCTGTTGGCGCTCAACGCGGCAATTGAAGCAGCGCGTGCGGGCGAACAGGGCCGTGGTTTTGCTGTGGTCGCCGATGAGGTGCGGGCACTGGCTGACAAGACCCGCCAGTCAACCCTGCACATCCAGGCTATCATCGATACCCTGCGCGATGGCGCCGAGCAAGCCGTGGCAATTGCCAGCCAAGGCATCACTGGCGCCGAGCAGGGCGTTGCCCAGGTCCAGCAAGCCCGGCAGGCACTGCATGGCATTCGTGATGCGGTGCAGCGTATCAGCGACATGAGCCAGCAGATGGCTACGGCCTCGCAGCAACAGTCGGCGGTGGCAGAAGACGTTTCGCGGCAGATCAACGGCGTAGCCGGTATTGCCCAGCAAAGCGCCCACAGCGCCAACGCCGCCGCCTCGCGCGGCGCCGAACTGGAACAGGTGTGCGCCGGATTGCGTGCCCTGGTGGAGCGCTTCAACCGCTAAGGCAGGATGCTTTATGGATGATAACTATCGCGCGGCCGTGGATGCGGCCGCGATCTTTTCCGAAACCGACCTGCGTGGGAACATCACCTACGTCAACCAGCAGTTCTGCAGCATCTCGGGCTACAGCCGTGAAGAGCTGCTGGGGGCCAACCACCGCATCCTCAACTCCGGCTTGCACGAGCCGGCGTTCTTTGTCGGCATGTGGCGGGCGCTGGCCGCCGGGCGGGTGTGGAAGGGCGAAATCTGCAACCGTTCCAGGGACGGTTCGCTGTATTGGGTCGACAGCACCATGGTGCCACTGGTCGACCCGCTGACTGGCCAGGTGCGCAAGTATGTGTCCATCCGCTTTGACGTCACCGAGAAACGCCAGCTGCTGCATACCTTGCAGTGGCGGGTGGGCCACGATGTGCTCACTGGCCTGCCCAACCGAGCTTATCTGTCCGACTTGCTGAACCAGGCCCTGGCTTACTCGCGCCGCGAAGCGATCTCGCTGGCGGTGTGCATGCTCGACCTGGATGGCTTCAAGGCGGTCAATGACGGCTACGGGCATGCCGTGGGCGACCTGCTGCTGGTGGAAGTGGCGCAGCGCTTGAAGAGTATCCTGCGCGGCGGTGATGCCGTGGCCCGGTTGTCGGGTGACGAGTTCGTGCTGATCCTGCGCCATGTCGATGATGAGCGCCAACTGCACGCAGCCCTGAGGCGTGTATTGCGGGCATTGGCGGCGCCCTGTGTGGTACGTGAACACACGCTGTCGCTCAGCGCCAGTATCGGCGTGACCCTGTACCCGCAGGATGACGAAGATGCCGATACGCTGGTACGCCACGCCGACCAGGCCATGTATGTGGCCAAGCAGCGCGGGCGCAACCGCTATCACTTGTTCGACGTCTCGCAGGAGCAGGAGCTCAAGGCCACCCACCAGACGGTGACGCGGGTACGACGGGCCCTGAACAACCGCGAGCTGTGCCTGTATTACCAGCCCAAGGTGAACCTGCGCAGTGGCCAGGTGCTGGGCTTCGAGGGCTTGCTGCGCTGGCAGCGGCCAGGCCGTGGCGTGGTGGCGCCCGGCGATTTTCTGCCCTGGGTTGAGCAGACCGACCTGATCGTCGAAATCGGCGAGTGGGTGATCGGCCAGGCGCTGAGACAGTTGCAGGCCTGGGGGCGCCAGGGGCATCCCTGGTCATTGAGCGTGAATATCGCTGCGCGGCATTTACAGCGCAGTGACTTCACCGAGCGCCTGCAGCAGCTATTGGCAGAGTACCCGGAGGTGGACCCTTCGCGGCTGGACCTGGAAATCGTCGAGTCAGTGGCTATCGACAACCTGCAGCACGTCAGCCGCTGCCTGGATGCCTGTCGTGCGCTGGGCGTGCGCTTTTCGCTGGACGATTTCGGCACGGGTTATTCGTCGTTGAGTTACCTGAAACGCTTGCCGACCCAGACGATCAAGATCGACCAGTCGTTCGTGCGCGACATCCTGCACGACCAGGACGACCTGGCCCTGACCGGCGCGGTGATCGGCCTGGCGCGAGCCTTCGGTCGCGAGGTGATAGCCGAGGGGCTGGAGAGTGTGGAGCATGGGCGGCTGCTGATGACGCTGGGCTGCGAGCTGGCGCAGGGGTACTACATTGCGCCACCGATGCCCGCCACCCAGGTGGTGCAGTGGGCGGCGGGCTACCGGCAGCCCGACGCATGGAAGGATGCCTGAACTGCTCAGGCGAGCGTGTTGGCCAAGGCCTGCGTCAGGCTGCGCAGCAACGCCTGCTCCGCCGCCCTGCGGGTACTGAGCAGCAGGGCGCTGGCCCGCTGGTAAATGGCGCTTTCATCTGCATAGCGCCCGGACACCAGGTCGACCCGTTGCACGGCGTCATTGCGCCGCCAATGCAGGCCCTCGATGTCGCCCAGGTCCCGCTCCAGCGCATCGATGTAGGCTGCCGGTACGCGGGGGCCGGTATAGTCCCCCAGGTTGTGCGTGGCTTCGGTCAGTTCGCTGTGGTACTCGCTTGCGGCGTCCCAATCCCTGGCCAGCGCATCAAACTCATCTGCATGAAGGCGGCGCAGCCAACCCTGCCAGAACCGCTGTTCGCACGCCCATTGGCTGAACAGGGAGGGGGTTATCTCCGACCTGACGGCAACCCCCAGGCGGTTGACGGTTGCAGGGCTCAGGCGAGCCAGGTAGTCGAACATGATCTGCTGTGGTTGAGCTGGCAGCCCAAGCGTTTCGCGTAGCTGCATGCGCGCGTGCAGGGCCATCTCGATCTCGTCTATGTGGTAGTCCGGTTCGATCAGTGCTGCGTCGTCGAGGTCGTCGTCGGCATTGAGGGGCGGTGCGGTTTCTCGTGCTGCTGCGTCAGGTGCTTCTGTCAATGCCTGGCGCCTGGCTACGCGGGCGTTGTACAGGGCGCCCACGCGCTCGTCGAGGCGCTGCTGGCGCAGCAGTCCAGCGGCGCTGTGCAGCGCTACTTGACCGCTCTGCGCATCGGGCGCTGCGGTATTGATCTCATCCCACAGCATGACATCGGTTTCGATTTGCTGGAACAGCAGGCTGGCCTGATCGACACAGCCCTCGGTGGCATGGTTGATCGCCTCCATGACCTGCTCGTGCAGTTGCGCACGCCCCCACCCGCCGTTGTCTGCTTCGCCCGGGGTGGTGCTGAGCGTACGCAGGACATGCTGCATGCGTGACCGCAAGTAGGCCGGCTGGCCCAGATAATCGGCAGTTTGGGTCAGCCGTTCGAACAGCTGGTACAACGGCTGCCAGGAGGGTTCGTTGGCGGTCAGTACCCGGTGCTGCTGCAGTTCGTCAGGCCAGTCGGCGTACCACGGGGCTTCGGTTTCGCCGACGCTGATCGCTGGCAACCCGGCTTCGGTCAGGTGTCGTTGGGCTTGCTCGCTGAACGGGTTGTTGTCGAAGTCGAAGAATGCCCGTGGCGGTTCTGTATTCACGGCTTCGGCGAAGGCACTGCCTTGCAGCTCGGGGGCATCGGTGAGCTGGTTCTCGCTGAGGTCCAGGCTCAGCAGTTGCACGGGGCGCTGGTTCAGCAGTTCGGTGAGGCCGGTCGGCCACTCGCCGATGCCGGTCTGCTGCAAGTCAAGTGCTTGCAATTGCTGCCAGCCGCTGACATCGGGCGCCAGGTCCAGCGGGTTTTCGCTGACGAGCAGGGCGTGCAGACGGTTCAGTCGGGCGAGGGCGGCCCGGCTTTGCTCGGTCAGGGTAATATCATTTCCGGCCATGCTCAGTTCGGTCAGGGCTGGCCAACGCTCCAATGCCTGGAAGTGCTCGGTGGTCAGGTTCAGGTCATTGCTGTCAATTGCCAGCATCGCCAGTGACGGCAGGTTTGCCAGCCGCTCCAGTGCAGTGACCGGGAGTGTAACCAGTGCATTGCCCAGGTTCAGACTCTGAAGATTGCTGCGCCCTTCTAGCAGATCGAGCGTACCGCTATGTGTCAGGTCCAGGCCATTGCTCGACAGATCCAGGCTTTGCAGCTCGTCCATCTGCCCGATGGCGGGCGGGATGTGTTCAAGCATGTTGCACTCCAGATCCAGGGCCCGCACTTCCAAGAACCTACCGAGGAAGCTGTCCAGGCTGGCATGCGATGACTCGGACAGAAAGGTAACGCGCAACTGGCGGACATGAGGCATTGGCGCAGGCAGGGTGGGCAGTGCACCGAGGTTGCGGCCGTCGAGGTCGAGAACCACATACTCGAGGCTGCTGGCGGTGTGGGTCGATTCCCTGCGCCACGCCATGCGCAGGCGCCTGGCTGCTTCTGCCCGGGCCGAGGATTGTGCGATGAACGTTCCACCGCCGGCCACATGAGGGCTGTCAACCCACTGCTGCAGCGTGCTTTCAAGCTGCATGTACTCGCTTCTCAGGCGCTCGAGCACAGAGCCGAAGGGTTGATCGCCGGCTTCCTGGAGCAGGCGTTGCCGCAGAACCGTACGGGCTTCTGGCTCGGTCGAGGGGAACAACCGGTTGAACAGTTCATCTTCGGTCATCCATCCTTGGCCGCGCCCGCTCATCGGGTAGCCGATCTGGCCACCGGGCAGCCGTCGGGGCAAACGAAAAAACGGACGCACCGGTTGCATGCCCAAGAGCCGCGCCGTTGTGGCGCGGTCGCCGGCAAGCCTGTCGAACAGGGTATCGATAAGCTTGCCGGGTTCATGGATCTGTAAACCCAGGGACGTTCTTTCGCTGTCGGGCAGGGCGTTCAGGATCGCCTGGAACAGATCGACCCGGTTGGCCAGTGTTCCCCCTTGCTCATTGCGGGGTTCGTAGCTGTTCTCGGTACGAATGACGTATTTTGCAGGCAGTGGTTCCTTGCCGCAGGCATGCAGCAGGCGCCCGGAAACCGAACCGTCACGCAGTTCGATACGGGCCTCGCCGGTCCAGCCGGGTAACTGTTCGAGGGCAGCGAATACCAGCGCATCGCGATCTGCGACCGGGCCATGGGACTGGTGGAAACGTGCCAGGGCACGGCTGATACGGGCCTCCCTCAGGTACAGGCGCGCGGTTTCGGCCAGGCGCATGGGCAGGCGCTGGGTCCGGTGCATCTGCAACAGGTCCGCGGAACTTGCCTGGTCGAGTATTTCGCCTTGTGCCCTGGCACTGAGGGATGGGAAATCCCGTGCGAGCGGGTTGCCATCCGTTGCTTGCAGCTGCGGCTCAGGCACGTTGCCGCCCAGCATGTCCAGGGTGTCCAGGAGCAACGCCGGGGCAGGCTCACGGTCGACCATTACCCGGCGCAGCATCGCTTCGTCGTAGCCGCTGCATTGCAGGGCACGCTGCAGCGCAAGGCGATCCATGCCGGTGGCGCTATCGGCCAGTCGCTGCAAAAGCTGTGCGTGATCCCAGTGCAGCGGTTGTTCATGAGCGAAGATCCACGGCCCGGGTTGACGACCCTGCAACGCCGGCTGAATTCGTTGTCCAGGGCTGGCAGCCAGGCGCCGGCTGCCATTGCTGCGGCTTTCCAGGGGATAGTGTTGTTCCTGAAGCTTCAGCCAGGCGCGCCCCTGTGCCTGGTAAAGGCCATCAGAACCGGCTGCCAACATCGGAGGTGCTTTGTGCTGGAAGGGCTTCAGGTCGCCGTGCCATAACCGCGGGCCGGCCTCACTGTCGATCAGGTGCCAACCCTGCAATGGCCCGGCGGGCGGGTGCAATCCCTCTACGGTGCCCAGGGCCGCGAATTGCACCAGGCTCTCGATGACGCTGAACAGGTGGGCGATGGCCTCGTCGCTGTCCTGCTGGTTGGCGGCGTGAACACCTTCGAGGAATTCATCGACGATCTGCGCGCCCCCTACCACCAGCATCAATTCGGCAAGGCCCGGTACAAAGAAACTGGCCAGGTTCAGTACCGTCAGCCCAGCGCTCAGCCAGCTCTCAAGGTGCTGCAGTTGCGCGCGTGCATCGAGTTGGTGGACCGGTACGGCCACGCTCGCGGCATCGAGGAACTTGCGCTCTACCAGGGTTCGCGCTCGTGCCCTGAAGCAGTTGCCGGGCCATGGCTCCAAGGTCAACGGCAGCCTGGCGTTCTTGTCGCGTGTTGCCTGCCAGATGTCTTGAGGCCCTGGAAACGCACGCTTGAGCCAGCTGACTCGGTCGCCCTTTTCGAGCACCGGGGGCGTGGCTTGCAGGTCGGCATAGGGATAGAGCGGATACAGGGTTTCTCGCAGGCATTGCATAAACCTGGCCTGCTGGGCCAGTGGTAGGTGGCGGATGAAGAAGGCGCGGAAATCGTGATCGGCCAGGCGGTTGGTGAGGTCGGTTTTCAAGCTGCCCAGCGAGGCATGCTGGTGCAGTGCACCCTGCGGATCACCCGGTAGATACAGCAGGCAAGGGTCGCCGGCTTCGGCGGCGTGCAACTGGATGACCAAAGGGCCGTTCAACGGGGTGCCGAACAGGCTGACGAACTGGCACAGCACGTTTCGACGGCCCTTCTCGGTGGTGATTTGCGCACGGTTGGCCAGCGCGGCCTGTGCCAGCGCCGCGCCGCGGCTGTCAATGTGGCCACGCAGGCGTGCCATGGCCAGTTCGGCGCACAATGCACTCCGGTCCTGGTTTTCGAGCAGGTCGCGAAATGAATCGTTATCGACGATGTCGCCCAGGTGGTAACGATAGCGCTGGCCCAGGTCCAGGTTACGAATGCCCTGGATAAACGTTGCGGCGTCCAGCTTCAGGGGGCTGAGGTCTGCGGCGAGCAGCCTGACGGGGGTATGGGCTTCGGCATTCTGCAGGGCGGCTTCGAGCACCGACATGCGCCTGGGTGGCGTTGCGCCGGTGAACACAACGTGTGCCTGGAGCAGCGTTGCCACTGCGGTGTCCGGGAACCACTGTGCCAATGCTTGCGTCAGCAACGGCAGGCAGAAGGTATCCACGGGCTGCAAAGGTGCCATGGCCTGTTTCAGGCGTTGTGTCTGGCGCTCGCTGTCGCGGATCAGCAGGGCCAGTTCGGCACGCCGGGCGGGGCTGGCCTGGCTTAACCATTGCGGGATCTGACGCCGGACAAAGGCGAGATGGGAGTGATGTGCGTGTGTCATCGGCAGTTCCTGCTGGAAGGGAGCCAGGAGCCTAGCGATGGCGGGGGCAGGTGGGCG
>NZ_JAFBKA010000003.1:0-289068 GCF_022760795.1 Pseudomonas sp. BP01
CGATTACATCGAGATGTTCTATAACCCAAAACGTCGACACAGCAGTGCTATGCAGCTGTCTCCAGTAGAGTATGAGAAACGCTATTTCCTGAGCTTGGAGAGTGTCTAGGAAACCAGGGGCGATTCAGTCAGATCCATTCATAAGCCTACAGTGCGAGACTCTAACGGTGGCTCGTCGCTCCTAGGACAGAACTTCGACGTCATGAATTGCCCTGAGGGTAGGCCCAACCATCCTACGGAATAGGGAAAGTGACCACGTCGTTAGGCGCTGCTAGGGATGAGCGCTGGCGATCTTGATCGCAAAGGATTGCCGTGGGGGAATGGCATTATTTGCCCTTTGTCTGTCTACCTAGATCTCGCGCTCCCCATTGAGTCGGACTCACATAACCCGGGGCTTATTGAATTAGGAGAGCGTACTCCTGGCTGGAGCCGATACGGCAAGCGTGCATCTGACTGCATGCTTGCCACGCCAGTGAGCAATTGCGGAAAAGGCCCGGATTTGTTAAACTTAACGGGCATTAGCGGTAAGGGATAAAGGACGCCAAAATCCCTGAAAAGGGGGAGGGCCTTGGATAAGGGTTCGAATCTCTACGCTTCCGCCATATTCAAAGCCCTGATTATTCAGGGCTTTTTGCGTTTTTGGGGCCTGTAAAGCGGGCTTCTGGAGCGGGTCAGTTCAAAGGAGTGAGTGAATGTCCATTGTGCCTTTTGCACGTCTGGTTGCAGCGCTTGGCGTTGCCGTGAGCCTTACAGCCATTGCCGAAGACAGGGTGCCTGAACCCAACGAAGCGAATTGCTCGGGTGAAACCTATGAGCAAATCTTGGCGAGCCTCTCCAAGGAGTGGGACCGCAATGAGTTCATCGCCAACTGCAAAAGCTTCCATGCGGCCAGAAAGATGACCGAGTGGAAGTTCGAAAAGAGCCCACCTGACAGCTTCTGAACCTAGCCAAAGCCCCGGCATTGATGCCGGGGCTTTATGCATTGGGTTGGAGCCGTCGGTGCTTATCGAGCGAACGTCAGGGGCTTTTTGTACCCCGCCTGGCTGGCCAGGCAAATCAGCGGATCATGCCCAGCTCGGCATCATCCATCAGTGCCTTGGCCAGCGCACTCAGATAGTGAGCAGCCCAGATCATCATCGGTTTCTCTTCCATCAATCCGATAATTGTCAGCTCCCGCACGTACCCCATCAACTCCGAAGATTGCTCCCGGGCACTTTTGCAGGGAATCCCGGCTTCGATGCGAAACAGTGGATGGGTCTGGTTTTCACCCAGGTAGAACGTGGTCTTGCCTACAGTGGTTTGTTCGTTCGATTCGTCAGTAGTCATGGGTCCGTCTCCCTGATCGGCTCAGTGCTGCATTTGCAGCTCGTTCGGCACCTGTACCTGAATCAATGCGGACTCAAGTAACGAGCGCAGGGACTCAAGTTCATGGGTCGTCGCCATCATCAGCACCGCTGCAGGTGACTTGGGCTGCATCAGCATCGCTTGTTGCGAAATGGCTAGCGCGCAGACGGCATATTCCGCGGCTTGGATGAGGGTATCTTCGAGGGAGTGGAGCGTGTGGTGTGGGTCGGGGACCATCTTGAGCATTGTTCAATTCCCTATTGGTGCTGCCACCTCTCAGCCGTCAAGCAAAAGGGTGGCAGCTGTACGAGGGTTGACGGACCGGCGGAATTGAGAAACTCCGGCGCACGCAAGCGTGCCCGCACGTACAGCCACCATAAATAGGTGCCATAACTCAAAACCATCGCGGCCCGTCAAAGCCGTGTCGCTGATGAGCAGCGACCGGCCCAGACTAGAGCCCCAACAGGGCACCCGCAACGGAAAATAGGCGGCAACAGTATCTTTGGGAAATGCCCTACAAGAAAGCGAAAAATTCTGATTTTTCAACACAGATAGACATCATCTTGGGTGGGGATAGCAAGAAATCGTGCATTGTTCTATGGGCGCGCGGCCAAGGCTGTGATAATGGCGGCAATGACAAGGGCCATACCATGCTGACCATCTCCAATAACGTGCATCTGCCGGATGCCGAAATCGAACTGACCTATATCCGCGCGCAAGGCGCGGGTGGGCAGAATGTCAACAAGGTGTCCAGCGCCGTACACCTGCGCTTCGACATCCCGGCCTCGTCGTTGCCCGAGTTCTACAAGGAGCGGCTGCTGGCGCTGCGTGACAGTCGCATCACCGGCGACGGTGTGTTGATCATCAAGGCCCAACAATACCGCACCCAAGAGCAGAACCGTGCTGACGCACTGGCGCGTCTTGGCGAGTTGATCATCGCTGCCGGCAAGACCGAGAAGAAACGCCGCCCCACCAAGCCGACCCTTGGCTCAAAAACCCGCCGCCTCGAAGGCAAAGCCAGGCGGAGCACTGTCAAGGCCGGTCGGGGCAAGGTGGATTTCTAGTACTGGTGTCGGACCGTCGCTGGCAAGTCTGAGCATCTGATGATGCCAGCGCGGCTAGTCCAACCCAATCAGCGCATCATGCCCAACTCGGCATCCTCCATCAGTGTCTTGGCCAACGCACTCAGGTAATGCGCCGCCCAGATCTCTCTTCCATGGCCCCGATAATCGTAAGCGTTTTGGGAAGTCACATCCTCGAACGCCCGCCAGAACTCCGGCGCACTACGGCTGAACGCTTACTCATAGCCGGACTCCAAATTTGACCGGTTGGAGGAAATATCATGCAGCTAAAAACCGAAGGACTTGAAGAGCAGGGGCCGAGCGGTGTGCCCTTTATCAACGACCCTGAAAAGCCCAGCTCACCGCCGCTCAATGATGCCGACGCCACAGATGCCGCTGAAGCCGAGGAAGACATCCAGGACGACGCAGAGTCAATATAGACCGGAGGAGCAGCGCTATGGACAACTACCACCTGAGCCCAACCGCTGATGGCTGGGAACTCAAAAAAGCCGGCGCTGAACGTGCGTCTAAGCGAGCGGCCACGAAGCAGGAGCTGGTCGGCTCGCTGGCGGACTTTTTTGACGGCAAAACGGCATCGGTGAAGATTCACAAGGCTGACGGTACCTTCGAAGAAGAGCGCACCTATCCACGTTCCGCCGATCCGAGACGTTCAAAAGGGTGACGCCTATCACTGCAGCCGAGCTTGGTATCGCTTTCAGCCAGCCGACCGGCCACGGGCTTTACAAGTGGCTGCTCGCGAGCTTTCTGATCGGGAAGAGGATTCGTTCCTCTGTCGCGTTTGAAGCGTATCGAAATCTGGTTGATCGCCATGGGTTGGATACGCCTGAAAAATTGGCTGGCTGCGCCCATCGGGATCTCGTCAGGCTCCTGGGCCAGGCAGGTTATGCGCGGTACGACGAATCCACTGCGACCCGATTGCACGAGCTAGGTGTTGGCCTGGCTGCCGAGCTGGAATCTCGAACGAATGCGGTAGAGAGCGGGTCAATGAAGTCAGCTGAGTTTGACGCGTGGCTGCTCAGCTTCAAGGGCATAGGGCCGAAGACATTGGAAATCTTCAAGCGTGAAGCTGTTCTGGGAGAAAAGTAATGCGTGTAGTCGGATGGCTTCTTACCGCGCTTGGCAGCGTTGGACTTTTGGTGGCTATGGGGCTGCTAGCCTTGTCCATGATGGGTGGCCTTAAAAGCCCTGAGCAACAGTTAATGGTGCCCCTGGGCACTGGTGCTTTCGCCGGCATATTAATCTTGGCGGGAAGACATCTCCGGTCTCGAAGTAAGCCACTCCTGCCAATTCTTCTTGCATCCTGACAGTTATCGCTTCAACGTTGCCAGGGCGATATGCCCCTTGGGTCAGCTCAATAACAGGTCTCACGACGAGACACTGGACGACGGTGCGACCATGGACATTCAAGTGCGACTGTCGCGCACGGGCAACACCCAATTGTTCATCGGGGTGTATGCCGGAGCCGGTATGGCACTTCATGAAGAAGCTTTCCTCTCGCGCCCAGGTGAATCGATGACACGGGCCCTGGCGTGGGGTGTGGGACGCGCCCGATGCCTTGCAACCCATCAGCAGCCTGTTGAACGGCAGGTGGCCTAAGCTTCCGGTTGAAGAAGTGGCGGCGACCTAATGGCCGCCACCCAGGTGATTCCACTCGCTATATGCCGACTTCAGCACTTGGGGAAGGCGAGGAAGCTCACGTCTGATTTCGCTCAACGCTTCAGGGCTTCGAATCCACTCCGTCAACCACGCGATCAGCATCGGTCGAGTAGTGGGGCAGGGCGCTACCTGCTGTTCAAGTTCGTCGGCGATCTGGGCAAGGAGCTCCAAGTAGGCATCAAGCTCTGCAATCTGATTTGCCATGGGCAACCACCTGTTTCACTTTCTGATGGGAAATTGCACCACTTCCGTCTGTACCAATTTCAGCCAGGGCGCGTCCTCTGCCTGTCCCCCACACCATCGCCCGCGTAACCGTCTCGCCAGGCCGCTTGGCGTAGGCTTCTTCAATCCGGGCAAGGCCAGAGCGCTCATAAATCCCAATGAACAACTGTGTGTCGCCGGTACGTGAAAGCCTGACTTGGACATCTAGGCGTGCTCCGTCCGCGAGCACTTCTTCATGAGAATGGTGTTGCAGGCTCGGATCGGCCCAAGCCCAAAATACTGCTCCACGATGTCGCATCCTTGCCTCCTATTTCCATCTCCATCTAGACAGCCTAGCCCGTTTCGTTTGTTCCAGGGCTTTCAATCATCTCGGGACATTTCACGGCCAGTTCACCACCAGTTCGGGCGGAGGCGGAGTACGACTGTGCAAGTCGCAATAGCCAGGAAGGTGCTAGCGGTGCTTGCCTAGTAGGATGGGGATAGCACACCGATCTTGCTAAATGGCCTGTTGCTTCCATGCTTGAGGCGTAATCCCTTCGGATCTCATAAACGTCCGACAGAAATGCGGCTGGTCGTAGAAGCCGCACTCCAGGGCAATCTCGGCGAGCATCATCGACGATGCTTCCAGCAGTTCCTTACTCTTCCTGAGCCGTTGCTCACGCAACCATTGCTGCGCAGAAACCTGTGTGGCTTCTTTGAACATTCGCGAGAAATGACTACGTGACAGACCGCATGCTTCGGCAAGTGCGGTGACAGATATACCGGTATCCAGATGATCCAGCATCATCTGCTTGGCCGTTGTGACTTGCCAGGGTTTGAGCCGCCCCGTCGACTGAATCGCGACGGTGGCTATAACGATGCCGTTAGCTCTGTTCATGGGGATCAATTCATCCTGAAAAATCTGAAGATGGTTGATCCGGGCAGCACGGATCGCTGAAACCTCTCCCGACGCTTCAGTACACTCCGTCTCGATTCGCTAGCCCGGATCAGTTCGTGCCAGCCCCGCTTTTGATCCGAAACCAAGGCTGGGCTGATGAGGCCTTAGATCGATGCAGCCACGGGCGCCAAGGTGGGGCCGTGCTGAACGCGCTCAGGTGCTTTGTGCACCATGGTGTACGCGTAGTCGACGCCCATGCCGTAGGCGCCAGAGTGCTCCTTGACGAGTGCCATCACGGCATCATAGGTGTCGCGATTTTTCCAGTCGCGCTGCCATTCCAGGAGCACCTGCTGCCAAGTCACGGGCACAACGCCTGCCTGGATCATGCGCTGCATCGCGTAGTCGTGGGCCTCTTTGGTCGTACCGCCGGAGGCATCGGCAACCATGTAGATCTCATAGCCTGCATCGTGCATGGCGGATAGTGCGAAGGTGGTGTTGCAGACCTCTGTCCACAAGCCCGAGACAATGATCTTGTTCCGACCATTCTTTTTCAGCGTGTCACGAACCTTCTGGTCGTCCCAAGAGTTCATGGACGTGCGCTCGAGCAACGGAGCATCCGGGAAAACCGCGAGCAGTTCGGGGTAGGTATGCCCGGAGAAACTCTCGGTTTCGACCGTGGTGAAGACGGTCGGCACATTGAAGATCTTGGCTGCTTTGGCCAAACCTACGGTGTTGTTCTTCAGCGTCTGCCGGTCAATGCTCTGTACGCCAAAAGCCATTTGCGGTTGCTGATCAATGAAGATCAGTTGGCTGTTGAGCGGGGTCAGGACTTCAGTGTGTGGATTGCTCATTGTTCTTCCCTTTTGCTGAACGGTAGCGAGAGGTTTTCGGCGGGTCGTCGCCGAGTGCCATCACAAGATAGCGAAACACTCACCGAAGTGGTGGCGCACTTTTGCGCCCTTGGAATCGCATTAATGCACCACAGAAGGCGTCCAATCCGGTGCTAGGATCTCGGCCAGTCGGATCACGTCGATCCATTTTTCGCCGAGGAGAAACCAATGGCCGCTTCACGACCTTTCAACGACGACACCGCCTACTGGGGTGTTTCATGGGAAGAGGCCTATGGCTATCCGCAAGCGCGACGAGTTGGGAACGAGATCTTCATCTCGGGACAGTTCAACCATGACGAAGAGGGCAATCTGGTAGCACCGGCGCCACTGGATGCTGACGGTCGTCCGAGCGATTTCTCGTCGATGGGCGAACAGATGCGGGTGTCCTACGACAACATTGCCAAGTTGTTGGCCTTGTATGACGCCACGATGCAGGACGTCGTTGAAGAGACGCTGTATGTATTGGACATGGATGCAGCCTTTGCCGTTGTCGGCAAGGTGCGCAAGGCGGCGTATGGCACCGAGCGCCCGCAGGCGGCCAGCAATATCATCGGCGTATCGCGGCTCGCTCAGCGTCCACAACTGATCGAGATTGTGTGCCGTGCGGTGATCGGTGCCCAGGCCAAGTGACCTGCGCTCCGGGTTTCAGCTATGAAGCCGGGATGGCCTGCTGACCTTCGACCAGCGGTTTGAGGTCGGCCACGGCAGCCGCACAAAATGTCATGAATGCCTTCACCCGCCAGGACTTCCTGATGTCCTGGTGGGTAAGCAGCCAAAGCTCGTCCTGAAGCTCCTGCACCACTGGGCCTGCCCGAACCAACCCAGGGGTCATATCGCCCAGCATGCAGGGGAGGAAACCAAAACCGAGGCCCGCCGCAATTGCAGCGCTCGCTGCTGCGACCGAATCGGTGCGATAAGAGATTTGCTCCGGGGGCACCCGACATTCGACGTAGCTCGTTGCCTTCAAACCGCACAGGCCTCCCGAGTAGGACACCCACGGCTGGCCCTCAGCGAAGGGATCGGCAATTGCCGCCTGCTTGACGCTGCCATATGGCGCCCAGGCGATGTTGGCGAGCTTGCGACCCACAAGGGCATCTGCCGGTTTCTTGGTCGCGCGCACCGCGATGTCCGACTCGTCTCTCGCCAGGCTCAACGTCTGATTGCCGACCAGCACTTCAATCGTGATCCCCTCATTGGCGGCTTTGAAGTCCGCGATGATCGGCGTAAGAAAGTACAGCAGCAGCGAGTCGCTGGTGGTAATTCGCAGTTTCCCCAAGGGGCCTTGGCCGGCACGAGAAACCCTGCGAGTGACACTGACGATGTCCAGCTCAACGCGCTCGGCCAGTGCACGCAGCTCTGCACCTTCGGCGGTTAGCAAATACCCCGCCTTGCGATGATCGAACAGCGCAACCCCCAGCGTCTTCTCAACCTGCGCAACCCGCCGCGAGACGGTGGAGACATTGATGCCGAGCCTCTTGGCGGTAGCGGCGCGATTGCTACAGTCGCTCAGCGTTTTGATGATCCGCAAGTCGTCCCAAGACAGCTGGCTGACAGCTTCACCGACATCCCACTTAGGGCCATTGGCATTTTCAGGGACAGGCTGGGCACTTCCAGGTGACGGCTTCACGTAAATCATTCCGGGTAGGGAGGGCTGATGATACGAGAAGGGGCTTAGCCAACCAAGGTGTAACTTGGGGCATGTCAGGGGGGAAAAAGAAAACCCGTCGCTAGGCCTGTGCGAGCAGCGGATTATCAACCTTGCCCATACCCTCGCGGTGAGATGCCCCGTCGCTTTAATGCCTCCCTACACAAATCATCAGCAGGTTGACTGAGGCACCGCCTAAGACCGGAGCCAGGTAGGGTGCTTCGGCAGCCTCGGTAATCGAGGCTTTCGATCCTCTCGAATGGCGGGCGCACATTGGAGCGCAGGCTCGATTGAAAACCCTTCTCACACGTACAATCAAAAAAATTCAGAAGAGATGCTTGACCAGGTAGAACGACCGTTCTACTCTGGCTACATGGATAAGCCAATGACCGATACACGTGAAAAAATTCTGGCTACTGCCGAAAAGCTGATTTACGAAAATGGGATCCACGCCACTGGCATGGATCTCCTGGTAAAGACCTCTGGCGTAGCGCGTAAAAGTATTTATCGCTATTTCGCGAATAAAGACGATGTCGCAGCAGCGGCACTGAATGCGCGTGATGTACGCTGGATGCAGTGGTTCAGGAGTGAATGTGAAAAGGCGCAAACTCCACAAGAACGCATCCTTAGCATTTTTGATGTCTTAAAGTCCTGGTTTGAGTCTGAAGGTTTTCGCGGCTGTGCTTTTATTAACACTGCCGGAGAAGTGGGCGATGCAGATGACCCTATTCGGCAAATCGCAAAGCTGCATAAACAAAAGCTACTTGACTACACGCTAGAGCTTACTAAAGATTTAGGCGTCAAAGATCCGATTGTTTTGGCTAAGCAGTTTTTCGTGCTTATAGAGGGCACTATAACCGTGGCCCGGGTAATGGGTGATTTCACCGCCCTGGATAGTGCTAAAGAAATCGCTAACATTTTGCTCAAAGAAGTACCGCGCACAAGCGCTTAACGTTCCAGAACCGCTAATTCCACTGAACGATCCAAATGATTGGAGGCACCCTCATGTCCAACGAAACTGCTCGTCCGCCACTTCCTCCGTTCACTCGCGAATCGGCCATTGAAAAAGTCCGACTCGCTGAGGATGGTTGGAATACCCGCGAGCCCGAAAAAATCGCGCTCGCCTACACGCTGGACACCCAATGGCGAAACCGCGCCGAGTTTGCGACCAATCGCGAAGAAGCCCAGGGTTTCCTCACTCGTAAGTGGAAGAAGGAGCTGGACTACCGTCTGATCAAAGAGCTTTGGGCCTTCACCGACAACCGCATCGCCGTCCGTTATGCCTACGAGTGGCACGACGATTCGGGCAACTGGTTCCGCTCCTACGGCAACGAAAACTGGGAGTTTGAGGCAGATGGCTTGATGCATCGCCGCTTCGCCTGCATCAACGACATGCCCATCAAGGAAAGCGAGCGCAAGTTCCACTGGCCACTTGGGCGCCGTCCGGATGATCACCCAGGTCTGACTGAACTGGGTCTGTAATCGCTACACCTGCTTCAATATTGTAATAAGCCATTAGTGCAGGAATGTTATTTCTGATGCTAAGGGTGGTTTTCAGTCGCTCTCTTTTAATTCGTTTCACGTCTTTGAATATCGCTTCAGGCGGGCCTGGCTTCATTGGCCTGATTTAACGTCCTGCAATCAAATTTGTTTATCCACTTAATTTGGAGGCATCACCATGTCCAACGCACAAGCTCGCCCGCCACTTCCTCCTTTTACTCGCGAATCGGCGATTGAAAAAGTCCGGCTCGCTGAAGATGGCTGGAATACCCGCGAGCCTGAAAAAATTGCGCTCGCCTATACCCTGGACACCAAGTGGCGTAACCGCGCCGAGTTCGCAAACAATCGCGAAGAAGCCCAAGGTTTCCTAACTCGCAAATGGAAGAAGGAGCTGGACTACCGTCTGATCAAAGAGCTTTGGGCCTTCACCGACAACCGCATCGCCGTCCGTTACGCCTACGAGTGGCACGACGATTCAGGCAACTGGTTCCGCTCCTATGGCAACGAAAACTGGGAGTTTGAAGCAGATGGTCTGATGCACCGCCGCTTTGCCTGCATCAACGATATGCCTATCAAGGAAAGCGAGCGCAAGTTCCACTGGCCACTGGGTCGCCGGCCAGATGATCACCCAGGTTTGACTGAACTGGGTCTCTGAGCCATGCAGAACGTGATCCTTCACAGCGGAAGGATCAGGTTTTTTGCGTCCCCACGGCGTCGACATGGTAGTCGCGCCGAAACCCACCGCAAGTGCCGTCTCCCTTCCCTGAGCGCCGAGCCGCGCCATCAGCCCGCGTGGCTACTTCACCCATCAAGACCGCTGGACACTTCTTTAGCCAGCTCGATGAAAACCCCCACCGCTGCACTCAGATAAGCTTCCTTTCGCCGTAAAAGAACGCCAGTTCGCTGCAAACGTTCTGGCTCCAGGGTGATGGCCACTAGGTCGTCATGAGCCAACGCAATTCTGGCAGGCAGCAACGTCGAAAGATGCGTTCGTCGAACGATCTCAATCACTGCCCCAAGCGCATTGACCTCCATCTGCACCTGAGGGCGAATCTCGTGTTTGCGGCAGTAGCGGTCGATTTGTTCACGAGTGGCAAACTCTGTACTGAGCAGAACCAGAGACTCAACACTCAGGGCGTGCGATGTTATTGCCCGCTCCCCGGCCAAGCGGTGTTTTCGGTTCACCACTAGAGCGAGCGTTTCGTTCAGCAAGGGGATGGCTTCAATGTCCGGTGTGTTTATTTCATCGAACGCGATCCCTACGTCCAGTTCTCCTGCCAACAGCAATTCCTCGATGCGCTCCTGGGAGATCTCTTTCAGGTTGACGGTGATTTTGGGATGCCTGGAGTGAAATGCCTCGATCAGCGGCCCCACCAGATAGGTCGTGAATGTCGGGGTTACGGCAATGCGCAATGAGCCACGGCTGAGGTCGCTCACGTCATGGATAGCGTTCTTAGCTTCCCGCAACTCCTGATGCGCACGGCGTGCATAGAGAAGGTAGACATCGCCTGCGTCTGTCAGCCGCGTTGTGCGCCCTGAGCGGTCGAACAATTGGGCTCCAAGACTTTCTTCCAACTGCCTTACTTGCTGCGAAAGGGCCGGCTGAGAGACATGCAGAGCCGCTGCAGCTTTCGTGAAACTGAGATGTTCAGCAACCGCCAGGAAATACTGGATGTGTCGAGCGAGCATAAGTTGACCCATAAGATTATCTGATCTACCGCATAATAAATGAGACTTTTACCTTATGTCATGGGTTGCTTAATCTTTGTCTCACACCCAGCGACATTGAGACAGCAACCATGAAAGCGATCATCGACGGTTTTCTGAAATTCCAGAAAAACGCCTTTCCTGAGCGGGTCAAACTGTTCAAGGACTTGGCCAACCAGCAGAGCCCGAAGGCGCTGTTCATCTCCTGCTCAGACAGCCGACTGGTGCCTGAACTGGTCACTCAGCGCGAGCCAGGCGATCTGTTTGTAATTCGTAACGCCGGCAACATCGTGCCGTCGTATGGCCCGGAGCCTGGCGGCGTTTCGGCCTCGGTCGAATACGCGGTGGCCGGACTCAACGTCGCAGACATCGTGATCTGCGGTCACTCGGACTGCGGAGCGATGACCGCTATCGCAACCTGCAAGTGCCTGGATCACATGCCTGCTGTAGCCGGTTGGTTGCGTTACGCCGACTCGGCCAAGGTAGTTAACGAAGCCCGTCAGCACCTCGATAAGCCCAGCAAAGTCGCTTCCATGGTGCGCGAAAACGTCATCGCGCAACTGGCCAACATCCAGACCCACCCATCCGTTCGCCTGGCGCTCGAAGAAGGTCGCGTCACGCTGCATGGCTGGATCTATGACATCGAAACCGGGCGTATCGATGCCTTTGATGGCAGCACCGGCACCTTCGTGTCTCTCGCCGAAAACCCTGAAGTTCACGCCGTGTCCCAACAAGCCAGGCACGTTGCCTGAAACCTATACCTGCACCTTTACCTACCCAGGAGATTCACCATGATCCAGACTCAAGCTACTCGCACCGCTCGCCAGGAACTGACCGAAATCATCATCCTGGCCAAGGCCCGCAAGGATCTTTCCTTCGCCGAAATCGTTGATGGCACCGGCCTGTCCGAAGCCTTCGTCACTGCAGCCCTGCTTGGCCAGCACCCACTGCCTGAAAGCGCCGCCAAGGTCGTAGGTGAAAAGCTCGACCTCGATGCTGATCAAGTCACTCTGCTGCAATCGATGCCAATTCGTGGCAGCTTCTTCGACGGCGTACCGAGCGATCCGACCATCTACCGCTTCTACGAGATGATGTCGGTGTACGGCACCACCCTCAAAGCGCTGGTTCACGAGAAGTTCGGTGACGGCATCATCAGCGCCATCAACTTTAAGCTGGATATCAAGAAAGTCGAAGACCCGGACGGTGGCCACCGCGCTGTGATCACCCTGGACGGCAAGTACCTGCCTACCAAGCCTTTCTGATGCCACTCAGCCCGGCGTCAGAACTGCGCCGGGCTACCCCCAACCCTTTACTCCGACCGAGCGCCGTATGAGTGCGCTGGCCTTCTTACGCCCCAATACAGGTGATTGCTATGAAGCTGTTACTCGTTTTGTTCCTCGGCTGCCTTGGTTCTGTCGCTATGGCCGACGACCAGGTTACTCAGACTGCGCAGCTTACGGTGGAGCCCTATCGCTACGCTCAGCACCTCGATATCGCGCACGTTGTGGCTGTTACCCCGGTACCTAATGTCTGCGATGTGGTGCCAATGCAGCTGACTTACGACGATTCCAAAGGCGACCGTCACATCATGGAGTACCGCGTTATAGGGAATGGTTGTTCCAACAACTAACCCACGACCCAACGACTACCGGCCCATCGCCAAGGAACGTAAACCATGAAGTTGTCACGCACACTCACCGCCGGACTTCTTGCCATTGCCGTTAACGGTGCATTCGCTGCGGGTGGCCCTGGTGTCGAAACCACCACCCAGGCGTTTCTTCAAGCCCTGGAAGCAGGCGGTGGTAAACCGCTGGAAACCCTCTCGCCGAAAAACGCCCGCGCCGTGCTGAGCGGTGCCCAGGCCAGCGTGAAGGTGGATCTCGCGGGTATCCAGGTCGAGCGTCGGAGCATCGAGATAGAGGGCAGAAGCCTGGATATTCGGGTTATACGTCCAGAAGGGGCAGAGGGCGACTTGCCTGTGTTCATGTTCTTCCATGGCGGGGGTTGGGTGCTTGGTGATTATCCCACCCATGAACGCCTGATCCACGACCTGGTAGTAGGGTCTGGTGCGGCAGCGGTTTATGTCGACTACACGCCGTCGCCGGAAGCGAAGTTCCCCACAGCGATCAATCAAGCTTACGGCGCCACACGGTGGGTTGCCGAACACGGTAAGCAGATTGGTGTCGATGGAAGCCGTCTCGCGGTTGTGGGAAATAGTGTCGGTGGGAACATGGCCGCTGTGGTTGCGATCAAGGCCAAAGAGGCCGGCACCCCCAAACTGCGTTTCCAGGCGCTCTTGTGGCCGGTGACGGATGCAGACTTCAGCAGCGGCTCTTACAACCGCTTTGCCGAAGGTCACTTCCTTACTCGTGGCATGATGAAATGGTTCTGGGACAACTACACCACCGATCCGGAACAGCGACGCGACATACACGCCTCACCACTGCGCGCTACCTTGGAGCAGCTGCAAGGCCTACCACCAGCTTTGGTACAGACTGCCGAAATGGATGTACTGCGGGACGAGGGTGAAGCTTACGCCCGTAAACTCAATGCGGCAGGCGTGCCGGTTACTGCCGTTCGATACAACGGCATGATTCACGACTACGGCTTACTCAATGTACTCGCTCAGGTTCCCAGCGTCCGTGATGCGATGAGTCAAGCCGCTCAGGCGATCAAGCAGCACCTGAAGTAATCGCAAAAAAATCAGTCGAAGACAGCCAGTCAGATAGCGAATGCTACTGCTCCGCTTGGCCTCCATGTGTGAACTAGGCAGTAAGCGGAGCGCACCGGCCCCGGAGGGGCGAGAGGCGTGCAGAGGGCCGCAGCCTTGCGGTTCGAAGGCTTCGCGCTTCGAGAACACACTGTTGACCGCTCGATAATTCTCAGAAGAGTGGCAGCCCTTTACGATGGCTCACGCATCCTAGATGCAACCCAAATGGACAAACGTTATGAATAATGGAGCGCCCCAATGCTCAACTTCAACGCGCACCTAGGTTTTCAGTTCACTGAGCTACCTTTTCTCCAGCGCTTCGCTGCAGCCTCCCTAGTAGGCTCCAAAGCGGTAGAGTTTCCTTCCCCTTATGCCTACGACGCTTCGGTGCTAGGCGATCTCCTTCAAGAGCACAAGTTGAAGCTTGTTCAGTTCGCAGCCCCCGCTGGTGAGACGAAGGGCCTTGCAGCCGCTCCGGGGAAAGAAGACGAGTTTCGTCATGGCCTGAAGGTTATCTGCACAGAAACTGCGCTAGGTTACTTCTTTTCGGATTTCCACAAGGCGCAGGACGCTCTTGAGCGTTTTTGCAACAGCTTGACTATAGCGGCTGGGTGGGCTGCGAGTACCATCCTTCTGGTGTGACTACGGACACGCTTGGATGGATGAGTCGATTCAAGAGCGATCTGTGACCGCCTTCGCGGAGCTTGAAAAGCTACCTACCAGGAATTGACCATTGCGCTACGACCTTACCAGCCTTGACCTTTTCATCACTGTTGCCCAGGAGCGGAACCTCACGCGTGCCGGTCGAATCAAGCATGTCGCAGTTTCGGCCATCAGCAAAAGGATCACTGAGCTCGAGGCGCAGATCGGCTCCCCGCTACTGCTGCGTAATGCTAGAGGGGTAGAGCTGACCCCAGCAGGTCAATCCCTGTTGTTTTACGCCAGGCAACTCAAGCAAACCATGGCCCAGCTCGACACCGAATTGAGTGGGTATGCCAGCGGGGTCAAGGGGCATATCCGCATCCACGCCATCACTTCCGCGCTGTCCCAATTCTTGCCACAGGACGTTGACGGCTTTGCCCAGCTGTACCCACAGATCAAGTTTGATATCGAGGAACGAGTGGGTTCTGCGGTGATTCGAGCAGTGGCCGATGGGCGAGCTGATCTTGGGATCATTGCAGCACAAACAGCCTCAGAGGGGCTTGAGGCGCTGACCTACAGGCATGATGAGTTGACCTTGGTGGTCCCCAGTGGTCATGAGCTAGCCACGCGTAAGGTCATCAAATTCAAGGAGGTGCTGGAGCATGAATTCGTTGGCCCTCACCTTGAAAGCTCGATGCACACCTTGCTGACAGCGGAGGCCGCCAAGCTGGGTATGAGCCTCAAGTTACGTATTCGGATTAGCAGCTTCGACTGCATGTGCAGGATGGTGTCTGCCGGGCTGGGTATCGCTGTGCTGCCTCGTAGTGTCATCAACCAGTATCTGCGCAGCCACAAGCTCAAGGCTGTGACCCTGGATGAGCCATGGGCACACCGCACGCTGTTACTGGTGGTCAGAAAGTACGAAGCCGCATCCCCCACGCTCAAAACGTTCATCGATCACCTGAAGCTACCAGAGTAGAGCAGTCCGTCAGCGTTCTCGTTTGGAGAACGCTGTTGTGGTAATTGACCAATTTTCATCCCCGCAGACTGCTCTTAGTATCGGCTCAACCGCCCAAGGCATGGCTCCGTGCATGCCTGCTAGCACTATAAGAAGCCGAGCGAAATGAGCATGACCGAGACTGCCTGCGACCTCTTTACTCCCCTGACAATCAACGATGATTCGTTCACGATTGTCGATCTGCGCAAGATGCTTGATCACAGCCAGCTGGCAGAGCTGCCGTATTCCATTCGTATCCTGCTGGAGAACGTTGCACGCTGCTCTCCGGAAGCCTTGCCGTCAGTGTTGGCGAGAGCTATCGGGCAGGGCCCGGACTGCGAAGTACCTTTCCAGCCCAACCGCCTGATGTTCCATGACACCACCTGCCTGCCTGCTTTGGCCGATTTCGCCGGCATGCGTGATGTTGTCGCCGAGCTGGGTGGCGATCCACAGGCGATGAACCCGCTCATCCCCGCTGTACTGACTATCGACCACTCGGTGATCGTCGAGCGCTACGCCGAGTCGAACGCGGTCGAGCAGAACCTGGACATCGACTTCCGCCGCAACAGCGAGCGCTACCGTTTCATCAAATGGGCTCAGAAGAGCCTGGACAACTTCGGTGTGATCCCACCGGGTACCGGCATCATTCACCAGATGAACATGGAGGCGTTGGCCCAGGTCGTTTGGGAAAGTCGCGCAGCGAACGGGGAGCGCCTGCTCCACCCTGACGACATGGTCGCCACCGACAGCCACACGCCGATGATCAATGCCATTGGTGTGCTGGGCTGGGGCGTTGGTGGGCTGGAAGGGCAGGCCGCCATGGTGGGTGAACCGGTACCGATCAGCTTCCCGAAAGTGATCGGTATCCGCGTGACCAATGCCATGCGCCCAGGTGTAACAGCCACCGATTTGTCCCTGCATGTGGCAGAAATTCTGCGCAAGCGCTCGGTCGTGGGCAAGTTCGTGGAGTTCACTGGGCCAGGCCTCTCCACGCTTAGCTGGGCAGCACGTGGCACAGTCTCCAACATGGCGCCCGAGTACGGGGCGACGGTTGTGTTCTTCCCGTTCGACAACGAGACGTTGGCCTACCTGGAGCTCAGCGGTCGTTCGGCCAAGTTGCGCGAGCAAGTCATCGCCTACATGAGCGCCCAGCCGCTGTGGCGCCGTGACGAATTGGCCGAGCCGGAATTCGACGAGCTCATCGAGCTTGATCTGGCGAGCATCGAGCCGAGTGTTGCAGGCCCGCACCAACCGCACCAACGTCAGCCACTTTCCAAAGCCGCAGCGTCGTTCCAGGATGAAGTGCTGGGCGGCGGCAAGCTGATCACAGCCCCGCAAGAGCAGCGCTTCTTCGAGCCTTCTTTTGGTGAGTCGATCACTCACGGCGCTGTGGTGATGTCGGCTATTACCAGCTGTACCAACACCGCAAACCCGGCGCAGATGATCCAGGCGGGTTTGCTGGCCCGTAAGGCCCGGAGCCTGGGCCTTCAGCGTAAGCCGTGGGTCAAGACGTCGCTCTCGCCTGGCTCGCAGGTGGTCGCAGACTACTTGGCTGAAGCCAACCTGCTGGAAGACTTTTCTGCATTGGGCTTCGATCTGGCGGGCTTCGGTTGCATGACATGCATCGGCAACTCGGGGAAGCTCCAAGAGCACGTTGAGCATTTCGCCGATCAGGGCCTCAAAGGCGTGGTCGTGTTGTCCGGCAACCGAAATTTCGAAGGCCGGGTGAACCCTAAAGTACCGGCAGGCTATCTGGCATCCCCGGCGTTGTGCGTTGCCTACGCCATCGCCGGTACCATCGATATCGACCTGACTTCGCAGCCGCTTGCCACGGATGCTGAGGGCCAGCCGGTATTCTTGCAGGATCTGATGCCAAGCGATGCTGACATTGCCGATGAGGTCGCCAAGGTGGTCAAGCCGGAGTTCTTCCAGCATCGCCTGGCAACTGTCTGGGAGGGTACGCACCATTGGCAGGCGCTTTCTGCCGAGGGTAGTGTCCAGTTTCCCTGGAGGCCCGAGTCTACCTACCTGCGTCGTCCGCAATACCTGGCGGATATCCAGGCGCAGCCCAAACCGTCCCTGGCTATCAATGGTGCTCGGGCGCTGATGGTGCTTGGCGACAATGTCACCACTGACCACATCTCGCCAGCAGGCGCGATCCCTGCCAATAGCTTGGCCGGGCAGTGGTTGCTCGAACGTGGTGAGGATCCACAGGACCTCAACCAGTATTCCACGCGTCGCAGTAACCATGAAGTGATGCTGCGTGGTGCCTTCACCAACAAATCAGTTAAGAACCGTCTCCTTGGCGATCAGCAGCCAGGGCTTGGCGCCTGGGCGTGGAATGCTGACCACAGCGAATGCTTACCGCTGTACGAGGCCGCCAAAAGCTATGCCCTGCAAAAGACACCGATGGTGGTTTTTGCAGGTATCAACTACGGCGCTGGCTCCAGCCGTGACTGGGCCGCGAAGGCACAGGCCCTGCTTGGGGTGAAGGCGGTGGTTGCGCAAAGCATCGAGCGTATTCACCGCAGCAATCTGATCGGCATGGGCGTACTGCCTCTGGTCTTCAAACCTGGCCAAAGCGTTGACGACCTTCGTTTGGATGGCAGCGAGCAGTTCGATTTCCTGGGCCTTGATGAGCTGGTTGTAGGCGAGAACCTGATCAAGCTGATCGTTCATCGCGCCGATGGCCGTCGTGATGAAGCCGAGGTTATTGCGCGTGTGGATTCGCAGCAGGAAGTGCGCTACCTGGCCAACGGTGGTGTGCTCCCGTTCGTGATCCGCAAGGTTGTTGCCCGCACTCGGGCTTGATGTTTAAAGGCCCCATGCGGGGGCCTACTTGGCCAAAACAATAAGAAGGACTCGTCCATGGATCGCGAACAATCCAACGTTGTTGCGCCTGACCTCGCGAGCGTCACGCACGCAGGGTTATGCCGTCGCACGCTGATCAAGCACTTAGGTGCAGCCACCGGCCTCGGTATCCTGGGCTCATTGCTACCTGCAGGGTTGGTCAGCGCCGCGAGTGCCATGTCTTCAAACAATTCTGCAAGCGGGAGTAATACCCCAATGTTCGCATATGTCGGATCGCGCACAACCCGGGAGCGCAATGCCCGTGGTGATGGCATCACGGTCTATCGGTTGAATCAAGACGCCGGCACGCTGGAGCAGGTGCAGTTGGTCGACGACTTGGTGAATCCCTCGTTTCTTGCCCTCAATCGCGCCGGTGATCGCCTCTACAGTGTTCATGGCGACCGCAGTGAGGTCAGTGCCTTCAGCGTCGACAAGGCAAGTGGGAAGCTGACATTCCTCAACCGCCAAAGCTGTGAAGGAAAGAATCCGGTGCATTTGGCGCTGGATCCGAGCGAGCGGTTCCTGGTGGTTTCCAACCATATTACCGGCACCTTGGCAGTGCTCAATGTGGAAGAAAATGGCGCCTTGGGCGGTATCAATCAATTGCTCAAGCTTGAAGGCCCCACTGGCCCTCATCGGGTTGAGCAGCCATTCGCCAAGCCGCATTTCAACCCGTTTGATGCAACAGGGAACTACGTTCTGGTACCGGATAAAGGCCTGGATCGAGTGTTCAGCTTCCGCTTTGACAACGGCAAGCTGCACCCTGCCGACCAGCCATTCGCTGTTGCCCGGGAGGGTTCTGGCCCGCGTCATATCGCAATGCACCCCAAAGCCGGTTTCGCCTATGTGATCAACGAGCTGGACTCAACCGTTACCAGCTACCGTTTCGACTCGCGCAGTGGTGCCCTGCAACCGTTCCAGGTATTGCCGTCGCTGCCGGCGAGCTATACCGGCAACAGCCGCGCGTCCGAGATCGAAGTGGACCGCAGCGGGCGTTTCCTCTATGCCTCCAATCGCGGTTACGACAGCATCGCTGTGTTCAAGATTGATCAAGGAAGTGGCCTGCTGAGCCCTGTCGACTTCGTGCCTAGCGAAGGGAAAACGCCGCGTTTCTTCAGCCTGACGCCAAATCAGCGTTTCCTGTTTGCACTCAATGAGGACAGCGACAGCATCGTGTCATTTGCTGTCGATCCGCATACCGGTGGTTTGAGCAAGACAGATTTTTCGATTTCGACCGGCAGCCCGGTCTGCATGATCTTTTCCGCCTGATACCTGCTGCAACGATAACAATTAAAGGGCGAGCTACGGTTCGCCCTAGATGAGGTCTCTATGAACAACAACAAAACTGTCGATGAGCAGGCTGTCGTTCGCAAGGTTACCTTGCGGATCATCCCGTTCATGTTCTTGCTGTACATCGTCTCCTACCTGGACCGCGCCAATATTGGTTATGCCGCGCTGGAGATGAACAAGGAACTCGCCCTGACCAGCGAGGCGTTCGGTTTCATTTCCGGGATCTTCTTCATCGGCTATTTCCTGTTCGAAGTGCCGAGCAACGTGATGCTCAACAAATACGGTGCGCGGGTCTGGATAGCCCGAATCCTGGTGACCTGGGGCCTGATTGCTGCCGCTACCGCCTTCGCCCAGACCGCCAACCAGCTTTACGTGCTGCGCTTTTTCCTGGGCGTGGCCGAGGCGGGCTTCTTTCCGGGCGTGATCGTCTACCTGACCTACTGGTTCCGCTCGAAGGAGCTGGCCACGACCGTCGCGCTGTTCACGGCGGCAATCCCGGTCAGCTACATCATAGGCGCGCCGCTTTCGACCTGGATCATGGACAACATCAAGTGGCTCGACTGGAGCGGCTGGCGTTGGATGCTGTTCCTCGAAGGCGTCCCGGCCGTGTTCCTTGGCATAGCCTGCTTCTTGTTCCTGACTGACAAACCGGAGCAGGCCAAATGGCTTACCCAGCAGGAGAAAGACTGGCTGCTCGCCGAGCTCGAGCGTGATCGCCAGAGCCGCAAGAACGTCAAGCGACTGGGTGTGTTCAAGACCATGGTCAACAAGAAGGTGCTGTACCTGGCCTTCATCTATTTCGTGTACCAGTGCGGCAGCCTGGGTGTGGGTTACTGGATGCCGCAGATCATCAAAGGCTTCTCCAGCGAGCTCACGCACACGCAAATCGGTTTGATCGCAATGCTGCCCTATATCGTTGCGACGGTAGCGATGGTTATTTGGTCGCGAAGCTCTGATCGACGAAACGAGCGCAAGATGCATTCTGCGATCCCCCTTGCAGTGGCGGCCTTGGGCCTGGTGGGGGCGGGCATGTTGTCCAGTCCTGTGGCCTCGATGGCGATGATCTGTGTGGCATTGTCGGGTCTCTACAGCTTCAAATCCCCGTTCTGGGCACTGCCCACCCTGTTCCTTGATCGTGCTACCGCAGCGGTATCCATCGCGGTAATCAACTCCATCGGCAACCTGGGTGGCTTCGTTGGCCCATCAATGATTGGCGTGGTTAAAGGCAACAGCCAGAGCGCCGCTACCGGCCTGCTGTTCCTCAGCGCACTGCTGCTCATCGCGTTCCTGATGACTGCACTGATGCGTGTGACCAACAAAGAGCCCGATCAGCCAGTAGCCGCTTCAGCCCACTGACCTGCTGACAGAGTCGCTCTTACAGGGCATTCCAATCTTTGTAAGGGCGGTTCCAGACCGCGTAGCAATCCCCGTAACGAATAATTTCTTCCTGGCCCGTTCCGGGTCGGGCAGCGTCATGCCAAAAAATGGAATCGCCAGATGCACAACAACAAAAACATCCTGCGCACCCTGATCACTCTGTCCCCGTGCCTGGTCGTCGGTACCGCCGGTGCAGAAGGTTTTGCCGAGGACAGCAAGGCAAGCCTGCAACTGCAAAACTACTACTTCAATCGCGATTTTCGCGAGGGTGCCGGCCAGTCCAAACGGGAAGAATGGGCCCAGGGATTCCTCTTCGATTTCCGCTCTGGTTACACCCCAGGCACTGTGGGCTTTGGCCTTGATGCGTTGGGAATGCTGGGTATCAAGCTGGATTCAAGCCCTGACCGAGCCGGTTCCGGCCTGCTGCCGGTGCATGATGATGGGCGCGCTGCCGATGAGTTCAGTCGTCTCGGCCTGACCGCCAAGGTGAAGGTTTCCGAAAGCGAGCTCAGGTACGGAACACTCATCCCCAAGCTGCCGACCGTGCAGGCCAATACCGGGCGGATACTGCCGCAGACCTTCGAAGGTGGCTTGATGACCAGTAACGAAATCGAGGGCTTCACGCTGACGGGTGCACGCTTCAATCGCGTGACTGATCGTGACTCGACCGACGCTCAGAAAATCACCCTGAACAACAAGAACCGCAGGTTTACCGGTGCTGTGGAAGGTGATGATTACTGGGTGGGCGGATTTGATTACGCGGTTAACAAAGGGCTGACACTTAGCTACCAGTACGCCGAACTGCAGGACGTGTACCGACAAAACTTTTTGGGTATCAATAACACGTGGAGCATTGGCCCCGGTAAGCTCAAAAGCGATTTGCGCTACATGCTGAGCGACGACGCTGGCAACGCGAATGCTGGCGCCATCGACAGTGGTGCGCTCAGTGGGTTGTTCACTTATAGCCTGGGCGGCCATGCATTTGGCCTAGGGCTACAGAAAATGAACGGTGACACTTCGATGCCATTTCTCAATGGCACGGATCCGTACCTCACCAACTATATCCAGATCAACGATTTCGCCGAGCCTGGCGAACGCTCCTGGCAGCTGCGTTACGACTACAACTTCGCCGCCATCGGCATCCCTGGGCTGACGTTCATGAGTCGCTATGTCAAAGGCGATCACGCTGATGCAGCTACCCATGCCGGGGAAGGCCGTGAGTGGGAGCGCAATACTGATATTGCATACGTATTCCAGTCCGGGGCATTGAAAAATGTTGGTATCCGTTGGCGCAATGCGGCCTACCGCGCGAACCTTGCGCGTGGCGCGGATGAGAATCGCTTGATCGTTTCGTATACCTTGCCAATCTGGTAAACCCTTTTCAGGAGATCCCTATGACCACCATCACCCCCGCGGTACTCGATGACTTGGCTCCAGGTGGCGTCATGCACGCTGCCATCAATTTTGGTAACCCCGTGCTCGCTCAGCGTGGCCCGAATGGCGAGCCACAAGGCGTATCCGTTGCACTTGCCAAAGCCCTTGCGCAAGAACTGGGGGTGAAGCTGGAAATGCGCACTTTCGATGCCGCAGGCAAAGTCTTTGCCGCTTTGGACGAGGGGGTATGGAGCCTGGCGTTTCTGGCTATCGAGCCGGTGCGTGAGGCGCAGATCTCGTTCAGCGAACCCTACGTCATTATTGAAGGCACGTACCTCGTTGAGCGCGATTCCCCCTTCCAGTCGGTGGTGGATCTGGACCAAGCCGGGCTGAAGCTGGCAGTGGGCAAGGGGGCTGCCTACGATCTGTTTCTGACCCGTACCCTGAAGAACGCCGAGCTTGAACGCGCGGACACGTCCGCAGGGGCGGTTGATCTGTTCCTTGAGCAAAAACTCGATGCGGCTGCGGGCGTGCGCCAACCCTTGCAGAAGGTAGCTGATCTCGACCCGCGCTATCGCGTGCTGGATGATGCCTTCACCTCAATCCGCCAGGCAATGGCGGTGCCACGTGGACGGGATGCTGGCGCGGCATACGTAAGGGCATTCGTTGAGCGAAAAAAAGCTGAAGGTTTCATTCATGCAGCTCTGGCTCAGAGCGGCCAGGCGGACGTGACCGTCGCACCTTGAATCGTGCCAGGAAAGCGATAGTCTCGGGCTGAAGTGGGGTGATGCCTGGGATAGTGGCTGTTGGTCGGGGCCATGGGGGCTGCTGTGCAGCCCATCGCAGGCAAGCCAGCTCCTACAGGTATTGCACAGCTTTCGAGGCTGGTGCATCAACTTGTAGGAGCGGCCTTGTGTCGCGAAAGGGCCGCAAAGCGGCCCCCGGATTTTGGCGTTACATCAACTGGTGCTGGGGCTGCTTTGCAGCCCTTTCGCGGCACAAGGCCGCTCCTACAAAGGTCCGCGTAAGGCAACAGACTGTGTAAGCCGGAAGATCACTTTATCAGCGGCACACCGCTCAGCTTCTGCAACTCGTCAAAGTCGATATCTGCACAAATCTCGACCACTTTCAGCCCTTCAGGCGTCACTTCCAGTACGGCCAGGTCGGTGTAGATGCGGCTGACGCACGCAATGCCGGTCAGCGGGTAGGTGCACTCGGGCACCAGCTTGCTTTCGCCGGTCTTGGTCAGGTGGTCCATCATCACGAACACCTGGCGGGCGCCGGTGGCCAGGTCCATCGCGCCGCCTACGGCCGGGATCGAACCTTCGGCGCCGGTGTGCCAGTTGGCCAGGTCGCCCTTGACCGAGACCTGGAAGGCGCCCAGTACGGCGATGTCCAGGTGGCCGCCACGCATCATCGAGAACGAGTCGGCATGGTGGAAGAAGGCACCACCGGTCAGCAGGGTGACGTGCTGTTTGCCGGCGTTGATCAGGTCATCGTCTTCCTCGCCCGGCGCAGGGCTTGGGCCCATGCCCAGCAGGCCGTTCTCGCTGTGCAGGAACACTTCCTTGTCGCCCAGGTAATTGGCCACCAGGGTCGGTGCGCCAATGCCCAGGTTCACGTACGCGCCTTCCTGGATGTCTGCGGCCACGCGCTGGGCCATCTCGGTGCGGGAGAGCTTTTTGGTGATGGTCATGGCAGGCCTCAGACAGCTTTGGCGATCGAAGAAGCGGCAGCGCCGGTGACGGCAACCACGCGCTGGACGAAGATACCCGGGGTGATGATGTGCTCCGGGTCCAGTTCACCGAGTTCGACAACCTGGTCGACCTGGGCGATGGCGGTCTTGGCGGCCATGGCCATGATCGGGCCGAAGTTGCGCGCGGCCTTGCGGTAGGTCAGGTTGCCCCAACGGTCACCCTTGTGCGCCTTGATCAGCGCAAAGTCGGCGTGCAGCGGCATTTCCAGCACGTACATGCGGCCGTCGATTTCACGGGTTTCCTTGCCTTCGGCCAGCAGGGTGCCGTAGCCGGTCGGCGAGAAGAACGCACCAATGCCCGAACCCGCTGCGCGGATGCGCTCGGCCAGGTTGCCTTGCGGCACCACTTCCAGCTCGATCTTGCCGGCGCGGTACAGTTCGTCGAACACGTAGGAGTCGGACTGGCGCGGGAACGAGCACACCACCTTGCGCACGCTGCCCGCCATGAGCAGGGCGGCCAGGCCGATCTCGCCGTTGCCGGCGTTGTTGCTGATAATGGTCAGGTCGCGGGCACCGGTTGCGATCAGGCCATCGATCAGCTCGGACGGCATGCCGGCTGTGCCGAAGCCACCGACCATGATGGTCGAACCGTCGGTGATCCCTTCCACCGCGCTGGCGATGGACTCGTACGTTTTATTGATCAAGGCGAGCTCCTGGTTGTTCCTGGAGTATGGTTGTCGGGCTGGCCGGCGCGTTTAAGCGATGAGGCCTGTCAGCGCTTGAAATTGTTTGCTGACTTTCGCTATAGCGTGCCGCAAGATAGGGCAACAGTAGAGGGGGTTTAGCGGAATTTGTGCGATTATCGAACTGTTGTGCGATGTGCGAGCAGTTCTGGCTGCTATTTGTCACATTCCGGATGAGGGCCTGATTTCATCTGGTTTGCGCCTCGTTGGTGCATTCAGGGCCTGCCCATAACCTTTCTTGCACAAGTGCTGTGCATTCAACGACTTGAATTCCCCATTTATCACCGCTCCCGCCGTTGGCGTGCGACTTGCTATCAGATTGCCATCCGATGTCGCGTATGGTGAAGATAATGTCGCTTTCCAGTGGTTCCATGGAGTTGTCATCGAGCGAGAAGGGCTGGCTGCCCTGGCTGGGTAAAACCGGAAAGCTCAGGATGGGCTGGGCATGTCACCTTAACCGGGCGAATTACCCGCAGATCGAGCAAACTTTCGAAGCCATTGCCCAGACCCGCGTGCGGTTGTTGCATGATTGGGCGTGCGAGCACTGGGAGCACTTGGCGGAACTAGCGGAACAACTCGCGCAAGGGTTCGCTCAACCCGACAGCACGCTGCTGCGGGACAAGCTGGCGCAGGCCGAAGACTTTTCCGAGTTGTTTGTCGTCGATGCTGCCGGCAGCATCATCGCCTCCACCTGGCCACAACTTGGTACGCCGCGTATCGAGCAGACTGCAGCGCTGGCCCAAGGGCTGAAGGCGCCGTTCCTCCATGGCCCCTACAGCGACCCGCTGACCCTGCGCATTGGCCCGTCGTCCTCACGCTTCCACGATGAAGTAACGCTGATGTTCTACCAGCCGGTGAAGGCCGGTGGCAAAGTGCTCGGCTGCCTGTGCGGCCGGGTGCCCAACGATGTGCTGGGTGACCTGATCCAGCGCGAGGCCGGGCATATTTTCGCCGAGTCGGGCGACAACTACCTGTTCATGGCGCAGTCGCGCTTCGACCCGGCGATCCAGCCCGGCACGGCGCTGTCGCGCTCGCGCTTCGAGGACGGCACCTTTACCCACGGCGAAAACCTCAAAAGTGGTGTGCACACGCCCTGGACCACCGTGCAGGTCCAGCGCCATACCGAGCTGGAACTGCGCTTCACCGACCCCTCCACGCGCGAACTTCACCCCGGGGTGAGGGAAACCATCAGGCGTGGTGCCAACCTGTTCGTGACCTACCCAGGTTACTCGGACTACCGCCACGTGCCGGTGGTCGGCAAGGGCGTGACGTTCCAGTTGCCGGGCTCACCCGACCGCTGGGGCATGATGTGCGAGGCCGACCTGGAGGAGGTCTACCGACGCCGCTCGCTGAGCTATGGGTTGATGAAACCCTATGTGGCGACCATGGCCGGGTTGTTCGGCTGCAACTACCTGGTGCAGCACTATGCCGGCCTGCCGCAAGGGCTGAATGACGTGATTCTGGCCGTGAGCATGCTCGGCGCCACGCTGGTATTCGGCGTGTTCGGGCCCAAGCGCCTGGCAGCCAGGTTGAATGGCATGAGCGGCGTACTGCGCACCATTGCCGAGGGTGAAGGCAACCTGCGTCAGCGCCTGGACACCAGCACCCTGGGCAACGATGAGAGCGGCGACATGGCGCGCTGGATCAACAGCTTCATCGACCGCCTGGACGCTGTAGTGGGGCAGGTTGTGAAGGCCAGCCGCACGGTCGGCAGCACCAACCAGATGATGCTCGGGCGCAGCCAGGAGGCTAGTGTGAGCTCTGCCGATGTGGCGGACGCCGTGCACCACATGATGATCATCATGGAGGAGCAGCTTGGTGAACTGCAGCAGGCCTCGGTCAGCGCCGAGCAGATGAAGCAGGCGATGGACGAGGTGGTCAGCCGTGCCCGCGAGCAGTTTCTGGCGGTGCAGGCAGGCACCCAGTCGATTCGCGATGTGGTGGCGCGTTCGTCCTCCAGTGTGCAGCGGCTCGACAGCCGCATGGTCGAGATCGACAATATCACCGGGTTGATCAGCGACATCACCAACCAGACCAACCTGCTGGCGCTCAATGCTGCCATCGAGGCGGCGCGTGCCGGCGAGCATGGCCGTGGCTTTGCGGTGGTGGCCGACGAGGTGCGCAGCCTGGCCGCGCGAACCGCGCGCGCCGCCGAAGACATCCGCCACATGGTCGAGAGCCTTCAGGGCGAAACCCGCCAGGCCGTCAGCTTCATGGAGCAGGGCGTACAGGACGTCGACAACAGCCTGCGCCTTGCCGAAGACGCCTCGTCCGAGAACGTGCAACTGCACCAGGCCGTGGAAGGCATGTTCGCGATAATCCAGCAGCTCAACCGGCGTAGCGTGGAATACGGCAAGACCATCGACCAGGTCAACCAGTCCTCCAGCGAGATGCGCCAGACGGCGGTGGTGCTGCAGAGCAGCGCGCAGAAGGTGCGGGTGGATGCCGGCAAGTTGCAGAAGCTGGTGGGGCAGTTCGAGGTCAGTGGCGAGGGGAAGGGGGCCGCTGCAGCTTGAGCAAAAGACTGCATCCGCGAAAGGGTTCGTGCATGCGTACAAGGCATGCCTTGCCCTCTGGCATTGCATCATGCACGCCAGCTTCAGGCATCATGTACCCAGCCCCATCCACTAAAGCTGAACCCGCAGATGCCTGACTCCATCAAACCCAACCGTGCCATCTATGACCTGGACATGCTCCGCACCGTGGTCATGGTGGCCGACTGCGGCAGTTTCACCACCGCTGCCGCGCGCCTGCACTCCACCCAGTCCACGGTCAGCCAGAAGGTGCGCCGGCTGGAGGAAATGGTCGGCCAGCAACTGCTCGACCGCAGTAACCGCGAGGTGCATCCGACCGATGCGGGGGAAATACTGTTGGGGTATGCGCGGCACCTGCTGGCGGTGAGCAGCCAGCTGACCGAGGCCATGTCGGGCGGGGTGACGGTGACCGTGCGCATCGGCCTGCCGGACGATTTTGTCGCGGGCAAGACGATGCAGGCGCTGGCGGCGTTCAACCGGCGTAATCCGACGGTGAAGCTGGAGATTACCGGTGGGCTTAGCCGGGACTTGATGAGCACCTACGACCGTGGCGAGCTGGACCTGGTGTTGATCAAGCAGCGGCGCCATAGCCGGGAGGCCAATGCGTGCCAGCCGGAGCGCATCGAATGGATCGACAGCGCCCAGTACCCGTGTTTCGCCCAGGACCCGATTCCCTTGGTGACCTTTCCGCCGCGGGGGTTGTACCGGGATGACATGATCGGTGCAGTCGAGGCAATGGGGCGCAGTTGGCGGATCGCTTTTACCAGTTCGAGCCTGGCGGGGATTCAGGAAGCGGTGGCCAATGGGTTGGGGGTAAGCCTGTTGCCGTCGCGGGTGGTGACGGGTGGGCATCTTGTGCTCGGGGCGGAGCAGGGGTTCAAGCCTATCAAGGTGTTTGAGGCGGCGATTTTTCATCGGCCTACGGCGGACCCTATGGTCATGGCGCTGGCTGAAATTCTGATCGGGATCTTGCGGGCTGAGGCGGAATGAGCCTGCGCAGCCCATTGGCTGCGCCTTCGCTCAGCGTACAAAGCTCGAAACCGTGCCGCGTACCCTGTGGGAGCGGGTTTACCCGCGAAGAAGACAACGCGGTGTATGGCACCGGCGCTGCCGGTGTTCGCGGGTGAACCCGCTCCCACAGGGGCCGAGCAGGGCTGAGATCTGAACTTCGCCTGCGGTTAACGGCGCAGTTCGGTAGCAAACTGCGCAGCTTTCAACTGCAACTGCGCAGGCCCGCCCCAGAAAGCGCCGTGGCGCACGATCACCCGTTCATGAATGGCCGCCGCCACCGCCGCAGCAGCATTGGGAGCCTTGAACAGCACGAAGCTGGCTTCGTTACCAACCTTCAAGCCGTAATCCTGTTTGCCCATCACCCCGGCACTGGCTTCGGTCGCCATTTCCAGCGCAACTCGCAGCTCCTCATCGGTATTGAAGCCTGAGCGGTAGCTGACCAGCATCGCCCGCTGCAGCATGTCGCCATTGCCGTAGGGCCACCAGGCGTCCTGGATGTTGTCGTTGCCGGTAAATACCCGCACGCCGCCGTTACGCAGGCGCAGCACGGGAGGGAACGCATGTTCGCCGGGGGCGTTGGTCATGATGGAGATGCCTGCGCCGGCCAGCACTTCGGCGGTGCGGTCTACTACTGCATCGGATACGTCGCCCAGGCCATAGGCGTGGCTGACCGCCACCAGGCCTTGCATGCCCAGTGCCTGGGTGCGTGCCGCAATGCGCTCGAGCTGGGCGATGCAGATATCGCCCGGCTCGTGCAGGTGAACGTCGACCTTCACGCCATGCCGTTCGGCGATGCCGAAGACAATGTCCAGCTGGGCGTCGGCGTCGCCGTCCAGGGTGGTCGGGTCGATGCCGCCGACCACCTGCACGCCTTCGCGGATGGCCGCTTCCATCACTTCAGCCGTACCGGGGCAGGTCACCACACCGGCCTGGGGGAAGGCCACCAGCTCGATGTCGAGCAGGTCTTTCCACTTGTCCCGGGCTTCGAGCATGGCGTGCAGATTGGTCAGGCCGGTGGTGGCGTCCACGTCCACGTGGCAGCGCATCGCCAGGGTGCCGAACGAGGCGGCTTGGCGCATCAGCGCATCGGCGCGCTCGACGATGGGTGGAGCACTGGCCAGTTCGCGTTTTTCCACGGCCAGGCGCTCGCGCAGGCTGGCCACGGGTTGGTGCGGTCGCCAGCGGTCGCCGACAAAACTTTTGTCCAGGTGGATATGGCCGTCGACAAAGCCCGGCAGCACCAGCAGGCCTTCGAGGTCGATGGTTTCACGGGCTGGGGTGCTGGCGCGTTGCGGGCCGATGTGGGTGATGCGGCCGTTGGTTGCGGCAATGTGCAGGGGCAGGCCATCGGCGTCGATGGCGTTGATGAACTCACGGTCGTTCATGATCGGGCCTTTTCTACTGAGGCTTGGGTGACGTACCACGGTAGGGGGGATGCGGGTATGTCTCCAATTAATTATCAGGATCGGGTTCAGTGCATTTATGGATGCAGGCCAAGGCAGTTTGGCCTGCATTAAAAAGCCCACTGATATCGATGCCGATAATTAACTTTCAAAGCCTTCGATCTCGGCCCACGATTGCCCACCAGACCCGCCCAGCCGCCAGCTACGGCGCCTTCCAGGGCAGGTCGCCACACACAATAAAAACAAATGCCGTGTCGGGGTCCCCATGACGCAAGATTCCAAGCTGCTGCGTGCCGCGCTGATTTTCATTGCCTGTACTTCCTTCATCGTCTGTGGCGTGCAACCCATCTTCATGGGTTTGGTCACAGAGCAACTGAGCCTGTCACTCGATCAGCAGGGCTGGGTGGTGTCGGTCGAGATGATCGGCATGACCCTGGGCACCTTACTGTGCCCGGTGCTGATGAAGCGCCATGGCGGGCGCAGCCTGTGCCTGATCGTGGGCGCACTGTGCGTGGCCTTGAGTATCGCGACCGCCTTTGCCACCACCAACACCCTGCTGCTGATCGTGCGCCTGGCGGCCGGCACCTGTGCGGGGTTGGTGTATGCCTATGCGGTGTCCACGCTTGGCCGCTTGCCCAACCAGGACCGTTCGTTCGGGTTGATGCTGTTGCTGCAAACGCCCGAGTACTCGCTGTTTTCGGCAGCGTTGCCGCTGCTGGCCGCGCAAAGTGGCACGGTGACCGCCTTGTGCGCGTTCGGCCTGTGGTACTTGCTCATCTGTGGCGCCAGCCTGGTGCTGCCGCGTCGCCCGGCGGCGTTGCTGGCCAGTGGCGAAGCCTCGCCTGCCCAGGGTGGTTCGGCGCGCACGGGGCGCACTGCGTTGGTGGGCATGCTGTTCATGCAGATCGCCATCTACTGCGTGTGGGGCTTCATCGACCAGTTGGCGCGAGACCAAGGTATCAGCGGGGTGGATATCGGCTGGGCGTTCGGCCTGTCGGCCCTTGGTGGTTTGCCGGGTGCGGGGCTGCCTAGCCTGCTGGGTGCGCGGGTCAATCGCCAGTTGATGATCGCCGTGGGGCTGGTGGCGGTGTTCATTTCCATCGCCATGCTCACGGGCCATACCCGCACGCCAATGCAGCTGTTCGTCGCGTTGTTGCTGATCAACTTTGGCTGGGTGCTGTCTTTGTCGTACTACATGGCGCTGATTACCACCAACGACCCGACTGGCAAGCTGACGCCTTTGGTCAGCATTACCTTGATGGGGGCTGCAGCGGTGACGCCGGCACTGATTGCCATGCTGGTGGAGGGCTCCAACCAGCAGCTGATTTTCCTGTTGGGTACCGGGGCGTTGGTGATTGCCTTTGCGGTCACTTGCCTTGGGGCAGGTCGCAGGGGGATGTCCAGCAAGGCTGCTTACTGAACATACCCTTGGTGGCAGCTATTGCCGGCCCAGGCTTCAGCCCCCGGCAATCGGCTCCGCCAAGCCTTTTACGCCGGGGTTGAGCGCGAACACGCCGCCGGCCAGTGGCTGGTCGCTCAGGTCGATGCCTTGTGGGCGAATCGACGTCACGAACAGCGTATCCAGCTGCGGGCCGCCGAATGCGCACATGGTCGGTTTCTTTACCGGTAGCGGCAGGGCGCGGTCCAGCTTCCCTTCAGGGGTAAAGCGCAGTACCTGGCCGGCATCGATCGCGCAAATCCAGTAGCAACCTTCGGCATCTACCGCAGCCCCGTCCGGTCGGCCGGGGTGCTGGTTCATGTCGACGAATATTCGGCGGTTGTGCGGTGTGCCGCTGTCGATGTCGTAGTCGAAGGCCCAGATCAGCTGAACGCTGGGGTGCGAGTCGGAGACATACAGTGTTTTGCCGTCCGGGCTGAACGCCATGCCGTTGGGCACGATCAGCTTGTCCAGTCGTGCTTGCATTGGCTTTACCGTTGCGTCCGCCGTCGCGTCATATCGGTAAAGCGCACCCACCGGCTCGGCGCCCATGTTTGTTTGCATCGTACCGGCC
Source organism: Pseudomonas sp. BP01 (assembly GCF_022760795.1). Classification (NCBI taxonomy): domain Bacteria; kingdom Pseudomonadati; phylum Pseudomonadota; class Gammaproteobacteria; order Pseudomonadales; family Pseudomonadaceae; genus Pseudomonas; species Pseudomonas sp. BP01. Next base: position 31,563 of record NZ_JAFBKA010000003.1, read on the forward strand.
CAGAACCGTCCTTGGCGGTCGCAACGCCCGTCGTTGAATCGCATGCCGGGCCTCGCGTGTTCGACGCTGGCGCGCTTGTCGGCAACCAGGCGACCGTCAGCCTGGGGGGTGAGGTGGAAGACCCCGCTCTCCAGGGCCCCAAGCCAGTTGCCTTGCTGGCTACGGACGATGCAGCCGAGCATTTCGTCTGCGGCCCAGTGCTGGGTCTGGCCGTCTGGTTGCCAGCGGTGCAGGCGGCCTGCCGGTATATCCACCCAGTACAAGGCATTTTCCTGCGGGTGCCAGACCGGGCTTTCGCCTGTGGCATTGCGTGCATCGGTAATCAGTTCGGCTGTCATGGAAAAATTGCGCGCTCCATCAGGGTTTAGTCGCCAAAAGGGCCGGCAGCGGTGAAGGCGCCACCTTGCAGGTGGGCCGTCGGGTCATCTGTAGCGGGCTTTGGCTGCTGCTCCAGGGCCGGGCGGAAGCGCTCGGCACTGTCCTTCGGATTGAAGTCCAGGTGTGCGGCGTGGCGGTTGCTCCACCAGAGGTCGCGGTTGGCCGAGACGCCGTATACCACGGTATGGCCGACGTTTTCGGCAAGCAATGCGCGCTCCACCAGATGCGCCAGGTCGCCGTAGCTGAGCCAGGTGGACAGCATGCGCACATTGCGTGGTTCGGGGAACGAAGAGCCGATGCGCAGGCTGACGGTTTCGATGCCGTAGCGGTGGAAGTAGAACGAGGCCAGGTCTTCGCCGTAGGCCTTCGACAGCCCGTAGTAGCAGTCTGGTCGGCGCGGCGAATGCGCATCTACCTGTTCGCCTTGAGGGTAAAAGCCGGTGACATGGTTCGAGCTGGCGAACACCACGCGCTTGATGCCGTGCTTTCGGGCGGCCTCATAGATGTGGAAGGTACCGACGATGTTGGCTTGCAGAATCTCTTCGAAGGCACGCTCGGTGGAGATGCCGCCCAGGTGCACGATGGCGTCCACATCCTGGGCCAGGGCCAATACGCCGGCCTTGTCGGCCAGGTCGCAGTTGATGACTTGCTCATGCTCGCCTGCAGCCGCTGCCATGGGGCTGATGTCTGATACGCGCACGATGTTGGCGTGTGCTTGCAGTGCTTCGCGAAGCACTTGCCCGAGCCCGCCGGCGGCGCCGGTGAGCAGCAGGCGGTTGAAGGGTTTGCGGGTGGTCGTGGTCATTGTCGGATGCCTTTTGCTGAAACTGCATGAGGGTGCCGTGGTGCAACGACACCGGCATGGTCGGGCGGTTGCCCTTACAGGAAGTTGTACTGGATACCCAGGCGCCAACGGGCCTGGCGATCGTCCGTGTAGCTGTTGACCTTGATGTCACCCACTTCCATAAATGGCGCCCACTGTTTGTTGAGCTTGTACTTGATGATCAGGTTCTGCTCGTAGTCGCGCTTCTTGTTGTCGTAGCGGATGTAGTCGGTGGTGAAGTGGATGTACTGGTATTCGAATGCCCACGGGCCGCTGGGGGTGTAGCCGAGCCAGCCTTCAAGGCGGGTGGTGTTCTGGTTGTCCTTGGCGCGGTCCGCCTTGCTGTGGTCGATCTGGTCGCGGTCGAGGCTGCGTGCGTCGTGGCGTACGCGCGTGGCGACGTACCAGGTGTCGCTGAGCTTGTAGTTGTACTTCAGGCCGAACTTGTAGGTGGTGGCGTCCTTGGAGCTGTCCATCTGGAAGGCGGGGGTCCAGGTCGACTTGGGGCTCATCTTGTAGTTGTAGTCCACGGTGAACTCATGGCCGTTGTTGACCATGTTGTCGTAGGCGACGTCTTCGCGGTCGCCGGCAGTCTTGTATTTGATTTCTGCGGCAAACCCCAGGCCGCTGTCCTTGCGGTAACTCAGCTTTATCCGGTCGGAGTGAATGCTGTCGTCTTCGGTGTACCCATGCCGGTAGTTGATGCTGGCGGAGTCCGCGCAGGCGTAGAACGACAAGCCGAGGGTACTGGCGGCGATAAGGCGGCGAAGTGTGTTGTTCATGCGATCTCTTTTTTTGTTTTTGTTGAGGACGTGATGAGGCGTGTGAGCAAGGTGGGTGAGGTGGTGAGCGCTCCGTGATTTTTAAAATAAGTTATCGTACGACTGTGGGGCTGTCTACGAATTATTGAAATGTTGTCTGATCACATTGGCTGAAGGCTCTAATGCGGTAGTTGTGGCTTTTCGTGTGTTTTGTGACGGGGATCACAGGGCGGGGTTTAGCAGGCTATTCACGACTATTTCGTCGGTTTGAAGAGGTGCTTTCCAAATGTTGTATGATGACGTAGGATTGCCTCCAGAGCGTGACTCACCCGCCACAAATCCAATAAGAAGGCTCAGACGTCCATGATCATTACTGCTGTAAACGTCCAGGTGTTTTCCTACCCCACGCGCCGCGCTGTAGACAGCGCCGGCCATGCCCATCCGGGCGACGTGACCCAGGCCAAGATGGCCTTGCTACGTATCAAGACTGAGTGCGGCAACGAAGGCTTCGCCTTCGGCGCTCCCGAGCTGATCCGCCCGTATGTGCTGGATAACTTCGTGCGCAAGGTGCTGGTCGGCGCCAATGCCTTCGACCGTGAAAAGATCTGGCACGACCTCGCCCACTGGCAGCGCGGCAGCGCAAGCCAGCTCACCGACCGCGCCCTGGCACTGGTCGAACAGGCCCTGTGGGACTGGGCCGGGCGCAAGCTCAAGGTGCCGGTGCACAAGCTCATCGGTGGCTACCGCGACAAGGTCCCGGCTTACGGTTCGACCATGTGCGGTGACGAGCTACCGGGCGGCCTGTCGACCCCTGAAGAGTACGGCCGCTTCGCCGAGACCCTGGTCAAGCGCGGCTACAAGGCGATCAAGCTGCACACCTGGATGCCGCCGGTGTCGTTCGCGCCGAGCGTGAGCATGGACATCAAGGCCTGCGCCGCCGTACGTGAAGCGGTCGGCCCCGACATCGCGCTGATGATCGACGGCTATCACTGGTACAGCCGCACCGAAGCGCTGACCGTCGGCCGTGCCCTGGAGAAGCTGAATTTCGCCTGGTTCGAAGAGCCGATGATGGAAGACTCGGCCGAGTCCTACGCGTGGCTGGCCGCCCAGTTGGACATCCCCGTGCTGGGCCCGGAAAGCCTCGGTGGCAAACACCTGAGCCGCGCCAGTTGGGTCAAGAACGATGTCTGTGACATCCTGCGTGCCGGTGTTGCCGGGGTCGGCGGTATCGCCCCGTGCCTGAAGGTCGCGCACATGGCCGAAGCGTTTGGCATGGATTGCGAGATCCACGGCAACGGCGCGGCCAACCTGGCGGTGGTCGGCGCGATCAAGAACTGCACCTGGTACGAGCGCGGCCTGCTGCACCCGTTCCTCAACTATGACGAAGTACCGGCCTATCTCAAGCGCCTGGTCGACCCGATGGATGAAGACGGCTTCGTGCACCTCTCCGACCTGCCTGGCCTGGGGGAGGAGATCGACTTCGACTACGTCGAGACCAACACGCTGCAGAGTTTCTGATTCGTGCATGGCGGCACGCCTCGGTGCGTGCCGCCCGAGAGTCCAATAACTATAAAAAGGCTATCTCACATGAGCGTTCTCCCCAAATTCTGGGCGGGGGTCCTGGCCGCATCGCTGGCGATGACGTCGGTACCTGCCGCTTTCGCCAAGACCCCCGCCGACCAGTTGATCGTCGGCATGAGCATGATCAACCTGCTGTCGCTCGACCCGGCCGCCGCCACCGGCCTGGATGTCTCCGAGGTCAATGCCAACCTCTACGACATGCTGCTGGTGCAGGACGTCAAGCAGCCGGACCAACTGGTACCGGCCCTGGCGCAAAGCTGGCAGGTCAGCGACGACCGCAAGACCCTGACCTTCACGCTGCGCCCCGGCGTGACCTTCCAGTCGGGCAACCCGCTGACTGCCGAAGACGTCGCCTGGTCGTTGCAGCGCGTGCTCAAGCTCAATCTGGCCCTGGCCTCGACATGGAAGGCTTACGGCTTCACCGCCGGCAACGCCGCCCAGTACCTGCGCGCCGCCGACGAGCACACCTTTGTCCTCGAGCTGCCGCGGCCAACCGACCCGATGTTGGTGCTCAATACCCTGGCGACCTCGCCCAGTGCCTTTATCCTCGACCGCAAAGTGGTTCAGCAACACCAGAAGGGCGACGACATGGGCGGCGCCTGGCTGACTACCCACGCCGCCGGCAGCGGCCCATTCATCCTCAATGACTGGCGCGCCAACGATGTGATCCTGATGAGCCGCTACGACGGTTACTGGGGTGGCCCGGCCAAGCTCAAGCGCATCGTCATGCGCAACATGACCGAGTCGCAGTCGCTGCGCCTGATGGTCGAGCGCGGTGACCTGGACCTGGCCAAGGGCATGTCCGCACCCGACATCGAAGCCCTGGAGAAGTCCGACAAGGTGCGCACCCAGACCGTGCAGCGCGGGACCCTCTACTACGTTGCCCTGAGCGTCAAGAACAAGCCCTACGATGACGCCCGTGTGCGCCGCGCGGTGCGTTCGCTGATCGACTATCAAGGCATCAACCAGACCGTCATGCCGCACTACGGCCAGCTCAACCAGCGCCCATTACCGCTCGGCCTGCCGGCACGGCTGGACGATCCGGGCTACACCCTGAACGTCGCCGAGGCGAAAAAACTGCTGACCGAAGCCGGTTACCCGAATGGCTTCAAAACCACCATCCGCGTGCTCACCGAGCCGCCATTCATCAACATCGCCTCCAGCCTGCAGGCGACCCTGGCCCAGGCCGGCATCCAGGCGACCATCGTCACCGGCACCGGCAACCAGATCTACGGCGCCATGCGCGAACGCAGCTTCGACATCCTGGTCGGCCGCGGCGGTGGCGGGGCCGAGCGTCATCCGCATTCGAGCCTGCGGACCCTGGTGTACAACCCGGACAACCGCGACGAAGCCAAGCTGAGCAACTTCCAGGGCTGGCGCACGTCGTTCTACAGCCCCGAGTTGAACGCGCTGATCGAGCAGGCCGAAGTCGAGCCTGACAAGACCAGGCAACTGGCCCAGTACCAGCAGATCCAGAAGACCCTGGACGCGCAGGTCGGGGCGATCCTGCCGGTGTCGCAGATGACCGACACCGTGGTGGTCTACCACGATGTTCAGGATTACCAGACCCACAGTGCGGCCACCACCCGCTACAAAGACGTCTACAAGTCGCGATGAGCGGGAGCGGGGCGTGCGCGCCCCGAACGCCTCGGTGTTGGCTGAACGCATTTTCAGGAGCCTGTTATGTTAGTTTCGACTGCCTCTGTGCTGGGCACGCGCGTGTCTGGCACTGCCCGACGGGCCAGCACGGTCCTGGTGACCCTGCTCGGTCTGTTGGCGCTGACCTTCTTCATTGGTCGGGTGATGCCGCTGGACCCGGTGCTGGCCGTGGTCGGTCCGGACGCCGACAGCTCTACCTACGACCAGGTGTACCGGGCGATGGGCCTGGACCAGCCGATCTGGGTGCAGTTCGGGCTGTACCTCAACGACCTGCTCCACGGTGATTTCGGCAACGCCCTGCTGACCGGCCACCCGGTGCTGGAAGACATCAAGCGGGTGTTCCCGGCGACCATCGAGTTGGCCACCCTGGCAATCCTCTTCGGCATCGTCATCGGCTTGCCACTGGGCGTGGTCGCGGCCAGTAACCAGGGCCGCCTTGGCGACCATGTGGCACGGGTGATCACCCTGTTCGGTTACTCCACACCGATCTTCTGGGTCGGCATGATGGGCCTGCTGGTGTTCTACGCCTGGCTCGGCTGGGCCGGTGGGGCAGGGCGCATCGACCTCGCCTACGACGGCATGGTGCCGGACATCACCGGCCTGCTGCTGATCGACACGGCCCTGGCCGGGGATTGGGAAGCCTTCACCAGCGCGCTGCGGCACATCGTCCTGCCGGGGCTGATCCTGGGCCTCAACTCGGTCGCCTACATCAGCCGCATGACCCGCAGCTTCATGCTCGAACAGCTGTCCCAGGAATACATCATCACCGCCCGGGTCAAGGGCCTGTCGCGCCGCCAGGTGGTCTGGGGCCATGCGTTTCGCAACATCCTCGTGCAGCTGCTGACGGTGGTCGCTTTGGCCTACGGCTCGCTGCTCGAAGGCGCGGTACTGATCGAAACGGTGTTTGCCTGGCCCGGTTTCGGCCAGTACCTGACCAGCAGCCTGATGCTCGGTGACATGAACGCGGTGATGGGCTGTGTGCTCGTGATCGGGCTGATCTTCGTCGCCCTGAACCTGATCAGCGATGCCCTGTACAAGGTGTTCGACCCAAGGACCCGTTAAGCCCCGCGCGGCCAGCGCGAACACAGTGCATGACTATAAAAACAAGGACAGCCACATGAAAACTGTACTTCCGATCCTGCGCCTGAGCCTGCTGGGTGCGATGCTGGCACTGGGGCCGATGGCCGCCGTGCAGGCCAAGACCCCCGCCGACCAGTTGATCGTCGGCATGAGCATGGTCAACCTGTTTTCCATCGACCCGGCCAACGCCCCGGGCCTGGATGCCTCCGGGGTCAACGCCAACCTGTATGACACGCTGGTCAAGCGCGACCAGGGCAACCCGGAAAAACACCTGCCACAGTTGGCCGAACGCTGGGAGATCAGCGAAGACGGCAAGCAGGTCACCTTCCACCTGCGCAGCGACGTCAAGTTCCATTCCGGCAACCCGCTGACCGCCGAAGACGTGGCCTGGTCGCTGTACCGCGTGATGAAACTCAACTTCGGTCTGGCCACCACCTGGAAGGCCTACGGCTATAGCGTCGACAACATTCAGGGGCTGATCCGCGCCACTGACCCGCACACCCTGGTGGTCGAGCTGCCGCAGCCCGCCGACCCGCTGCTGCTGATCGACTCGCTGGCGATCTCGCCCAGCGCGGTCATCGTCGACCGCCAGGAAGCCTTGAAGCACGAGAAGGACGGCGACCTGGGCGCCGCCTGGCTGGTCACCAACGAGGCCGGCAGCGGCCCGTTCACCCTGACCAAGTGGAGCGCCAACGACGCCTTGGTGATGACCCGCTTCGACGGCTACTGGGCGGGCCCTGCAAAAATGAAGCGGGTGCTGGTGCGGCACATGACCGAGTCGCAATCACTACGGCTGATGCTCGAGCGCGGTGACCTCGACCTGGTCTACGGCATGGCCGCGCCAGACATCAAGGCCATCGAGCGCTCGCCCCAGCTGCAGGTGCAACCGCTGCAGCGCGGCACCATGTACTACGTGGCGATGAGCATGAAGCAGCCCGAATTCGCCAACCAGAAAGTCCGCGAAGCGGTGCGCAACCTGATCGACTACAAAGGCATCGACGAGCAGGTCATGCCGCACTACGGCATGCTCAACCAGCAGCCGATGCAGCTTGGCCTCGACGCCCGCCTGCCGGACCCAGGCTACAAGATGGATGTCGCCAAGGCCAAGGCGTTGCTGGCCGAAGCCGGCTACCCGCAAGGCTTCACCACCACCATCCGGACCTTGTCCGAGCCGCCGTTCATCGACATCGCCGCGCGCATGCAGTCGACGCTCGCCGAAGGCGGGATCAAGGCCAGCATCGTCACCGGCACCGGCAACCAGGTGTATGGCGCGATGCGCGCGCGCAACTTCGAAATGATCGTGGCGCGCGGTGCCGAACGCTACCCGCACCCGTACTTCAGCCTGCGCACCTTTGTCTACAACCCGGACAACAGCGACAGCGCGGGCCTGCCCAACTTCCAGGGCTGGCGCGCGTCGTTCTTCGATCAACAGCTCAATGCGCTGATCGACCAGGCGGGCGTCGAGCGTGACGCCACCAAGCGCGTGAGCCTGTACCACCAGGCCCAGCAGCGCTACGACCAGCAGGTCGGGCCGATCATGATGCTCTCGCAGATGACCGACACCGCGGTGAGCGCGGTGGACGTCAAGGGCTTTACCGGCGATGACGCCGAGGCGACCCGTTACCTGGGCGTCTACAAGCAACGCTGAACCTGTCCGCGGGCGCCAGCGGGCGCTCCGGGCGGCCATGATTTCACACCGAGAACATGCCGATGATTGCCAACATGTCTTCTACCCAAGCAAGCGCCAAGCCGCAGGCCGACACTACGCCGGCTTCCAGCCTCGACGCCTTTTACAAAAGCAGCCTGCGGGTGCTGCGCCACCTGTTGCGCAACCCCATGACCCTGGCCGGGCTGCTGGTGGCCGTGCTGCTGATCGTGGTCGCCACCTTTGCGCCGTGGATCGCCACCCATGACCCGGTGGTGCAGAACCTCGCCAACGCCCTGCAGGCCCCTAGTGCCGCGCACTGGTTCGGCACCGACGAATACGGCCGCGACATCTTCAGCCGGTTGGTCTACGGCTCACGCATCACCCTCTACATCATTACCCTGGTGACCGTTATCGTCGGACCGATCGGGCTGTTCATCGGCACTGTGTCGGGCTACTACGGTGGCATCGTCGACACGGTGTTCATGCGCATCACCGACATCTTCATCTCGTTCCCCAGCCTGGTCCTGGCACTGGCGTTCATCGCTGCCCTTGGCCCTGGCCTGGAGCATGCCGTGGTCGCCATCGCGCTGACCTCGTGGCCACCGATCGCACGGCTGGCAAGGGCTGAAACCCTGTCGCTGCGCAAGGCCGACTTCGTTGTCGCGGTCGAGCTGCAGGGCGCCTCGTCGACGCGCATCATCCTGCGTCACATCGTGCCGATGTGCCTGTCGTCGGTGATCATCCGCCTGACCATGAACATGGCCGGGATCATCCTCACTGCCGCGGCGCTGGGCTTCCTCGGCCTTGGCGCACAGGCGCCGCTGCCGGAGTGGGGCGCGATGATCTCCACCGGTCGACGCTACATGCTCGAATGCTGGTGGCTGGTGGCGGTACCGGGTGCGGCGATCATGCTGGTGAGCCTGGCGTTCAACCTGCTGGGCGATGGCCTGCGGGACATTCTCGACCCGCGTAGCGAGTAACTGGAGGCTTTATGTCGTCGCTCAAACTCAACGTCGAAGCGCTCAACGTACGCTTCGTCAACGGCAAGAAAGAAATGCACGCGGTGCGCGATGTGTCGTTCACCCTTGGCCGGGAAAAACTGGCCATCGTCGGCGAGTCCGGCTCGGGCAAGTCGACGGTGGGGCGCAGCTTGCTCAAGCTGCACCCCGGCAGCACGCAGATCACCGCCAAGGCCCTGCAGTTCGGCGATGTCGACCTGCTCAGCGCCAGCGAAAAGGCCATGCAGAAGATTCGTGGCCAGCGCATCTCGATGATCATGCAAGACCCCAAGTACTCGCTCAACCCGGTGGTCAAGGTTGGCGACCAGATCGCCGAGGCGTACCTGGCGCACCACAAGGCCAGCCGCAGCGAGGCACGCGAGCGGGTCATGCTGATGCTGGAAAAGGTCCATATCCGCGACCCGAAACGCGTCTACAACCTGTACCCGCATGAAGTCAGCGGCGGCATGGGCCAGCGCATCATGATCGCCATGATGGTCATCACCAACCCGGAGGTGATCATCGCCGACGAGCCGACCTCGGCACTCGACGTGTCGGTGCGCCAGCAGGTGCTCAACGTGCTCGAAGAGCTGGTGGTCGAGCAGCAGATGGGGCTGATCTTCGTCAGCCACGACCTCAACCTGGTGCGCAACTACTGTGACCGGGTGTTGGTGATGTACGCCGGGCGGGTGGTCGAGTCGCTCGCCGCGTGCGACCTGCAGTATGCCGAACACCCGTATACCCGTGGCCTGCTGGCGGCCTTGCCGAGCATGGACAACCGCCGCCCGCGCTTGCCGGTGCTGCAACGCGATCCGCTCTGGCTCACCTGCTGAGGTAACTGACATGTCCATGATCCAAGCACAATCGCTGAACCTGAGCTTCGGCGTTGGCGCCACCCTCAATCAGGTGCTGCACGACGTCGACCTGACCGTCGAGGACGGCGAGTCGTTCGGCCTGGTCGGCGAGTCGGGCTCCGGCAAGACCACCGTGCTGCGCTGCCTGGCCGGCCAGTACCGGCACTGGAGCGGGGCGCTGAGCATTGCCGGCGGTGTGTTGCAGCACAAGTTGCCCAAGGAGCACTTTCGCAAGGTGCAGATGGTCTTCCAGGACCCCTACGGCTCGTTGCACCCGCGGCACACTATCGACACCGCCTTGCGCGAGCCGCTGACCATTCACGGCATGGCTGATCGCGACGACCGGATCAACGACATCCTGGTCAAGGTCGGCCTCAATGACAGCTTCCGCTACCGCTATCCGCACCAGTTGTCGGGCGGGCAGCGCCAGCGAGTGGCGATTGCCCGCGCGCTGATCCTCGAGCCGCGTGTGTTGCTGCTGGATGAGCCGACCTCGGCGCTGGATGTCTCGGTGCAGGCGGAGATCCTCAACCTGCTGGCAGACCTGCGCCAGCGCGAGAAGCTCACCTACCTGATGGTGACCCACGACCTGGGGGTGGTCAGCCACCTGTGCGACAAGGTCGCGGTGATGCAGCAAGGGCGCATTGTCGAGCGCCTCGACAGCCAAGCGTTGAGCCAGGACCTCGCCCGTCATGACTACACCCGCATGCTGGTCCAGGCCAGCCGCGACTTCAGCGCCGAATCGCCGCGTGCCGTCTCTGCCTGAACCTCTCCCAAGCCTTGCGCCTGAGCCTGCGGGGCAGGGCGCACAGGGCTGCCGATCAAGGAATCCACCATGCCTCATTGCATTATCGATTGCCCGGCCAGCTTGGCTGAGCGGGTTGGCGAGCAGACGCTGCTGGCCGCCGTGCACGACGCCATCGATGCCAGCGGGCTGTTCAAGCCCGGCGACATCAAGGCGCGGCTGAACACCTTCAGCCATTACCGCTGCGGCGCCGGGCAGGATGATTTCGTGCATGTTGCACTGTACCTGTTCGCCGGGCGCAGCGCCGAGCAGCGGCGCAGCCTCGCCTCGGCGGGGGTGGCGGCGCTGCTCGGCCTGCTGCCCGAGGTCGAGGCGCTATCAATGGATGTGAGGGAAATGGCCCGGGAGACCTTCGTCAACCGCAGCCAGTACCTCGAGCAAGCCGCGTTGACGGCCTGAGCCACGCGGCTCGGCCGCTCAAGCGTGGCGTTATCAATGGCAAAAACAAGGAAGATAAAAACCATGCCGTATGCACACCTTGCTGTCGCTGCACGCAAACACCCACTGGCGGGTGCACTGCTGAGTGCCCTGGCCATGGGCTGCAGCCTGCCGCTCTGGGCGCTGGACGCGCCCGCCAAACTCCAGGTGCCGACGCTGGCCTACGATGAGCAACAGATCATCCTGGTCTGGGAGAAGCCGGCCGACCACGCCGAGATCGTCGATTACCATATCTATGCCAATGGCAAGCTGCTCGGTGGCAGCAACGTCAACAACGACCAGGTCTCACCGGCCAAGCCTTACATCGACCACTTCTACGAGCAGGACACGCAGAACTTCCATCACCGCATCGCCATTCACAGCTTCACTGCCCAAGGGCTTGCGCCCGATACTGAATACCGCTTCACCGTGCGTTCGGTTGATCGCAACGGCAAGGAGTCGGCCGACAGCCCTGTGGTGGTGCAGCGAACCACGGCCGTCCCGGCACTGTTTGACGTGCAGCAGTACGGTGCCAAGGGTGATGGCAAAGCGCTCGACACGGCCGCCATCCAGCGTGCCATCGACGCTTGCAGCAAGGGCTGCAAGGTGCTGCTGCCTGCCGGCACATACAAGAGCGGGGCGCTCTACCTCAAGAGCAACATGACCCTGGAAATCGCCGAGGGCGCTACCCTGTTGGGCTCCGAGCGTGCCGAGGACTACCCGCGCGAAGGCTATATCCAGTACCCGTATTCCACCACCGTGCGCCCGGCCTCGCTGATCAACGCGTTGCCGCGCGACCCGCAGGCGCATCAGGCCTTCGAGAACATCCGCATCGTTGGCAAGGGCACGATCGACGGCAATGGCTGGAAGCGTAACCCGGATGTGCTCGACGAGCGCGGGCGAGCCTTGCCCTTCTACCTGCCCAGCGACAACACCCGCTACATGCACGACGGCGTGCTGGCCAAGGCGCAAGTAGAGCGGGCGGTTGCCGAGGGCATGAATGTCAAGGACGCGTACGGCCAGATGCGCTCGTCGCTGATTACCCTGCGCAATGTGACAAACGTGTTCTATGGCGGCTTCACGGTGGTCAACCCGGCCTACCACGGCATCATGAACCTGGAGACGCAGAATGTGGTGCTGGCCAACACCACGCACCGTACCTACGACGCCAACAACGGCGACGGTATCGAGTTTGCCAACAGCCGCGGCGCGATGGTGTTCAACAACTTCTTCGACACCGGTGACGACTGCGTCAACTTCGCCGCTGGCACCGGTGCGGGTGCGGTCCATCAAAAGCCGCAGGAAGATGCCTGGATCTTCAACAACTATTTCCGCAAAGGCCATGGAATGATCGTGGCGGGCAGCCACACCGGCGCCTGGATCCAGAACATCCTGGCCGAAGACAACGTTTCGGACGGCACAGATACCGGCTTGCGCATGAAAAGCACCAACTTCATGGGCGGTGGCGCACGCCACGTGACCTTCCGTGATTCAGCCATTCGCAATACCGCAAAACAGGCCTTCATCTTCACCCTGGATTACAACGACCCGAATGCCAAGCTCGACTACAAGCGCTCGACGGTGGCGGGGCAGTTCCGTGACATCACGGTCAGCGACGTGAGCGTGGAAAACGCCAGCACCGCTGCCATCGAGGTGAAGGGTGATAGCAGCCATGGCGCCTGGCATCAGGGGCTGGTGTTCGAGCGTGTACGTTTCAGCGGGCCGGCCCCGGTCAAGATCGATGGCCTGAAAGATTCGCGGTTCGTCGGGCTTCGCTTCACCCACACCGGGGGCGGCAACCCTTGGCAGGTACAGGGCAGCCAAGGGCTGGCCTTCACGGATGTGGAGCCTGCGCCTTAGCTTCTTCAGGCCTCGCTGTAAAAAGCCTGTAGCCGTTGCGCCTCACGCAGGCGCGTACGGCTGTTGCTCAGGTGCAGGTACATGGCAGCGCGCGCCGCATCAACCTGGCGGCTGGCGATGGCATCGTAGATCTGCTGATGTTCGGCGTTGATACCGGCCAGGTAGGTGCTGCGGTTGCTTTGGCCGGTGTAGGCAGAGTTCATGCGCGTGCGGGGGATCATCTTGGTGCCCAGATGCTTCATGATATCGATCAGGTACTGGTTGCCTGCGGCCTTGGCAATTTTCAGGTGGAACTGGAAATCGGCGTTTGTCGTGCTGCCGGATTTTTCCGGGCCCTGCATCAAGGCTTCAAGTGCTTGATGCAGTTCTTCCAGCGCTTGCGGTGTGGCCCGTTCGGCGGCCATGCCGGCGGCTTGCACTTCAAGGCTGAGGCGGTATTCCAGCAGGTCGAGCACATCGGACAACAGGCTGATGGTTGCCGGCCCCACGTTGAAGCTCTCCGGCGCCGGCATGTCCAGCACGAAGGTGCCCACACCGTGGCGGGTCTCGACCAGGCCCGCGGCCTGCATGCGCGACAACGCTTCGCGTACTACCGAGCGGCTGACACCTTCGGTTTCGATCAGTGTGGCTTCGGTCGGCAGCTTGTCACCCCGCTTGAGCGTGCCCTCGCGCATGCGTTCGGCAAAGCGCTCGACCAGTGCTTCGGCCAGGCGGCGGGGCTGTTGAGGGGGGCTGGAGGCAGGGTTCGGCATTGCTGTGCTCTTGTGTTGGCAGCAGCCAGTATAGTGCGTTTTGGCCCTGGGCAGCGGGTATACTCCGGGATCTTCCGCTTAGCAAAGGTTCGCCCAATGGGTTCTGCCCCCCCGGAAAAACGCCTGAATCTCGCCCAGCAACTGGTGCATGACCTGTCGCAGCAGATTCGCTCGGGTGAGTTGCCAGCGGGTAGCAAATTGCCCACCGAAGAAGCTGTGACCAAAGCGCGAGGCGTAAGCCGTACCGTGGTGCGTGAAGCCATTTCTCGGTTGCAGGCCGAAGGCCTGGTCGAAACCCGCCGTGGTATCGGCACCTTCGTTGTAGACGCCATCCCGGCAGGTGACTTCCAGAGTACCAGCCCTGGAATGGGCGATGCTTACAACGAGGTGGCGATCATCGAGCTGCGGCTTTGCCTGGAGATCGAGGCGGCTGCCATTGCTGCCCAGCGTGCTACCGCAGGGCAACTGGCTGCCATGCGGGCGGCGCTGGATGAGGCCGTTGATACGCAGTCAGCGCCCTGCATGCGAACCGACTTCGAGTTTCACCTGCGCATAGCCCAATGCACGGGCAACAGCTTTTTCATCGACACCATGACCCATCTCGGGCGTACCTTGTTGGCTGCGGCCCAGCAAGCCGTGCCCGGGGGCGATGCCCAGCAGCGGGCACTGGAGGCGCTGGAGCGCGAGCAAGTGCATGCTGCGATCACCCGCAAGGATGCCGGTGCTGCCCGTGCTGCCATGCGGCTGCACCTGGTCAACTGCCTGACACGCGCCCAGCGAAGCATCACCCAAGACGAACGGGGTGCCGAGCCGTAGGCGCCAGCACGGTGCACAGCAACACCGTATCCCCGGCCCTGGCCCATTGCCGTGCCTTGTCGTGTGTTCAGCTCCCCCGCGTTTATCGTGTCAGCCCAGCCGAAAAAGCCGCGCAATGGCTCAATGTCTGTGGCAGTGTTGGGCATCTGGCCAGCCCCACAGGGACCGACATGCAAACTCGCAAAACCGGTGTTCGCGCCCAACAGGCCGACCGCACCCGGGACAACATTCTCAAGGCTGCGGTGAAGGTCTTCAGCAAGGAAGGCTTCACCGGTGGGCGCATCGAGCAGATCTCCACGCTGGCCAAGTCCAACGACCGGATGATCTATTACTACTTTGGCAGCAAGGAAAAGCTGTTCATCAGCGTGCTGGAGCACATCTATGCCAGCTTCAACCAGGCCGAAGCCAAGCTGCGCATCGACCTCGGCGACCCGGAACAGGCCCTGCGTGAGCTGGTGGCTTTCATCTGGGACTACTACGTGCGCCACCCCGAATTCGTCACCATCCTCGCCACCGAAAACCTTCACCAGGGCCAGCACGCGCGCAAGTCGCAGAACCTCAAGGCGCTGTCCGGCGAAGCGGTGGGCGTGCTGCGGCCGATCATTGAAGCAGGCCAGGCCAAGGGCCTGTTCCGCGATGACATCGACATCACCCACGCCTACCTGATGATTGCCTCGCTCTGCTATTTCTATAATTCCAACCGGCATACCCTCAGCTCGTTTCTGGCCGTAGACCTGGCCGACAAGCAGGCCAAGGCCGACTGGCTGGTGTTTATCAGCGACCTTGCCCTGCGTGGCCTGCGTCGTTGACCCTCAGTGGCTGCCGGGGTTGGCGCGCACCTGCGCGGCCTTGGCCGCCAGCCCTTGCCAGGCCGGCTTGTCGGCAGCGAAGCGCTGGCGCAGGTAAGCTGCCAGGTCAGCGACCTGGCGGTCCGACAGGCTGTCCTTGAAGCCGGGCATGTAGCCCAGGTCACGGGTGGCCGGGGTGGCAATGCCGTGCAGCACCACGCGCAGCAGGTTGTCCGGCAGGGCGCTGTGGACGTTGCTGTTGACCGCCATCGACGGGCTAACGCCAAACAGCTTCGGCCCCAGCCCGTCGCTGTGGCAGGCCATGCATGCGCCTTTGAATACCCGCTCGCCGTTGCTCAGCGACACCTGCGTGTCCACCTGGGGCGCGGCCTTGGCGGCCACTGCCTGCGGCTCGCCGTCGAGTGAACCGAGGTAGTGGGCAATGGCACGCACGTCGCTCTTTGGCAGGGTGGCCAGTTCGCTGACCACCGGGCCCATGGGGCCGGCCGCCACACCGTGCTTTTCGGAGAAGCCGGTGCTTAGGTAGTTGAACAGTTCGTCTTCGCTCCACGGCGTGGATGATTTGCCCAGCGCATTCAGGGCCGGGGCTTCCCAGCCATCGACCATGCCGCCGGCCAGGTAGCTGCTGCCGCCTTTTTCCGCGCCCATCAGGTTGCGCGGCGAGTGGCAGGCAGTGCAGTGGCCCAGGCCGTCGACCAAGTAGGCGCCGCGGTTCCACTGGGCACTGCGCTGCGGGTCGGGCTGGTATTCGCCGCGTTGCAGAAACATCGCATTCCAGCCGGCCATCAGTGGCCGCTGGTTGAACGGGAAGCGCATCTGGTTGGCGGGTGCTTGCTGGCGTACCGGGGTTTGCGACATCAGGTAGGCATACAGCGCCTGCATGTCGGCGTCGTTGATGTTGCGAAACGAGGTGTAGGGAAACGCCGGGTACAGGTGCCGACCGTCGCGGCTGATGCCCTCGCGCATGGCCCGCTCGAAGGCGCCGAACGACCAGCGGCCGATGCCGGTTTCCGGGTCGGGCGTGATGTTGGTGCTGTACAGCGTGCCAAACGGTGTGTCCATTGCCAGCCCGCCTGTATTGACCTTGCCGCCGCTGACCGTATGGCACACGGCGCAGTCACCGGCCGCCGCCACCTGGCGCCCACGCTCGAGCATCGCTGCGCTCCAGCTGCCGGCGCCTGGCGGGGTTACCGGGGCGATTTCGGCGCGCCAGGGCAGGGCTGTGGCGAGTACACCCAATGCAGCGCCGAATACCCCGGCCAGCGAGCCGAACCACCACTTCGAACGCTTGGTGGTCGGCTGCGCTGGCGCGGGCGCGTCAGGGCCCTGAGCTTGGCCATCAAGGGCGGCACGTACCCGTTCTGCCGTGATCGGCAGCTCGCGAAAACGAATGCCGGTCGCGTCGAAAATGGCATTGGCGATGGCCGCCGCGCTCGGTACCGAGGCCGACTCGCCACTGCCCATCGGCGCTTCGTGCTGACGCGGCAGCATCATCACGTCGATGGCCGGCAGTTCGGGGAAGGTCAGGATCGGATAGCCGCCCCATTCCTTGCTGGCCACGGTCGACTCTTCGAAGCTGACCTGTTCCTTGAGCACCCGGCTGGTGGACTGGATGACGTTACCGTGGATCTGGTGGCGCACGCCCTCGGGGTTGACCATCATCCCGGCATCGTGGCCGATCACCACGCGGGTGACGGCCACTTCACCGGTGCGCCGGTCCACCGCGACATCGGCCACCCATGCCGCCCAGGCCGCGCCGAAACCGGGGAACTTGCTGTGGATGTAGCGTGCATAGGCAAAGCCCCTGCCGCGCAGTACATCGCCTTCGGCCTGCGCCTGCATGGGCCGGGTATGCGGCTGCCATTCGGCGCGTTCGGCAGTGGCCTTGACCAGGTCGATGGCGCGCGGGTCGGACAGGTGCCTGAGGCGATATTCGACCGGGTCGACGCCAGCGGCAAAGGCCAGCTCATCGATGTACGACTCGTGGGCGAAGCTGTTGGGCATGGCCGACACACCCCGCATCCACGAGGCACGTACCAGTGGCGTCATGTCGTTGATGGTGACGCGCATGTGTTGGTAGTCATAGGGCGGTATCGAAGTGCGGTCGCCCATCTCGAACAGGGCCGGCACCGGCTCCACGGCGCCGGTCAGCAGCAGGGCCAGGGTAGGTGCGCCATTGGACGGGTAGCTGGTCTGGAAGTCGTAGGCGGCCACGCTGCCGTCGGCGTTCAGGCCACCGTCGATTTCCATCAGCTGCGCGGTGCCCTTGGGCTCCCACACATGCTCCTGCTCGCGGGTCAGCTGTACCCGCACCGGGCGCTGTACCGCGCGCGACAGCAGCACCGCATCGGCGCACACGTCATCGGCACAGTTGCGGCCGTAGCAACCGGCGGCCTCCATGCGAATGATCTCGATGCGCTCCTCTGTGCACTCCAGCAGCCAGGCGAGGTCGGCGCGCAGCAGGTGCGGGTTCTGCGTGCCGGACCACACGCGGATTGGCCCATCGGTGAAATCGGCCAGCGCGCACGACGGGCCGATTGATGCGTGCAGCTGGTAGGGCCATAGGTAGCTGCGGCTCAGGCGCTGGCTGGCATTGGCGATGCCGCCGTCGACATCGCCCTGGTCCAGCACAGTGCGCTGTACCCGCGGGTTGTCGCGGATGGCCTGGGCGACATCGCTGAGGTCGGGCAGCTTGCCTGTGAATGGCTTCCAGCTGATTTTCAGCGCCTGGGCGGCGCGGATCGCTTGTTCTTCGCGCTCGGCCACCACGCCGACGAAGTCGCGGATGACGACCACGGCCACCACGCCGGGCAAATGGGCGATGGACGATTCATCTACCGCCAGCAGGCTGTTGCCGACGAAGTCGCCGCTGTCATGACCGGCGTAGGGCGGGCGGATCACCCGGCCGTGAAGCATGTCGGGCAGGCGCATGTCATGCACATAGGTCAACTCGCCGGTGGCCTTGCCGGGGATGTCTACCCGTGCAGCGCTGCGGCCGACCAGGCGGTAGTCGTCGATGGCCTTGAGCGGGGCATCGTCGGCAATGTGCAGCTGGTGGTTTTCGCCCTGGACCAGTTCGGCAAAACTCAGCGTGCTGCCGTTGCTGGCGATGATCGCGCCGTCTTCGATGCGCAGCACTTCGGGCGCGCAGCCAAGGCGTTGCGCGGCCTGTTGCAACAGGTGGCGCCGCGCGGTGGCGGCCGCCTTGCGCAGGGGCACGGCGGAAATCTGCAGGGTGGCGCTGGCGATGGTCGCGCCCTGGTTGGGGGCTCGCTCAGTATCGCCCAGTACCATGTGTACCTGGTCCATGCGCAGGTCCAGCTCTTCGGCGACGATTTGCGCCAGCGAGGTGCGGATGCCGGTGCCCAGGTCGACGTGGCCGTTGAAGGCGTAGACCATGCCGTCGTCGCTGACAGCGATGAACAACGCCAACTCGCGTGCCTTGACCGCAGGCGTCACACCCTTGGCCACGGGCCCCGAGGGTGGGGTGATCTGGTCGACGATCAGCAACACGCCAGTCTTGGCCAGCAGCTGGTCGCGGCTGGGCACCTGTTGTGAGTGGTTCATGCTTTTCTCCGGGTCTCGGCGGCGCGGCGCACAGCGCGCAGGATTTCGACGTGTGTACCGCAGCGGCACAGGTTGCCGGAGAGTTCCTGGCGAATCTGTGCGTCGCTGGGGTCGGGAATACGGTCGAGCAGGGCCTTGGTGGTCATGATCATGCCGTTCATGCAGTAGCCGCACTGGGCTGCCTGTTCGTCGATGAACGCCTGTTGCACCGGATGTGGTGCAGCCTTGCTGCCCAGCCCTTCGAGGGTGGTGATGTCGCGGCCCGCAGCGCCGGCCAGGGGGATGACGCACGAGCGTGCGGCCACGCCGTCGATGATCACCGTGCACGCCCCGCATTCGCCCAGGCCGCAGCCGTATTTGGGGCCGTTCAGGCACAGGTCGTTGCGCAGGATCAGCAGCAGCGGGGTGTCGGGCATGGCGCTGACTTCGACAGGCTGGCCGTTGACCCGCAGGGAGATGGTTGTTTGCATTGTTGGCTCATCTCTGGAGGTTGCTTGCGCTACCAAAGGACTCACATGACGCGAGAGTTTCGGTAAGTACTCACTACATGAAATGAGCGAGCAAGAAGCAGGCCAGAGATGGTTTGCCGGGTACGTCAGCTTGTCAGCCGGGGGTTTCGTCGCTGTCGATCATCTTGCGCAGCAGGTACAAAATGGCCACGCGTTCGCCGGCATTCAGGCTGCCCATGCTCAATTCGCTGATCTGCCGGGCGCAGGGGATCATTGCGTCGAGCAATGCCGCGCCGCTGTCGGTGAGTTCGACAATGACCTTGCGCCGGTCGCCCGGGTCTGGTGACAGCTGCACCAGCTCGCGGGTTTTCAGGCGCTCGACGATGCCGCGGATGGTTGCCTGGTCCACCGCGGTGGCCTTGATCAGTTCGGCCTGGGAGCTGGGGCCGTGGTCGCGCAGGGCACACAGGGTAACGAACTGGATCGAGGTAAGCTGCGGGTCGCAGGCCTGCTGCTGGAAGATCGCCGTGTGCCGTTGGTAAGCCTTGCGCAGCAGGTGGCCGACCTGTTCGGTGACGTCATAGGGGGTGGTGTCGAGCGGGGCGCTGCTGGGTGTGGTTTTCTTTGGCATGGGATGGCTTGGGCTGGGTGGAAAGGTGCTGGCCGGCCGCCAATAGCGGAGCGCCCGGCCAGTATAACCACTATCGCGCCCGCGATTCCTCTGGTGCGACCACGTCGCCGGCCAGCACCACGGCCTTGTCATCCAGGTAGATATCGCAGTTGCGCAGCGGGATGTCCAGGTGGCAGGGGGTCTTGCGCTTGCCGCCGACCTCGGTGTTCGGGCCGGTGGAGAACAGGAAGTTGCCGTAGAACGCGCGGGCGTCCATGCACATGCCGTCGTTGCGGTCGTGCAAGCCCATGGCCGTCCACTGCGCGCGCGGCTGCAGGCCCCAGCCGATGTGTGAGATGCCGTAGACCTCGGGGTCGTTGAAGTACTTCATGTAGTCGCGCAGGTACTCGGCCTCGAAGCCGCCGTGGATGCCGGTGATAAAGCCTTTTTCAATCTCCAGGGTGATGCGCTCGCGGCAATAGTTTTTGAACGGCAGGATGATGTCGCCCACATCCAGCACCAGCGTGCCCTCGGCACTGTCCTCGTTGGGCCAGGTGAACAGGAAACCGCTGGGCCAGTGGTCCCAGCGCCCCGGTTCGTCGGCATAGCCGTACTCGGTCACGGCCGGGTACTGGCCGAGCGGGGCGTGGAAGTCGCTGCCGGCCTTGGACCGCACATGCATGCTGCGCGCCTGTTTCAGCAAGGTTTCGGCGGCCAGCACCCGGCGTTTGTCGTCTTCGCTTGGCAGCATGCGCGCCAGCACTTCAGGTGGCTCCACGGCCAGCAGGATGCGCGTGCCGGTCTTGAGGATCTGCTCCTGCTCGGGCGAGTGCAGCAGCATCATGGTATCGACGACCAGGTCGGCTGCTTCCAGCGCCCGCTGCGCCGCCAGGTTGCCGGTCAGTGCGGTGTCTCCGCAGTAGGCAGTCATGTCGTTACCCATGGCGGTCGGGTGGTTGAACGCCGGCAGCTCTACCGCATACACCTTGGCCTTCAGGCGCTGCGCGGCCTCCATCGCGGCGTTGACCGTGCGCGGGTCGGAGTAGTGGCTCTTGAGTACGGCCACGCTCTGCGTCTCGTCCACGCGGGACAGCTTCAGTACATGCTCGAACATCTGGGTCAGTTGTGCATTGCTCACCGGCATCGGGGTTCTCCTGGGTGGCGTTGGCAGGGGGTGCACCATGGCAGTGCCTGGCGCTTCATCTCGGTGCAAAATAATAGTGTGTACACCCTACTTTTGCAGATGAAAGCGCATCCGGACGGCGAGCGCAAGTTATCTATCAAACGTTACCTATTCACACAAATAACCAATGTTTACGGTAACAGGTGACCTGTATTGGTTTTCGATCAGGTGTTTGAAAAATATTTTACTGGGCCTCTATCCAAAGTTCATTTGCAGCGTATACGCTCTAAATCGTCAGGCGGTCGAACCGCTGGCCACATATCAGAACAAGAGGAGAGATACCCATGCGTGGTAGGCAGAAAATCGCAATCGTCGGTGCGGGTCTGGGTGGGGCGGCCGCCGCCACGTTGCTGCAGCAGGCCGGGTTCGATGTCGAGGTGTTCGAGCAGGCGCCGGAGTTCACCCGCCTGGGGGCGGGCATCCATATTGGCCCTAACGTGATGAAGATCTTCCGCCGCATGGGGCTGGAGCAGAAGCTGGAACTGATGGGCTCGCACCCGGACTTCTGGTTCAGCCGCGATGGCAATAGCGGTGACTACCTGGCGCGCATCCCGCTGGGCGAGTTTGCCCGCCGCGAGTATGGCGCGGCCTACATCACCATCCACCGTGGCGACCTGCACGCCCTGCAGATCGAGGCGATCAAGCCGGGTACCGTGCACTTTGGCAAGCGCCTGCAAAAGATCGTCGACGAAGGCGAACAGGTGCGCCTGGACTTCGCCGACGGCACCCACACCGTGGCCGACATCGTCATCGGTGCCGACGGCATCCACTCCAGGATTCGTGAAGAGCTGCTGGGCGCTGAAGCGCCGATCTACAGCGGTTGGGTCGCCCACCGTGCGCTGATCCGCGGGGTAAACCTGGCGCAGCATGCCGATGTGTTCGAGCCCTGCGTCAAGTGGTGGTCCGAAGACCGCCACATGATGGTCTACTACACCACCGGCAAGCGCGACGAGTACTACTTCGTCACCGGCGTACCGCACGCGGCTTGGGACTTCCAGGGGGCGTACGTCGACAGCAGCCAGGAGGAAATGCGCGCTGCCTTCGAGGGTTACCACCCCACCGTGCAAAAGCTGATCGACGCCACCGAATCGATCACCAAATGGCCGCTGCGCAACCGCAACCCGCTGCCGCTGTGGAGCCGTGGCCGCCTGGTGCTGCTGGGTGATGCCTGCCACCCAATGAAGCCACACATGGCCCAGGGCGCGTGCATGGCCATCGAGGATGCGGCCATGCTGACCCGCTGCCTGCAGGAGACCGGGCTTTCCGACCACCGCACCGCGTTCGCGCTGTACGAGGCCAATCGCAAGGAGCGGGCATCCCGGGTGCAGGCGGTATCGAACGCCAACACCTTCCTCTACAGCCAGGAGGACCCGGCCTGGGTCTACGGCTATGACCTGTACGGCCAGGCGCTGAAAAGCGGGGAGGCGGCATGAGCACGTTCGTCGCCGGCGGCAACGTCTGCGCAAATGGCATCCGCCAACATTACCTGCGCTATGGCGGCAAGGGCCATGCGCTGATCCTGGTGCCCGGCATCACCAGCCCGGCGATCACCTGGGGCTTCGTCGCCGAGCGCCTTGGGTTGTACTTCGACACCTACGTGCTGGATGTGCGCGGCCGCGGCTTGTCTTCAAGCGGCCCCGAACTGGACTACGGCACCGACGCCTGTGCTGCGGACATTCCGGCCTTTGCCACAGCGCTGGGCCTGGACAGCTACCACCTGGTCGGGCACTCGATGGGCGCGCGCTTTGCCATTCGCGCGGCTGCCCAGGGAGCACCGGGGCTGCAGCGGCTGGTACTGGTCGACCCGCCGGTGTCCGGGCCAGGCCGCCGTGCCTACCCGAGCAAGCTGCCGTGGTATGTGGATTCGATCCGCCAGGCCACGGTGGGCATGAGCGGCGACGACATGCGCGCATTCTGCGCCACCTGGAGCGACGAGCAGCTGGCGCTGCGAGCCGAATGGCTGCACACCTGCTACGAGCCAGCGATCGTGCGGGCGTTTGATGATTTTCACAACGTGGATATCCACCAGTATCTGCCCGCGGTGCGCCAGCCGACATTGCTGATGGTGGCCGGGCGAGGTGGGGTGATCGAGCCCCGTGACATCGCTGAAATACGCGAACTCAAGCCGGATATCCAGGTCGCGCATGTCGACAACGCCGGCCACATGATCCCATGGGACGACCTGGACGGCTTCTTCACCGCCTTTGGCGACTTCCTCGACCAACCCCTCGTCTGACGGAGCACGAGACATGACCAAGCTATACCGCATCGGCCAGATCGTGCCGAGCTCGAACACCACGATGGAAACCGAAATCCCGGCGATGCTCAACGCGCGCCAGGCGATCCGCCCCGAGCGCTTCACCTTCCATTCCAGCCGCATGCGCATGAAGCAGGTAAAAAAGGAAGAGCTGGCCGCCATGGACGCCGAGTCCGACCGCTGCGCCATGGAGCTGTCTGACGCCAAGGTGGATGTGCTGGGCTACGCCTGCCTGGTGGCGATCATGGCCATGGGCCTGGGCTATCACCGGCAATCGGAAAAGCGCTTGCAGCAGGCCACCGCCGACAACGACGCGCTGGCCCCGGTAATCACCAGCGCCGGGGCGTTGGTCGAGGCCTTGCATGTGATGAAGGCCAAGCGCATTGCCATCGTCGCGCCGTACATGAAGCCTTTGACCGAGCTGGTGGTGAACTACATCCGCGAGGAGGGCTTCGAGGTGCAGGACTGGCGCGCGCTGGAAATCCCCGACAACCTCGCCGTGGCCCGCCACGACCCGGCCAACCTGCCAGGCATCGTCGCCGGCATGGACCTTGAGGGCGTCGATGTGGTGGTGCTCTCGGCCTGCGTCCAGATGCAATCGCTGCCGGCAGTGGCCAAGGTCGAGGCGCAAACTGGCAAGCCGGTGGTCACTGCTGCTATCGCCACTACCTACGCCATGCTCAAGGCGCTGGACCTGGAGCCGATCGTGCCGGGCGCCGGTGCCCTGCTGTCGGGCGCTTACTGAAATCGGGAGACGGACATGAGCGACGCACAAAGCGCCCGTGACAACTACCAGGGCGTATGGGGCCAGCGCATCGGCTTTGGCCGCAAACCAGCCCTGTTGATGATCGACTTCATGCAGGGCTACACCACCCCCGGCGCACCGCTGTACGCCCCGGGCGTGGTGGTGGCGGTCGAACAGGCCGCGGGCCTGCTGGCGCTGGCCCGCGACTGCGGTACCTTGGTGGTGCATACCAACATCCGCTACCAGCCGCCGCATTTTGCTGACGGCGGCGTGTGGGTGCGCAAGGCGCCGGTGATGAAGGACATGGTCGAAGGCAACCCGCTGGCGGCGTTCTGCGAGGCCGTTGCGCCACAGGCAGGGGAGGTGGTGCTGAGCAAGCAGTACGCCAGTGCCTTCTTCGCCACCAGCCTGGCCCCGCTGCTGCATGCTCAAGGCGTGGATACCGTGGTACTGGCTGGCTGCTCTACCAGCGGCTGCATCCGTGCCAGTGCGGTGGATGCCATGCAGCACGGGTTTCGAACTATCGTGGTGCGCGAGTGTGTCGGTGATCGCCACAACGACCCGCACGAAGCCAACCTGTTCGACATCGACAGCAAGTATGGCGATGTCGTCAGCCGCCAGGAGGCCATGCAGCAACTCAGGCACCTGGCCGGCTGAATGCCGGGTAGCCGTTACCAATAACAATCAAGGACCGGTGCGGGAAGCCCGTCCATGACCGCCTGCTGTCCGGGTGGTCGCCCCGCAGGAGCACTCGGGGTCTTCAGGCGCTGCCCCGGCACGCCGCGTATAGTGCGCGGGGTGCCCGGCGCGTCGAAAACTGCTGGCCTTAAAACAACCACAAAGTCGCCCGCCAGGAGACAGGAAATGCCAATTGCGAATGCAACCACGGTCCACAGTGACATCGACCATGGCACTAAAGCGCTGTACAGCAAAATCACCTGGAGGCTCATCCCCTTCCTGTGCTTCTGCTACCTCGCAGCTTATCTGGACCGCATCAATGTCGGCTTCGCCAAGCTGCAGATGCTCGAAGACCTGCAGTTCAGCACAGCGGCCTATGGCCTGGGTGCCGGGCTGTTCTTTGTCGGCTATATCATTTTCGAAGTACCGAGCAACCTGATCCTGCAGCGCGTTGGCGCCAAGCTGTGGATCGCACGCATCATGATCACCTGGGGCCTGCTGTCGGCCTGCACCATGTTTGTTTCCACCACCACCCAGTTCTATGTCCTGCGTTTTCTGCTGGGTGCTGCCGAGGCCGGCTTCCTGCCGGGCGTGTTGTACTACCTGACCATGTGGTACCCCACCTATCGGCGCGGGCGCATCATTGCCTTGTTCATGATCGGGCTGCCCTTGTCGAGCGTGATCGGCGGGCCGATTTCTGGCTGGATCATGGGGCATTTCGACCAGGTGCACGGCCTGCACGGCTGGCAGTGGCTGTTTTTGCTGGAAGCGATCCCCAGCGTGCTGCTCGGCATTCTCACGTTCTGGGCATTGCCTAACCATTTCCAGCAGGCCAAGTGGCTGTCGGCTGACGACAAGGCGCAGCTGGCAGCGGACCTGGCGGCTGACGATGCCGAGGGCAAGGACAGCAAGCACAGCTTCCGTGACGGCTTTTTCAACCTGAAGGTGTGGATGCTCGGAGGCATCGACTTTTCGATTTTGCTCAGCGCCTATGCCATGGGCTTCTGGATGCCGACCTTTATCCGTGATGCTGGCGTCAGCGATACCTTCCACATCGGTCTGCTCACGGCCATTCCGAGCCTGGCCGCACTGGCCGGCATGCTGATGATCGGGGCCAGCTCCGACCGCCACCGCGAGCGCCGCTGGCACATCATCGTGCCATTCATCATTGGTGCAATCGCCATGGCCAGCAGCACCTTGTTCAGCCAGAACCTGGTAATGACCGTGGCGCTGTTCGCCATTGCCTCGGCAGCGATCATCGGCGCGGTGCCGGTGTTCTTCAGCCTGCCGGCGACCTTCCTCAAAGGCACTGCGGCTGCCACCGGCTTCGCCCTGGCCTGCTCGGTGGCCAACATCGCAGGCCTGGTGAGCAACTCACTGATGGGCCTGGTCACCGACCTCACCGGTACCTCACACGCCGCGCTGTGGGTGTTTGCCGGCTGCCTGATCCTCAGCTGCTTCCTGGTCATCGCCTTGCCGGCGAAGCTGGTCAACCGCTAGCGGCCCAGCGCTTCAAGCAACGGCAGGGCAGGCGGGCCGGGTGCCCGCCTGCCGACCCTCTCTCGATGCAACCCGCACGTTGGCGGCCATACACGGCCGCCGCGCCGGGTTGCTGTTGCCCGAATCCAGGAGTAGCTCCATGCAAGATTCCACTGCACCGCGTTTTTCTTCATCTGCGTGCCTGGCCGGCGGGTGTATTGCCGCCGCGTTGTGCGCCGAGGCCTCGGCAGAAGAGGCCGGTTTCATCGAAGGTGCCCGCGCCACGCTGCAGGCGCGCAATTACTTCTTCAGCCGCGATTATGCCGATATCAAGGGCGCGAGCACCCAGTCGCGTACCCAGGAATGGGCACAGGGTTTTATCCTGAACGCAAGCTCTGGCTACACCCAGGGCACGCTCGGCGTCGGCGTGGATGTGACCGGCCTGCTGGGGTTCAAGCTCGACAGCAGCCCGCAGCATGCCAGGTCGGGTTTGCTGCCCAGCCTGGACAGCGGCAAGTCGGCGGACGAATACAGCCGCCTGGGGGCGGCGATCAAGTTCAAGGTCTCGCAAACCGAACTGAAGGTGGGCGAGTTGATGCCCAACCTGCCTGTGCTGCTGTTCAGCGATTTGCGCCTGCTGCCGCCGACCTACCAGGGCGCGATGCTGGAATCGCGCGAGTTTGCCGGGCTGACCCTGAATGCCGGCCAGTTCCGCTCCACCAGCCTGCGCGACTCGTCCAACAGCCAGAAAATGTACGCCCTGGTCAACGACCCGATCAACCCGGCGCGGCTGGCGCGCTTTACCAGTGATCGCTTCAACTACGTTGGCGCCGACTATGCCTTCAACGACAACCGTACCAGCGTCGGTGTGTGGCAGGCGCAACTGGAGGATATCTACCAGCAGCGCTTCTACAGCTTCAAGCACGCCGAGCCGCTGGGGGACTGGACGCTGGGGGTCAATGCCGGCTATTTCGATGCCCGCGAGGACGGCCGCAAGATTGCCGGTGACTACGACAACCATGCGCTGTTCAGCCTGTTCTCGGCCAAGACCGGCGGGCATACCTTTTACGTGGGCTACCAGCAGATCGGCGGCGATGATGGCTTTATCCAGGTGGGTGCCAACACCAACCCGATGGGTAATACGCTGCCGACCTATGAGTTTTCGGCGCCGGGCGAACGCTCGTGGCAGGTGCGGCATGACTACAACTTTGTCGCCTTGGGGCTTCCGGGCCTGACGTCGACACTGCGTTATGTGAAAGGGCGCGACGTGGACACCGGGCTGGGCTTTGAAGGGCGTGACCGCGAGCGTGACCTGGACCTGGCCTACGTGGTGCAGAGCGGGCCGCTGGCCGGCCTTGGGGTGCGGGTGCGCAATGTGATGGCGCGCTCCAACTACCGCACCGACATCGATGAGAACCGCTTGATCCTGAGTTATACGGTCAAGCTGTTCTGAAGCCGCCCCGCTGCGCGGCTTTTGTAGGAGCGGCCTTGTGTCGCGAAGGGCTGCGCAGCAGCCCCAGGGGTTCAGCGAAAATGCATAGATTGCCGGGGCTGCTACGCAGCCCTGTCGCGACACAAGGCCGCTCCTACAGGTCCGGGGCATGCTTTGCGGGAGCAGTAGGGGTCACTGCAAGGTCACGGGCTTCAGGCTGTCCGGCAACTGCCTGAGAGCCGCTTCAATCCGCGCTATAGGGCCAGCCAGAAGGTCCGCTTCCACGTCCTTGCCCTCACTTCTCAGGCGGTCACACTCAAGGCGCAGGTCCAGCAATTTTTTTTGTAGCTTCAGGGCCGAAGTATTGAACGGGTCCATGCTTTTCTCGTGGTGTAGGCTTCCGTGCCGTTGTAGGAAAAATGGACCGTAGCAGCTCGAATCTGCTGGAGAAACTGATGTTTCATACAGGTTGGCGCTCCTACCGCGATACTTCCCACAGCGCACAGTAAAAAGTCCTACAAATTGCGTTTCAATTCATGTGCTCCCAATCGCGCTCGACTTCCCGTGTCAGCTGGGCTCAGTCACCTCTCCAAGGGCAGGCCACCCTGCGTGGTTGCAGCCGGAGCCTGTAACACGTCTTGAAATCTCATGTAGCAATAATGTATCTGCGCTGTATCTGATCCGCTTTTTTTCCACAAACCTGAATCTGTAACCGTATCAGCCCAAGCCCGACAATATGCCCATTCCCGCATCACAACTGTAGAGGTTCCAATGGGCAAGCTGGCGCTGTTCCTGGGTGGTTTTCTGCTACTGACCATTCTGATTGGTATTCTTGGCACCATTCCGCCAAGCTGACTTCAACGGGTTTTCCTGCGCGGCCCGTCTACTTCAACTGGCGGGCCCAATACCTGGCCAATTGGCCAGTATTCTCCCCTCTTGCACTGCTGGACCAGCGGTAGGTGCAAGTCATTCTCAAGTGCAAAAGCCTCGTGTAGTCTCACGCCGCCGCTCGTTCGGGCCGGTCTTTTTGCCTTGGAGTCGATACATCAATGGAATACAAGAAAGGCACTTCAGCCATGCTGGAGTGGCGTAGCCGTTTTCTTGCCGAAGGCACACTTGATGAGCAGGGATATGACCAGGCATTGCGCGATGCCCTGGTGCTGGAGCAGGCTGGCGTGATCAGTACGCCGGAGTGGATCGAGCTGGTCAAGCTGGCAAACACGGCGTTGCTGGTTGTGCGATAAGTCGTTCTTTGCGTTGGGAAATCTGTCCACAAAAAACGTGGGTAGGTCTGTGGATAAAGTGCTGCAAGCCAGGCCCGCGGCGGGCTCTGTTAAATTGAGCAGAAATTGAACAGTCATTTCAGGGGGCTGTTTCAGCAGGCGAGGCCGGCACGGCGCAACGCCGTCAGCAAGTCGCGCACCCGCGCCGGCAGCTCGCCAGCAGGGTACACGGCATGCATCTGCGGGTCCTGGCCGCTGCTGGAAGTCAGGCGATAGTGCGGGCATACCCGTACCAACCGCCCGGCCTTGACCTGTGCTTCGCCAACCCAGGCAGCCAGGCGGGCGATGCCTGCGCCGGCCAGGGTGCCGTGGTACACCGCATCACCTGAGTCCAGGCGCAGCCGGGGCCTGGGGCGCAGGCTGGTGATCTGGTCGTCGCGGCAAAAATGCCAGGCCTTGAGAATGCGCGGAGCGGTGTGCAGGATCAGCGCATGCCCTTCGAGGTCCTCTGGTTGCTGGGGCGTGCCGGCCACGGCGAGGTACGCCGGGCTGGCATACAGGTGACGCTGGTAGGGCCACAGCGGGTAGCCGATCAGCTCGCTTGATTGCGGGAAGGCCCCACGCACCACGAAATCGAACTTGCCTTGCAGCGGGTCGAGGGTTTCGTCGCAGTACTGTACGTCCAAGGTCACTTTGGGGTGGCAGCGGGAGAACTCGGCAAGCACCTGTGGCAATACATGTTCACCCAGCAGTTGCGGCACGGCAAAGCGTATCCAGCCTTGGGCGCTGCCGCTGAGCGCGGCCAACTCGTCGGCAGCATCACGTTGCACATCCAGCAAGCGTTCGGCATGGGGCAGCAGGCGCTCGCCGGCTTCGGTGAGGGTTACCGCGTTGGCGTTGCGGTTGAGCAGTTTGCTTCCCGCGTTGTCTTCCAGGGTTTGTACCGCGCGGGTTACCGCGCTGGGCGAGCGCCCCAGTGCACGTGCGGCGGCCACGAAGCTGCGCTTGTGCGCCACGCTGACGAACGCCTGAATTTCCCGCAACATGTCCAATGCCATTGCCTGCTCCTTGTTGCAGTTTTTGCAATACGGCATTTCAACACAAGCGCGACACTTTGATTAGCCTTGCAGGCGTCTTCACTGCCTGGAACTGCGTCATGATGGATATTGCTGTGCTTTCTGTGTTCGCCTTTGCTGCTGGGCTGATCGATGCCGCAGTGGGGGGCGGCGGGCTGATCCAGATCCCGGCCTTGTTCAATGTGCTGCCCACCGCGCAGCCAGCGGCTTTGCTCGGTACCAACAAGCTGGCGTCGGTCTGTGGTACGGCCTTCGCGGCGCGCTCGTTCATTCGCAAGGTGACGCTGGACTGGGGGCTGATCGTGCCGGCGGCGCTCAGCGCCTTTGTCATGTCGTTCGCTGGTGCGGCCACGGTGTCACTGGTGCCGCCCAGTGTGATGCGCCCGGCCGTGCTGGTGATGATCGTGCTGATGGCCATCTACACCTTTATCAAGAAAGACTTCGGCACGCTGCACAAGCCTGCGCACATCGGCCGCAAGGAGCAATGCCTGGCGGTGCTGATCGGTGGCGCGATCGGCTTTTACGATGGCCTGTTCGGCCCTGGCACCGGCAGCTTCCTGATCTTCCTGTTCATCCGCTTTTTTGCCCTGGACTTCCTGCACGCCTCGGCCTCGGCCAAGGTGGTGAACATTGCCACCAATCTGGCGGCGCTGGTGTTCTTCGTGCCTTCGGGCAACGTGCTGTATGCCATCGCGCTGCCCATGGCCGCGTGCAATGTGCTCGGGGCACTTACCGGCACCTGGCTGGCGGTACGCAAGGGCGCAGGCTTTGTGCGCGGGCTGTTCCTGATACTGCTGTGCGTGCTGATCGCCAAGCTGTCGTGGGACTTGCTGGCCGGTTGACTCACACCACCTGGCGCTGTGCTTCTGCCTGTTCGACGCGGTTGCGGCCATGGGCTTTGGCCCGGTACAGCGCCTGGTCGGCACTTGCCAGCAACGCATCCAGGCTGGGGGCCGGGATATTGGCGTCACAGCCGGCCAGGCCGATACTCACGGTAATCTGCAAGCGCTGGTCGGCCTGCACCACGTGCAGGTCCTGTACCGCGCGGCGCAGGCGTTCGGCGGTGAACTTGGCACGTTCTGGCGCAAGGCCCGGGAGGATGACGACGAACTCCTCGCCGCCCAGGCGCGCGAGCAGTTCATCGTTGTGCAACTGGTCTTGCAGGGTGCTGGCGAACTGGCGCAGCACCTGGTCACCAACCCCGTGGCCGTGGGCATCGTTGATCGACTTGAAGTGGTCGATGTCCAGCATCATCAGGGTCAGTGGCAGCGCCTGGGCATGCTGCTGGCGGCTGTCCAGCAGCGCGTTGGCGCGGCGGGTGAAGGCGCTGCGGGTGAGCACGCCGGTCAAGTGGTCGATGGTGGCCTGGTGCGCCAGGCGGGCCATCAGGCTGCGGTTGGCCTGGCTGACGCAGGCCACCACCAGCGGGCCGAGCACCAGCATGGCAATGCCCAGGCGCGCCGACATCAGCGTGGTCACCCCAGGCTCGCTTTGCGGCACGCTGAAGTGCATGAGGTTTTGCGCCACCGCCACAATCAAGGTGCTGCCGGCGGTGAGTGTCAGCAGCGAAACCATGAATGGCGAGTAGGTCCAGGCACACCACAGCAAGGCGGCAATCGGGAAGGCAATGGCACCGGGGCCGCCAAAGGCAATGCTGACCGCCAGCGAGACCAGCAGCACAAGCAGCGGCGCCAGGCGGATGGCCTGGGCACCCCCGCGCACCAGGGCCCGTACCGAGGGCGCGGTGAGTAGCACTGGCAGCACCAGCACGCTGGTCGAGAACTGTTCGCTGAACCAGGCCAGCCAGGTGGCGCGCAAGGATTGCTCGAACCATGGTGCAGCCATGACCGCTGCCATGCTGGCCGCCACCATGGCGGCGGCGGCACAGGCGGCGAACACGCTGAGAACGCCGTGCGGCGTGCGCATGCGCCGGTGCAGGCGGGGCAAGCGCGACAGCAGCTGCCAGAGGGTGACCACCACACCAAGATTGCACAGGTTGAACCACAGGGCCGGCACCCAGGCACTGCCACACAGCAGGTCGGCACCGACCATGGCCAGCCAGACCAGGCTGAAACCGGTCAGTGTGGCCTGGCGGGGGTAGCGCAGCAGCACGCCGGCCAACACAGCGTTCACTGGCCAGAACAGCGACAGCGATTCGATCGGGCGTGCCAGAATGCCGCCCAGGGTGAGGGCAAAGGTCAGGCAAAGCAGAACTACGTAAGGCAACAAGCGCGATTGGGCTGGAAAAACCATGAACTCGACCGGCAAGCGGAAACGAAATCCAGGACAACGCCTTGAAGCACCTGGGGCAATTGCCCCCAGTGTGTTTCGTCAGGCCACTTGATGTCAATCTGCCGCGATCGGTCGAGATAATGTCAAACTGCTTCTAATCCTTGCCGCTTTCCTTACAACCCGAAGAACCACGGCACCATTACGACGGTGACCACCATCACCAGTACGGTGAACGGCACGCCGATTTTGACGAAGTCGGCGAAACGGTATTGCCCGGGGCCCAGCACCAGTGTGTTGACTGGCGATGACACCGGCGTCATGAACGCCGCCGACGCGGCCAGCGCCACGGTCATGGCAAACGGGTAGGGCGACATGCCCAGTTGCGCTGCGGTACTGACAGCCACCGGTGCCATCAATACTGCAGTGGCCGTGTTGGAAATGAACAGGCCAATCACCGCCGTGACGGCGAACAGGCAGGCGAGAATGGCACTGGGGCCGGCGCCACCCAGCACGCTGACCAGCCCACCCACCGCCAGGTCGATACCACCGGTTTTTTGCAGTGCCTGGGCGAACGGAAGCATGCCGACGATCAGCACCAGGCTTTGCCAATGAATGGCCCGATAGGCGCTGTTCATGTCGATGCAGCGGCCGGCGCCCATCAGCAGGCAACCGATCAAGGCCGCGATGACATTGGGCACGGCACCGCTCACCATCAGCCCGACCATTACCGCCAGGCTAAGCAATGCCTGCGGCGCACGGGTGCGGGCTGGCGCGACCTGGTCGATCTCGGCGGGCAGGCTCAGTACCAGGAAGTCTTTGGGCTGGCTTTGCAACTGGCGCACGGCCTTCCACGGGCCGACCACCAGCAAGGTATCGCCAAGGCGCAGTTGTTCTTCCACCAGTTGCTCTTCGATCGCCGCCTGTTCCCGGCGCAGGCCCACCACGTTGAGGCCGAAGCGGGTGCGGAAGGCCAGTTCGAGAATGCTCTTGCCGATCAGCTGCGAGCCCGGTGGCAGCGAGACCTCGGCCATGCCCAGCTCCTGGGACTGATCGATGAAATAAGCCGCCTTGAAGTGCAGTGGCTCCAGTTGCATGGTCTGGCACAGGCTGCGCAAGTCGTCGCGGTTGGCAAACAGGTCGAGCAGCAGCACGTCGCCCTGGTGCAGCACGGTGTTGGAGTCGGCGCCGATCACCCGTGTGGTGAACTTGTGCTGGCGCTCGATGCCGATCACGTTGGCGCCGTGCCGGGTGCGCAACTCCAGCTCGCCGAGGGTGTGGCCGATCAGCGGTGAATGAGGGCGTATACGCAGGCGCCGTTCACGGCCGTTGAGCTTGTAGTCCAGCACCAGGTCCAGCAGGGTGCGGCGGGTTTCCACGCGGCCGTCCTTGCGCACTTCGCCGTTCAGCCAGTGCCGGGTCAGCAGCATGTAGCCGATGCCCAACACCAGCACGACCAGCCCGAACGGGGTAAAGCTGAAGAAGCTGAAGCCCGCCTCGCCATTGCGCACCAGCTCGCTGTGCACCACCACGTTGGGCGGTGTGGCCACCAGGCTAAGCATGCCGCTGATCAGCCCGGCAAACGCCAGTGGCATCATCAGGCGGCTGGGCGACAGTTGCAGGCGCGCGGCAATGCTCAGCACCACCGGGATGAAAATGGCCACCACGCCGGTGGAGCTCATCATCGACCCTAGCCCGGCCACGGCCACCATCAGCAGCACCAGCAGACGTGTTTCGCTATTGCCGGCCCGCTCGCTCATCCATTCGCCAATGCGGTAGGCAATACCGGTGCGCACCAGGCCTTCGCCGATGACGAACAGGGCGGCGATCAGTACCACGTTGGGGTCGCTGAAGCCGGCCAGGGCCTGCTCCACGGTAAGGATGCCGAGTAGCGGCAGGGCCAGAATCACCATCAGCGCGACCACGTCCATGCGTGGGCGATTGATGATGAACAAGAGGACGACGATGGCCAGCAGGCCGAGGACCCAGAGCAGATCTTGGTTCATGGGTGGGGGGTGTTCCTTCACACGGGTCACGATAGACAGTAGCAGCCAGTGTGCCAGTTCGTGATGAAGGGGGTGTTGATGTGCTGCAACAAAAAGGGCTGCGCAGCAGCCCCTGAGTCAGGTAATCAGTGACGGTGACGGCGGTGCTTCTTGCTGCCGCGGTTGTCATCACCCAGGTGGTTGCCGAGGGCACCACCGGCCGCGCCGCCCAGGCCGGCACCGACGGTGGAGCCGGTCTTGCCGCCCACCGCGCCGCCCAGCAGCGAGCCGCCAGCCGAGCCCAGGCCACCGCCGATGGCGGCTTCGGTACGGTTGCCCTTGCGCGCACCTACCGCACTGCCGGCTGCGCCGCCGACGCCGGCACCGATGGCCGCGCCGGTCTTGCCGCCCAGTTGTTGACCGACAACGTTACCCAGCACACCACCCAGGCCACCGCCAATGGCGGCAGTACCGTCACCGGCGAAAGCGCCCTGGCAAAGCAGCAGGCCGAGGGCAAGGGAAGGCAGAGTCAGACGCATGATACGAACCTCAAAGGAATCATCAGGTTAAAGTGCCGCGCAGCGGGCGGCAGGTCAGGGGTGCAAAGACGCTTCAGCGGTAGTCGCGGTCACCGCGGTACTGACGATTGTCATCGTCATCGCGGTCATGCCGATGGTGGTGGCGGTGGCCACGGTCGCGGTCGCGCCAGCCATCGTCGTCGTCATGGTAGCGGTGGCTGTGGCAGCCTGCGGTCAGCAGGACGGCAGCAATCAGCGAAAGGCTTGCAAGGCGGGTCATCACGATATAGGTCCTTGATCCGCAATGGTTTACGGGACACTTCCTGAGACTGGGAATGATCCATTTGGTTTCCCGGGCGGGCAAAAAATTGTCGCTGCAGTGATAAGCGGCGAGCTTGAGGGCTGCTGTTCTGTCCCATTCGGTCATGGTCGAGTGCGCAATGTCCCCCTAGACTGTGAGGTAAGCCGCAGCCAAGACGGCAATCTGCCACTCGGTGAATCACGATGATCGCCCACACCCCCACGTTGTTCGCCGCCGTTGCCTTGGTTGCAACCATTCTGGCCTTCTGCCTGTTGCTGGTCGGGCGCAGCAATCGCCGTGACAACCTGCTGCTCACGGGTTGCGGGCTGCTGGTGCATGCCCTGGCTTATGTCTGCTACACCGTCTATGCCCAGGCCCCGCTGTGGGTCAGCTATGGGCTGGGCAACAGCTTGCTGTCGCTGGCTTTGGCGTTGTACACCGCCAGCCTGTTCCGGGTACGTGAGCAGGTGGTGCCCTGGCGTGTCATTTTCGTCATCCCCGCCTGCATGCTGGTGGGGCTGATGCTGCTGCTCGATACGCTGGAGCCGCGCATGCTGCTGGCGACACTGGTATTGATGCTGCAGTGCTCGCTGATCCTTTACTGGGCGTGGCGCCATGCCGAGCGGCCGGGCAGGGCCCACTTGCTGCTGCAGATCGGTGCGTTGATCAGCCTGGTCGGCCTGGGCATGCGTGTGGTCGCGGTGGCCAATGGCACGGCGGTGGAAATGCGTTACGACACCAGCAACCTCAAGCAGAGCATTTCCGTGGCAATCGGCACGGCGACGGTGATGATGTATTCGATCGGGCTGGTGCTGATGGCCAAGGAGCGCAGCGAGTCCCGTTTGCAGCACCTGGCCCTGCACGATGTGCTGACCGGCACATTCAACCGCAGGGCGATACTGGAACGGTTTGCCGTGGCGCTGGACCATGCCCGCCAGCAACAGGCCAGCCTGGCCGTGGCAATGATCGACATCGACCATTTCAAGCGCATCAACGACCTGTATGGGCACCTGGCCGGCGACGAGGTGCTGTGCCATTGCGTGCGCCAGTTGCAGCAGCGGCTGCGCCAGGGTGACAGCCTGGGCCGTTATGGCGGTGAGGAATTCCTGCTGGTGCTGCCGGGCACTGACCGCAGCGGGGCGATGGCTGCGCTGCAAGGGCTGCGCGAGGCCATTGCGCGTAGCCCGGCGTGTTTTGCCGGTGACCAGATCGAGTTGCGCTTCAGCGTCG
Source organism: Pseudomonas sp. BP01 (assembly GCF_022760795.1). NCBI lineage: Bacteria > Pseudomonadati > Pseudomonadota > Gammaproteobacteria > Pseudomonadales > Pseudomonadaceae > Pseudomonas > Pseudomonas sp. BP01. The sequence continues at coordinate 67,766 of NZ_JAFBKA010000003.1, forward strand.
GCCTGTGCTGTGGCGTACCGGGCCCCAACGACAGCACCGCCAACCTGCTGGCCCAGGCGGATGCTGCGCTGTACCAGGCCAAGGCCGCCGGGCGCAACACGGTGCACATGGCGGCATTGATCCAGGCGGGTTGAATCAGGACGCCGGCTGGATCGCCAGCACTACACCATTAGTGATCTGCACCAGCACGTAATGCTCGCCCATACGTACCCAATGGCTTTCCTTCTCGGGTGCGGGCAAGCCTTTGGCTTTCCAGTCCTTGATAGCCTCCTCGTCACGTTTGTACTGGTCCGGGGCCTTGTCGCCCACTTCAAGCGTGCGATTGTGGGTTTCCGGGGCGGTGATGCTTTCTTCGCTGGAAGGCGCGGCGCTGACGGCCAGGGGCAGGCAGGGCAGGGCGGCGAGTAGCAGATAGTGAAGCTTCATGTGGTGCTCCTTATGGCGGCATACCTTATCTGCGACAGCGGCATGCGCGTGACAATTCACTCGGGATGCTCGCGAGTGCTAGAGTCGCTTCTTTTTCGATACCCGAGGATGGAACATGCGTGCGATTCTGCCGATGGCCGCGGCGCTGATACTGGTCGGTTGTGCTTCTGCGACCATGGAGACGGCCCGCGGCGGCAAGCCGACTGCGCAGCTCGATTCGTACAAGGCGCCGCAGCTGGTGGCGCAGTGCATCCAGTTCAGCTGGCAGGAAGAGAAGGTGTTCGGCGACGATGCCAGTGGCTACCTGGAACCGCGCAAGCAGGGCGGGTTTACCGTGTATACCCGTGAGGCCGAAGCGTTTGTGGACGTTTACCCGCAGGCGGGTGGGGCGCGGGTGGATTACTACGCGCAGAAGAATGACGGCGTGGCGCTGCAGCGCCGGGCAGCGGCGGCTACCTGCCTGTAAAGGCCGGAGCCTGTAACGGCTTTATCGCCGACCTGTAGGAGCGGCCTTGCGTCGCGATAGGGCTGCGAAGCAGCCCCAGGGTTTCAGCGCAAATGCACATATTGCTGGGGCTGCTGCGCAGCCCTATCGCGGCGCAAGGCCGCTCCTACAAGGGCCAGTGCAGTCCAGTTGTTTGCTCTTTACAATTTTTAGCAATGCAGTGGTGTCGTAGATGGCCAAGTGGCAACTAGCATGAGCCGTTACCACTCAAGGAAGACACCATGGACCGTTCACTGCAACTCAACCGCACCAGTTGGGACGAACGCGCCCCGCTGCACGCTGCCTCGAAGGACTACGAAGTCGAGATTCTGGTCCAGCGCCCCGGGCACCTGTCCGAAACCGTGCGCTTCGACCTGCCTTTGCTCGGCGATATCAATGGGCTGAAGACCGTCCACCTGCAGTGCCACATTGGCACCGACACCCTTTCGCTGGCGCGCCTTGGCGCCAAGGTTAGCGGCCTGGACTATTCCGCGGCTTCGCTGGCCGAAGCGCGGGCACTGGCCGAGCGCTGCGCGGTGCCCATCGACTATGTAGAGTCCGACGTCTATGCCGCCGACAAGGTACTGCCGGCAGGCACGTTCGACCTGGTCTACACCGGTATCGGCGCGCTCTGCTGGTTGCCCCGCATCGAGCCCTGGGCACGCACGGTCGCGGCGCTGCTGAAACCGGGCGGGCGGTTGTTCCTGCGTGATGGGCACCCGATGCTGATGGCCGTGAATGAAGACCACCAGGACCGCCTGCAACTCGAATACCCGTATTTCGAGCACGAAGCGCCCACGGTGTGGCACAACGACCAGACCTACGTTGAAACTGAACAGCGCCTTGCCCACACCGAAACCCACGAATGGAACCACGGCCTGGGTGAAGTCGTTACTGCCCTGCTGGCGCATGGGTTGCAACTGACGGTGCTGGTCGAGCACCAGAGCATCCCTTGGGAGGCCCTACCGGGGCAGATGGTCAAGGGCAGCGATGGTGAGTATCGCTTGCGCGAGCAGCCTGCACGCCTGCCCCTGAGCTACACCTTGGTGGCGGTCAAAGCCTGATCAGGACAGGAAGCCGCCGTCGACGTTGAGTGCCGTGCCAGTGGTGTAGCTGGACGCATCGCTGGCCAGGTACAACACCGCGCCGGCCATTTCCTTGGGGTCGGCCACGCGTTTGAGCGGAATCTGCTGCAGTGCGGCGTTCAGGATGGCATCGTTTTTCACCAGTGCAGAGGCAAACTTGGTGTCGGTCAGGCCCGGCAGCAGGGCGTTGCAGCGAATGCCGAACTGGGCGCACTCCTTGGCGAAGACCTTGGTCATGTTGATGACTGCCGCCTTGGTCACCGAATAGATACCCTGGAAGAGGCCGGGTGACACGCCGTTGATCGATGCCACGTTGATGATGCTGCCGCCGCCATGCTCGCGCATCAGCTTGCCGGCCTCTACCGACATGAAGAAGTAACCACGGATATTCACGTCCACGGTCTTCTGGAAGGCATTCGGATCGGTGTCCAGCACGTTGCAGAACTGCGGGTTGGTGGCGGCGTTGTTGACCAGGATGTCCAGGCGCCCGAATTGTTCCCGGATACCGGCGAACACCTGCTGGATCTGCTCCAGTTCACCGATGTGGCAGGCCACCGCCGTCGCCTTGCCACCCGCCGCGATGATCGCCTCGGCCACCTGCTGGCAACCGTCCAGCTTGCGGCTGGAAACGATCACATGGGCACCTTGCTGGGCCAGCAGGTGGGCGATGGCTTCGCCGATGCCGCGGCTGGCGCCGGAAACGAAGGCAATCTTGCCGTCGAGGTCGAACAGGTGGGTCTTGGACATGCTGTTTTCCTTGTTATCCGTCGTCGTAGGCGTTGTTCAGAGGCTGGACTTTGCAATGGCCTGCAAGCTCATCTGCTCCAGCAAGCGGTTCATGTGGATGAACTGGGCGAAACGCTTGTCCTGGGTCTGGCCGTGGTAATAGCGGTAGTAGATCTGCTGGACAATGCCGGCCAGGCGGAACAGGCCATAGCAGTAGTAGAAATCGAAGTTGTCCAGCGCGATGCCCGCCCGCTCGGCGTAGTAATCCACGAACTGGCGGCGGGTGAGCATGCCGGGCGCGTTGCTCGGCTGGCGGCGCATCAGCTGCACCGGCGCCGGGTCGTCGGCCTCGATCCAGTAGGCCAGGCTGTTGCCCAGGTCCATCAGCGGGTCGCCCAGGGTGGCCATTTCCCAGTCCAGCACACCGATGATGCGCATGGGGTTGTCGGCGTCGAGGATCACGTTGTCGAAGCGGTAATCGTTGTGCACGATGGCGGGCTTTGGATGGTCGGCGGGCATTTTATCGTGCAACCACGCGGTCACCGTTTCCCAGCGCGGGGCATCCGGGGTCAGGGCTTTTTCGTAGCGGCTGGTCCAGCCCTCGATCTGGCGCTGCACATAGCCTGCCGGCTTGCCCAGGTCGGCCAGGCCACAGGCGTTGTAGTCCACCTGGTGCAACTCGACCAGGCGGTCGATAAAGCTTTTGCACAGGGCCTCGGTGCGGCTGGCGTCAAGGTTCAGCTCGGCAGGGATGTCCGAGCGCAGGATGATGCCCTTGACCCGTTCCATGACGTAGAACTCGCCGCCGATCAGGCTGCTGTCGGTGCAGTGCACATACGCTTTGGGGCAGAAGGGGAACCCGCTGTTCAACTGGTTGAGGATACGGAACTCGCGGCCCATGTCGTGGGCTGACTTGGCCTTTTGCCCGAATGGCGGGCGGCGCAGCACAAAGTCCCGGCCCGGGTAGCTGACCAGGTAGGTGAGGTTGGAGGCCCCCCCAGGGAACTGGCTTATGCTCGGCAGGCCGTCCAGGCCGGGGATGTTGGCCTTGAGGTAAGGGTCGATGACGGCCGCGTCGAGTTCTTCGCCGGGGCGTACCTGGGTGGACTGGTCGGTGAGCGTCATGCGTTTTCCTTATTCTCGATCGCAAGGACTATTGGCTAATCTAATGGCCTGACGGCGCTGGAACAAGCGTGCCAAGTGCCATATAGGCGAGGGTGTTGCAGGTCGATCACTGCACCGAATGCAGGCCAAAAAAAAACCGAAGCCGCTATGGCTTCGGTTTTTCGATCATCCAGTGTACCCAGCCCTCAGGACGGGAACAGCTCGCTGAGTTTCATCGACAGCATCATGTCGCCTTCAACGCGCAGCTTGCCGCCCATGAAGGCCTGCATGCCGTCGGTTTCACCACTGACGATGCCCTTCAGGGTTTCGCTGTCCATCACCAGGGTGCAGTTGGCGTCCGGGTTTTCGCCTTCCTGCAGGTCGCAGGTGCCGTCTTTGACGATCAGCGCGTATTGCTTGTCTTCGTCGGTGATGTTGAAGCCGAACACCAGGTCCAGGCCGGCGGCAGCGGATGGGTTGAACTTCTCTTGCATTTTTTTGACGGCATCAGCTACGGAGGTCATGGCGCATTCCTTATAGAGTTATTTACACGTCCCCGCAGGGACACAACAAACCGGGCTCATCGATAGGTGACAAGCTCCGGTACCCTCAACAGCTGCACATGGGCCTGGCTGTTGAAGGAGGCCAGTGCCACGTCGCGGCCGCGAAACTTCAGCTGGCTGAGCGACGTGTTGATGATCTGCCAGTTCAGCGCGAACGCCTGGCTGGGGGTAATACGTGTCACCAGGTGGAGCAGGGCGGCAATGGTGCCGCCCGAGGTGAAGATAGCGACATTGTCACCGCTGCCAGCGGTATCGAGCACGCGTTCCAGGCCAGCTTGTACACGGCAGATGAAAGCCTGCCAGCTTTCCAGGCCATCGTCGGCATGTTCGCCCGTGTGCCAGCGCTGCACCATCAATGCGAACAGGCGCTGGAATTCGCTGCGGTGTTGCGCAGCATTGCGCAGGATGTGCAGGGCATCGGGCTCTTCTGGCAGCAGCCCGGGCAACAGGGCGCGGATGACGCCATCGGCATCGAACTCATTGAACGCCGCGTCGGTCTCAACAGCCGGCACCGGGCAGCCGCTGGCATGCAAGGCCTGCAGGGCCAGGCGCGCGGTATCCTGCTGGCGGCGCAGGTCGCCTGCCACGCAGCGGTCCAGCCGAATACCCAGTTGGGCCAGGTGCTCACCCAGGGCGTGGCTCTGGCGCACGCCCACGGGCGAGAGGACGTCGTAGTCATCGGCACCGAAGGAGGCTTGGCCATGTCGGATCAGGTAGAGGTTGCCCACGAAAGGTTCCGGCCTGTCTGGAGGTTGCTGCGAGGTTAGGATGCAGCACACGGGCTGTCAACGAAAAAACATACAAGCGTTTGAAAAGGTTGTTTGAAAGGTGTTGCCAGCGTTTACACCGGCTGGCAGCACCTTGGGCGCAGCGGTATGCTTGCATCAGTTACGCGCCGCTTTGGCGCAGGTATTTAAGGAGTCAACGTGGAGTTTCTTGCCGAATACGCAAGCTTTCTCGCCAAAACCGCCACCCTGGTCATTGCCATCCTCGTGGTGCTGTCGGCCATCGCCGGGTTGCGCAGCAAAGGGCGGCGCAAGCCGGGTGGGCAACTGCAGGTCACCCGCCTGAACGAATTCTACAAGGACCTGCGCGAGCGCCTGGAGTCCGGCCTGCTCGACAAGGGCCAGCTCAAGGCTTTGCGCAAGCAGCAGGCCAAGGCGGAAAAACAGCAGAAGAAAGGCAAGGCCGACGAGAAGGGCCGGGTCTTCGTGCTGGACTTCGATGGCGACATCAAAGCCTCTGCCACCGAAAGCCTGCGCAACGAAATTACCGCGCTGCTGACCCTCGCCACAGCGCGTGATGAAGTGGTGCTGCGCCTCGAAAGCGGTGGTGGCCTGGTGCACAGCTACGGCCTGGCGGCGTCGCAACTGGCGCGCATTCGTCAGGCGGGCATCCCGCTGACCGTGTGCATCGACAAGGTGGCCGCCAGCGGCGGATACATGATGGCCTGCATCGGCGAGAAAATCGTCAGTGCGCCGTTTGCCGTAGTGGGTTCGATCGGGGTGGTGGCGCAGCTGCCTAACGTCAACCGCTTGTTGAAGAAGCACGATATCGACTTCGAAGTGCTGACTGCCGGCGAGTACAAACGCACCCTGACCGTGTTTGGCGAGAACACCGACAAGGGCCGGGAGAAGTTCCAGGAAGACCTGGACATCACCCACCAGCTGTTCAAGGACTTTGTCGCCCGCTACCGCCCGCAACTGCACATCGACGAAGTGGCCACTGGCGAAGTCTGGCTCGGCGTTGCAGCCCTCAACCGCCAGCTGGTGGACCAACTGCAGACCAGCGACGAGTACCTCAGCGAGCGCGCGCGCAACGCCAACCTGTTCCACCTGCACTACGCCGAGCGCAAGAGCTTGCAAGAGCGGATCGGCATGGCGGCCAGTGGCACGGTGGAGAACACTGTGGTGGGCTTATGGAGTAAACTCGGTCGCCTGCGCTAACACCTTGAACCCGTTGAAATTTTTTTTCGTTCAGGGGGTTGCAAGGTTAAAGGAATGAAGACATAATGGCGCCCATCGAAACGCAGCAAACTTTGAAAAAGGTTCAGCGTTTCAAGGAGATAGCAAAGCGCAAGCAGCTAGATCCGACCTTTGAGGCCGAGTAGCAAAGTGGTTATGCTCCGGATTGCAAATCCGTCTACGCCGGTTCGATTCCGACCTCGGCCTCCACCATTCGAAAGCCCCGCAGATTAGCGTCTGCGGGGTTTTTCTTTGTGCGTAGAAAACCCAGGTCGTTTCCGTATCAGCCCTCTCCTTGGAGTAGGGGATCCGCCGGCTTAACGCTCAGGCTGTCACTCCACGATACAGATCCACCGGTGGTTGTACCGGTATGGGGCCCTTGTGAATGCCACGTCTGATACTAGGGTCATGCCACGCTTCTGAAGCGCTTCGGTCAGTTGAGCGAGTGTCTCTGCCTGGATAGTCATTGCTGTCACCTCGTCAGATTTACTGCGTTCTTAATTCCTGACCGAGAAGACAACCGCCGGATTCAATTTTTTTGGCTCGCTGCACGATTGCGAGAAGGATCTCGCGGGCAGCGCCTACCCCGCTGACGCCTCAAAGCTTGTATTGAATGGTGTAGGACTCATCGGCTCTAGGCTCCATGGTGATAGGAATGCCGAAGATCTTTCCGTTACATTCACTGACGACACAGCGATACACGGCCCCTTGCCTGAGTTGGGTCCACAAGCCTTCATCATGTATCACTATGCATGCCACACGCTCTTCCGGATCATTTCTGACCTGGGCAACGTGGTGGTCCAGGTCGCAGCCGAACTCGGCAGTCGTGAACTCTGGATCGTAGCCTATCAACACCCCGTGCCTTTGCAGGTCGTCCCTTATACGTTCAATCACGTCGTCTGCTTCTTGTTTTAACATGATGGTTACCTCACGGTGCTTGTACCCCTCAAACTCTAGCTGACCCTACAGCTTTTCGTTGTCCAGTGGCGTAACCAACGATTCCCCCTCATTCCTGACATTACCTACCGCCTTGCTGACCGGGTACCAGCGAAAATCTGCTGCGGGCCGGCAGCCCTGTTCCACGATTGCCGCGGCCCGCTGCGGCGACGTAGTGGGTGCGATCCATTCCCGGGCGAGCTCAGGGGACAAGACCAAGGGTTTGCGGTCGTGGATATCGATCAGCCCTTGATCCGCTGCTGCTGTGATGATCACAAAACCATCGCGCTCGTCAGGCTCGATGTTCTGGTGCACTTCTGCAAGTGCCGCGAAGTACAGCGGCGCGCCATCCGCGCTGGTGATGTACAAAGGCTGCTTTCGCTTCGGGTCCGCTGGATCAGGAATCCACTCGAACCAGCCATTTGCCGGTGCCAGTACTCTGCCTGCGGGCCACAGCCCTTTGAAGAACTTGCCCGTCACCACCGTTTCGGCCCGAGCATTGATCGGATCCGGACGTTTCCCTTTTGCCCAGAACGGCGACCATCCCCATTTGACCCGATCCACACTCAGTCCTCCCTCCACCTGGCGTATGACCTCTACCCGGGTCGACGGCGCCACGTTGTAGCGGCTGATTGGCGCGTGGTCGTAGCCATTGATCACCACCAGGTCCAGCGATAGCTGGCGCAGGTAGTGATCCATCGACTCATAGATCGAGTACCGTCCGCACATCTTCCACCTCTCGCCCGTCAGAAATTTCATCGCCCAGGATTGACCAGGCAGCCGATGCCAGATTTACTGTATATGCATACAGTTTGCATTGGACCTTCCGTCATGACCATCACATCCCTGGGTACGCCAACCGGCGGCACCGAACCGCTACCGCTCTATTCGTTTCACGTTCCTGCGGGGTTCCCATCGCCTGCAGCGGACCATCTGGAAGGTCATATTTCCCTTGATGAACTGTTCGACCTGCGTGCGCCCCATGTGTATCTGGTAAAAGTCGAGGGTGACAGCATGCAAGGTGCAGGGATCTACTCGGGCGATATCGTCATCGTAGACCGCGGTCGCGAGGCCGAGCACGGCGATGTGGTGATTGCCGCCGTAAACAGCGAGCCGGTCTGCAAGCGCCTCCACCGTCGCGACGGCGTGGTGATCCTGAAATCGGAAAACCCTGCCTACCCACCACGGTACATCATGGAGGGCGACGAGCTGGTCATCTGGGGCGTCGTGCGTTACAGCGTTCGCGACCATGCGCAGTGACCCGGTATTTGCGCTGATCGATTGCAACGCGTTCTATGCGAGCTGCGAGCGGGTATTCCGGCCGGACCTGACCAAGACCCCGATTGTCGTGTTGAGCAACAATGACGGCTGCGTGATCGCCAGGTCGTACGATGCGAAGCCCTACGTGAAGATGGGCGAGCCGTATTTTCAGGCAAAGGACAAGCTGCGCCGCCACGGCATCATGGCCTTCAGTAGTAATTACGCGCTGTACGGCGACATGAGCGAGCGCGTCATGACCCTGATCGAATCGATGGTGCCTGACACCGAGGTCTACAGCATTGATGAATGCTTCGCCGATCTGTCGGGCATTCAGGAAAACCTGACGCAGTTCGGGCGAACCCTGCGCTCCAGGATCTTCCAGTGCACTGGGATCCCCGTGGGTGTCGGCATCGCCGGCACAAAGACGCTCGCCAAGCTGGCCAACCACACGGCCAAGCGCCTGCAGGCGCAGACGGGCGGGGTGGTCGACATTACCGATCCGTTCAAGCGCGATTGGGTGCTGCGCAATACCGAAGTGAAGGAAGTATGGGGCGTTGGCCGGCGGATGACCGCCCACCTCGAGGCGATGGGCATTCACACGGCGATGGATCTGGCCAAGGCTGATGCCTGGACGCTGCGGCAGAAATTCAGTGTGGTGGTGGAGAAGACTGCCCGCGAGCTGGCCGGCACGCCGTGCCTGGAACTGGACGAGGCCGAACCCCCGAAGCAGGAAATCTGTTGCAGCCGGATGTTCGGCAAGCGGCTGACAGAGCTGGCGCCCATCAAGCAGGCAGTGGCCACGTACGTTGGCCGAGCAGCGGAAAAGCTCCGGGCCCAGGGCTCAGTGTGCAAGCGCATGCGCGTCAGCATCCGCACCGGCATGTTCAACCCGGATGAGGCGCACCACGCACAGGGCGCGCTGGTGGAACTGCCATACCCAACCTGCGACACGCTGCTGATGACCCGGCTGGCCACCGATGCGGTCGGGCGAATTTTCAGGCCAGGGTTTCGCTACAGCAAGGCAGAAGTGCTGCTGATGGACCTGCGGCAACCAGGTGAATTTTCAGAGGACTTGTTTGCGCTCAAGCAATCAGTGGCCTGTGACCGACTGATGCAGGTGATGGATGACATCAACGGGCGCTGGGGGAGGGGGACGATGCGAGCCGCCAGCGTGCCGGCAGCCCCGGACTGGGGCATGAGGAGGGAGATGATGAGCCAATCCTACACGACGCGGATCGATCAGCTGTGGACGGTAAAATGTTGAGCCTGCCATCGGCGTGGCTGGACGAGCTGAGTGACCAGCCGGCCCTGGTGGCCGACCCCGATGGCAGGGCCGCAGTGCTTGCCGAGCTCGCGGTTTTCGCGCACCGACGCGGCGACGTTGACGCAGACCAGTTGGCCGACATGCTGGAGTTCGCTGAGGCGGCAAGGTTGTGGGCGCTTATTGAGCATGAAGAGGCGGCTTGAGCCGTGATCAAGGCAATTGATGAAGCCAAGGACGCAGGTCCTCCCCAGGGCTTCATGGTCCTCACCCTGCTCGGGCACGCGCTAGCCCTCAGGCAGGCTCACCCCGCAGATAAATTCATCCGACCCAAGCCGGTGCGACCCATACTCGACGACGTAACCAGCTCCAAGGCGCTCTGCTTCAACCTTGGCTGTATTCTGGTCCGCATAAACGTCGACAAAATGCCATGGGTGGCGGTCACGAAGCACGCCCCATCCGAGCACCCAGCCGGTATGGGCTGGGTCAGGCGGGAGATTCTTGGCCAGGCTGCGTATTGTCATGTGCATCCCTCGGGCACCGGTGATTACCCGCAATTGAACCGCTACTGATGAGAAACTGCGAGGTATTTCGTGGTGGGTACTGAGAACCTTTGCCATCAGCCGAACGTGCTGCGCCTGGCGACCCAGGTTTGACGTTTTTCTTTGAACCTGAAGCCGTGATGGTGGGTCATCAGAGAGGGCGAGCTTTGGTACCTTGTCATGTGCGCAAGCAATTCTGAAACGTTTGCCCGCTATCGTTTAACGTACGTGAAAACTCACCAACGACGGAGTCAAGGAATGGACTATTCCAGCATGGTTGAATCGTTGGACAAGATGCTGAAAGAAGCGGCCGCCAATCCTGATCGCAGGGCTGGGCAAGCCGGGCTACCGATGCCCGAAGCTGGTGGTCACCGTTGCATACGCAGCCATTCGTCCGCAACCTCGCCCATCGTGGATGGCGTGCCACTTTTGATCCATGCCATAAATGCACGGTCGAACTTGAATGCTTCCCCGCACTCACTGAGCAGAAACTGACGAACCTTCTGCGTGTTGCGGTAATGCTTGTCCAGCGGGGTGGCTCTGGTAATCGGCCCGGCGTGCCAGTCGAAGCTCATGGTCTGTTCCTTGACTGTTGAGAAAGCAAAAAGCCCGTAGAGGATCATTTACGGGCTTTGTGGTCGTTCGGAATGATCTGCTTTCAGGCTATCAACCTTCGAACTGGATCACCATGCGGCCTTTGATCTTGCCTTCCAGCATCTCGTCAAAGATCTGGTTGATATCCTCGATTGGCCGCAGAGTCACCTTGGGCACTACTTTGCCTTCAGCCGCAAACTGGAAGGCTTCCTGCAGGTCCTGGCGTGTGCCTACCAGCGAGCCCACCACTTCGATCCCATCCAGCACCAGGCGGGGAATATTCAGGTCCATGGACTCCGACGGAAGCCCGACGGCAACCAGTCGCCCGCCAGCGCGCAGGGCATCGACGGCCGAGTTGAACGCGCCTTTGGCGACGGCCGTCACCACGGCAGCGTGGGCGCCACCGGTCTTGGCCTGGATAACCTTCGCAGCGTCTTCGTTGAGCGGGTTGACGAGCAAATCTGCGCCCATCTCGCTGGCGAAGCGCAGTTGCTCTTCGTTGACGTCGATGGCGATCACTTTGGCGTTGAAGACGTTCTTGGCATATTGCAGGGCCAGGTTGCCCAAGCCGCCGAGGCCGTAGATAGCGATCCACTGGCCGGGGCGGATATTGGAGATTTTCACCGCCTTGTAGGTGGTGACGCCGGCGCAGGTAATGCTGCTGGCGGCAGCGGAATCGAGGCCGTCAGGTACTTTGACCGAGTAGTCGGCATTGACGATGCAGGCCTCGGCCATGCCGCCGTCTACGGTGTACCCGGAGTTCTTCACATCGCGGCACAGGGTTTCGTTACCGCTATTGCAGTACTCGCAATGCCCGCAACCCTGGTAGAACCAGGCAACACTGGCACGGTCGCCTGGCTTGAGCGAGGTAACGCCCGGCCCGACTGCCTGGACCACGCCGATGCCTTCGTGGCCCAGCACCACGCCGGTCTTGTCACCGAAGTCGCCATTCTTCACGTGCAGGTCGGTGTGGCAGACGCCGCAGCATTGCATCTTCAGCAGCGCTTCGCCGTGTTCGAGGGGCCGTAGGGGTTTCTCTACTATGGCCACGCGACGGCCTGGTGCAACAACAGCAGCTTTCATAAGAGCCTCCGTGTCTATCCGAGTGAGCTTGGGTTATCGCTGGGTTAGCATAGCCCTTGGCTGGTCGGGCAAAACTGCTACAGGTCATGCTTCAAAGCGTTAGCAGGCCGCGCCCTCGCGAGGCTGCAAAAAAAGGGGGCTGCTGCGCAGCCCATCGCGACACAAGGCCGCTCCTACCGGTTTTGCGTAGGCTTCAAGAACACGCTGCAAAAAGAAAAGCCCGCGGCAAGGGTGCGGCGGGCTTCAAGAACGTACGGAGCAGGGGTAGTGTGCCGATCCGGTTGTCAGTATTTCGTGAAGCTCAGGTCATGAGGCTGTCATGGTCCCTGGACCAAAAAAAGCCCGCCATGAAAGGCGGGCAAAAGACGTTTGAAGGGAGAGCCTGCAGGCTGCATGCGGCCGGTTAACCCAGGATTAAGCGAACGCATTGACCTGGGAGCCTGTTCAGCCTATACAGGCCTGCCATCACCCCAGGAGCCAGCATGCACGACGAAGACGACCTGCACGAACCCGAGCACGATCACCTGCTTGACCATGAATTTCTCTACGACGACATGGAGCCCGAGGCGGATGCCCAAGGCGCCGAGGATGAAGTGGAAGAAGACGAGGAAACGCTGGATGACCTCGATGACGAGGAGCGTGATCACCCAGCCTGGTTCGATGACTGCGAAGACGACTGACTCAGCGCCCGTCCACCGAAAAACGCCCTGGGCCGCTCACGGCCAGCAACAGAAGGCCGCCCATGATGCTCATATTTTTCAGAAACTGGGTCATGTTGGCGCTGCGTTCGGGGTCGACCATGTTCCAGAACGGGTGGCCCAGCAGCGCCGTGCCCAGCACGAATAGCGCGAACAGAAACGCCAGCGGACGGGTGTAGAAGCCCAGGATCAGCAGGATGGCGACGACAAACTCCATGATTACGGCAATTGCAGCCGCCAGCATGGGGGCAGGGGCGCCCAACGACGTCATGTAGCCAACCGTGCCATCAAAGCCGGTCAGCTTGGCCCAGCCAGACAAGACGAACAGGATCATCAGCAGCACGCGGGCAATCAAGATAATGATGTCGCGTTGGCCATCGAACAGGGAGTAGCGCATGGTGGCGTTCCAGTGGACGGGGACAAGCTCCACTTTAGCAGTTGCGCCAAGGATTGCTGGCAGGCAGCAAAAAGGCGCCGCAAGGGCGCCTTTTCGAGGAAGTTTGGTGCGAGTGGCGGGACTCGAACCCGCAAGGCTCACGCCGACAGATTTTAAGTCTGCTGTGTATACCAATTCCACCACACTCGCACGCTTGAAGGGGTCGCAGCGACCAGCTCGCTTCTAAGCAGAAGGGCTTTGCAATCAAGCGCGCTTTATAACCCATTGTTATAGTTGAGTCAACTGCAGCACCTATGATCAACAGAATGAGGGGTCGAACCTTTGGGCAATAGCCGCATCGCTAGCCGCTGCCGGGCACCCTCGGTTAAGCTCATAGCATCCCTCCTGCTGTACCAGTGGAGTCTTCATGGTTTCAGCTGACTGTCTCGACCACCCCGTCATGCCTGCGCACCGCTATGAACAGCTGGTTCAGTCGGTGGTGGATTACGCCATCTATATGCTCAACCCGTCTGGCCATGTGGTGTCGTGGAATGCCGGGGCGCAACGGATCAAAGGCTACCGCGCCGATGAAGTGATCGGCCAGCATTTCTCGCTGTTCTTCACCCCCCAGGATTGTGCCGACGGCCGCCCTGAGCGCTTGCTGCGCCAGGCGCTGGAACAGGGTGTGGCGCAGGATGAGGGCTGGCGCGTGCGCAAGGATGGCACACAGTTCTGGGCCCTGGCGGCGCTGGATGTGATCCGCGATGACCAGGGCCAGATCATCGGCCTGGCCAAGGTCACGCGGGACATTACCGACCGCCGTGAGTCGGCGATGCAGCTGGATGCAGTGCGCGCCCAGTTGTTCCAGGCGCAGAAGCTGGAAGCCCTCGGCCAGTTGACCGGCGGGCTGGCGCATGACTTCAACAACATGCTCACCATCATCATCAGCTCCGCGCGCCTGGCGCTGGCCAGCCAGGACCCGGCGCGTATCCAGCGCATGCTGCAGCATATTCTCGTCGCCGGGCAGCGGGGCACCGAGCTGACACAGCAGCTGCTCAGCTTTGCCCGCCACCGTCAGCTCGATGTGGCGTGCGTTGCACCGCAAGACCTTGTAGCCGCTACCCGCGGCCTGTTGGAACACGCACTGCCCAGCTCGATTGAGCTACAGGTGCAGTTGCAAGCGGGCTTGCCGTTGATCGAAGTGGACGCCGGGCAGTTGCAGATGGTGCTGCTGAACCTGCTGTTCAATGCCCGCGATGCCATCGCAGGGTCGGGCCGGATAGGCCTGACGGTCGAGTTGGTTGAGTTGGCGGGCGAGGTGGAAGGGCTGCACGGCAGCTTTGTGTGCTTTGTAGTGGAAGACGACGGCGAAGGGATTGCACCAGAAGTATTGCCGCGCATTTTCGAGCCATTCTTTACTACCAAGGCGTTCGGCAAGGGCACAGGCCTTGGCCTTAGCCAGGTATATGGTTTTGCCAGGCAGAGCGGTGGCGCCATCCACGTCGACAGTGATCCCGGCCATGGAACTTTCATGCAGCTTTACTTGCCCACGTATCAGGACAAGACCAACAGCCCACTCGACAGGTAAGCATCATGGCGCAGGCACTCAGGCGGTTGGCGACAGGTATCGAAGGGCTCGATGCGCTGCTCAGGGGTGGGCTGGTAGCCGGAGCCTCCTACATCATTCAAGGCCCGCCGGGTGCCGGCAAGACCATCCTGGCCAATCAGCTGGCCTGCGGGCACGTGCGCACGGGCGGCCGGGTGCTGGTGGCCACTTTGCTGAGCGAGTCGCATGAGCGGCTGTTCCAGTACCTGGCCACGCTGGACTTTTTCGACCCGACCCTGGTCGGCGATCAGATACAGTTTGTCAGTGCCTTCGACACCCTGGAGCAGGAAGGGCTGGATGCCGTGGTGCGGCTGCTGCGCCAGGAAATCGCCCGGCAGCAGGCCAGCCTGCTGATCGTCGACGGTGTGCTCAATGCCCGGGTGCGTGCCGAAACCACGCTGGACACCAAGAAGTTTGTCTCCGAGCTGCAGGGCCATGCGGCCTTTGCCGGCTGCACCGTGCTGCTGCTCACCAGCGCGCGCCTGGACGAGGGCAGCCCGGAGCACACCATGGTCGATGGGGTGATCGAGCTGGGTGAGCAACTGGTGGGCAGCCGCGCCGTGCGCCATATCCAGTTGCGCAAGACCCGCGGCAGTGCGGCGTTGTCGGGGCGCCACGAATGCCTCATCGACGAGGCCGGCATGCACGTCTACCCGCGTCTGGAGGCATTGTTCAGCCATCCCAGCCAGATGGGCAGCGGCACCTTGGCGCGTGTCAGCAGTGGGGTGCCAACCTTCGATGAGATGCTTGGAGGTGGCCTGGCCACGGGTTCGGTCAGCCTGTTGATCGGGCCTTCGGGTATTGGCAAGACGTCATTGGGCCTGGCCTTCCTGGCGGCCAGCACCCCGCAGGCGCCGGGGTTGCATTTCGGCTTCTACGAAACGCCCGAACGCCTGCGCAGCAAGGCTGCGTCGTTGGGTTACGATTTTGCTGCGATGGAACAGAGCGGTAGCTTGCAGCTGTGCTGGCAGCCGACCACCGAGGGCCTGCTGGACCAGGTCGGCGCGCGGCTGCTCGAGCTGGTTGCGGCGCGGGGCAGCAAGCGCGTGCTGATCGACAGCCTGGGTGCGTTCAGTCGCCTGGCCATCGACCCGACACGGCTCAATGCGTTTTTCCGCGCCATCGCGGGCGAGCTGCGCGCGCGTGATGTCAGCGTGATGCTGACCTGGGAAATGCGCGACATCTTCGGTGCCGAGATCAGCGCACCGGCCCCGGACCTGTCGAGTATCGTCGACAACCTGATGCTGATGCGCTTTGTCGAGCTGGACTCGCAACTACGGCGCATGGTGTCGATTCTCAAGGTACGTGACAGCCACCACGACCCAGCCTTGCACGAGCTGCTGATACAGCCGCAGGGCATTACCTTGCGCAGGGCATTCGAAGGCGCCTGCGGTGTGCTCTCGGGTACCCCCGTGCCCCAGGGGAGCGGGTGACGGATGAGCCAATGAACACCATCCTGATCGTTGATGACGAGTACCTGATCGCCGATATCCTCGGTTTTGCATTGGAGGACGAGGGTTATCTGGTAGAAAAGGCCAGCAACGGCAGCAAGGCGCTGGAGGTGCTGAAGGAGAAGCGCTTTCAGCTGGTGATCACCGATTACATGATGCCGATGCTAAACGGTGAGGAGCTGGTACGTGCAATGCGTGAAGACCCGGCATTGTGCGAGTTGCCGGTCATTCTCATGAGCGGCGCGCAGGCCAGCCAAGGATGCCCGGCCCTGTTCGCCGCAGTATTCGACAAGCCCTTCGACATGGACGTGATGATTGCCAAGGTGCGTCAGTTGCTGGGCACCTGAGCCTGGCGATCGAGCGCATCCATGTACCCTGGGGGGTAGGCTCAGTGTGAGTCTTCGTGTTTTTCCGGGGCCGGGCTGCCGGCCTGGATACGCTTGAAGATCTCTTCGCGATGGACCTGGACATCTTTCGGTGCATCGATACCGATCCTCACCTGCATCCCTTTGACGCCCAGAATGGTGACTTTGATGTCATCGTTGATGACGATGCTTTCGCCAACCTTACGGGTGAGTATCAGCATGTAGTTCTCCTTGGTGATGTAAAAGTCCGCAGGGCTTGTTTGCCACAGCGGCGGGAGCTTGTCCCTCTTCCTTCTCATTAAAGACGCTTTCGGCGGATAGGAATTCCCCGACAGACAAATTCTGTTGCGTGTCTTCACTTGCAGGGGCCGATGCAAACCGTCAACGGTTTGTCGGCCAAGGTGCTCGATGGCAAGAATAGGGGGCTTGGCGGCTAATGGGAAATTTCTTCGCATCATGGACTAAATAGACAGGCTTAATGGCCATCCTGTTCCTCAAGTGCCTGAAGAAACAGCAACAAGGCCACTTCTTCCGGGTCTAGGCCTTTGCGCACACGGTTTTTTGGCAAGCTGGCGAGGCGCCCCAGCGCATAGTGCTCCAGCACCGCCGGGTGGATATAGCAGCGCCTGCATACGGCCGGCGTGTTGCCCAGGCGCGTTGCTACCTGGCGGACTATCGCCGCGACCTGGCGTTTGGCTTCACTCTCCGGCTCCCAGGCCAGTGGCTTTAGCAAATCCAGCGCCAAACTGCTGCCGGCCCAGGTGCGGTAATCCTTGGCGGTAAAGTCCGCGCCGGTCAGCTGCTGCAGAAACTGGTTCACCTCGCCCGAGCCGACGCTATGGCGCTGGCCGTCTTCATCCAGATACTGAAACAGCGCCTGCCCAGGCAGCTCCATGCAGCGTTTGAGCAGGCTGGCCAGGCGCCGGTCGTTGAGGGTGACGTTGTGTTCGACGCCGCGCTTGCCGCGAAACTGAAAGCGGATGGTGCTGCCTTTGACTTGTACGTGGCGGTTGCGCAGGGTGGTCAGGCCGTACGACTGGTTATCGCGCAGGTAGCGCTGGTTGCCGATGCGGATCAGGGTGTGGTCCAGCAGGCTCACCACCAGCGCCATTACCTTTTCCCGGTCCAGCCCTGGGCGCGCCAGATGGGCTTCCAGCTGCCCACGCAGCTTTGGCAGCGCTTGGGCGAAGGCCAGCATGCGTCCGTACTTGTGCTGGTCGCGCAGTTCGCGCCACTGCGCGTGGTAGCGGTACTGCTTGCGGCCACGGGCATCACGGCCGGTTGCCTGCAAGTGGCCCTGCGGGTCGGTGCAGATCCACACATCGGTATAGGCCGGGGGGATCACCAGGGCGGCGATGCGCGCGAGGGTTTCGCTGTCGCGTACCCGCTGGCCGTCTGTATCCAGGTAGATGAAACGGTCGCGCCAGCGTCGCCGGGTCAGGCCCGGCTGGCTGTCGTCAACGTAGTGCAGGGTGCGCGGCAGGGGGCAGTCGAGCATGGGATGCTGGCCTCGATCGGGTCACTGATCAATGGACAACACCTGTGCGCAGGATGCTCAGCCCAAAAGGGCCACCGACTTGATCTGGGCGAACAGTACCTGGCCTGGGTGCAAGCCGAGCTGGTCTGCCGAGAAGCGGGTAATGCGCGCAAGCAGGGCATTGCCACCGGCATCCAGGCTGACCAGCACATGCGCCGGGTTGGCCGCCGGGCGGCTTTCGCGCACTCGCACCGGCAGGCGGTTGAGGATGCTGGACGTGCTGTCTGCCGCCAGTGCCAGGCTTACGTCCCGGGCCTGCACCTTGACCCGCAGCGTGCTGCCCATCACCTGCGCAGGGTGGGCAATGCGCAGCAACGGCCCGCTGCCGCCGGGCAGGCGCAGGTCGAGCAGGTCGTAGTGCGGATCGTGCCCAACCACCATGCCCTCGAATACCACGCCAGCATCCTCGCCCTGGGCCAGCGACAGGTCGAGGCGGGCCAGGGTTTCGCCAATCGGGCCGCTGGCGACCACCTGACCTTGTTCAAGCAACACCAGGTGGTCGGCCAGCCGCGCCACTTCATCCTGAGCGTGGCTGACATACACCAGCGGGATGTCCAGTTCGTCGTGCAGGCGCTCAAGGTAGGGTAGGATTTCGCGCTTGCGCGGCCCGTCCAGCGCCGCCAGCGGCTCGTCCATCAGCAGCAGGCGCGGGCTGCTGAGCAGAGCACGGGCAATGCCCACCCGCTGCGCCTCGCCACCCGACAAGGTCGCCGGGCGGCGTTGCAGCAAATGGCCGATACCCAACAGCTTGCAAGCCTGGTCGAGGCTGACCTTGCGTTCGCCAGCCGCTACCCGGCGCCAGCCGAATTCCAGGTTGCCGCGCACAGACAGGTGCGGGAACAGGCTGGCCTCCTGGAACACGTAGCCCACCGGGCGCAGGTGCGGGGCCTGGAAGTAGCTGCGGGCGGTGTCTTCCCAGACTTCGCCGTTTACCTCGATGTACGCACTGGCGGCCCGTTCCAGGCCGGCCAGGCAGCGAAGGCAGCTGGTCTTGCCGGAGCCCGAGTGGCCGAACAGCGCGCTGATGCCGCGCCCGGGCAGGTGCAGGTCAACGTCCAGGGTGAAGTCGTCGCGCGCCAGGTTCAGGCGCGCCACTATCGATGCGGTCATTTCAGCTCCAGCCAGCTTTGCCGCGGCGTCCGGCGTACAGCACGAGCAGCACCAGGAAAGAGAACACCAGCATGGCACCGGCCAGCCAGTGGGCCTGCGTATACTCCATGGCCTCGACGTGATCGAAGATTTGCACCGACACCACGCGGGTCTTGTCGGGTATGTTGCCACCGATCATCAGCACCACGCCAAATTCACCCACGGTATGGGCGAAGCCGAGGATGCTGGCAGTGAGGAAGCCGGGGCGGGCCAGCGGCAGCACCACATGTACGAACGTGTCCCATGGGCTGGCGCGCAGGGTAGCGGCGACTTCCAGCGGGCGCTGGCCGATGGCGCCAAAGGCATTCTGCAGCGGTTGCACCACAAACGGCATGGAATACACCGTCGAACCGATCACCAGGCCCGTGAAGCTGAACACCACGCTGCCCAGGCCCAACGCCTGGGTAGCCTGACCTAGCCAGCCGTGCGGGCCGAGGGCGATCAGCAGGTAAAAGCCGATCACCGTCGGTGGCAGTACCAGCGGCAGTGCCACCACTGCGCCCACCGGCCCGCGCAGCCATGAGCGCGTACGCGCCAGCCACCAGGCGATGGGTGTGCCGATAACCAGCAGGATCAGGGTGGTCAGGCTGGCCAGTTTGATGGTCAGCCAGATAGCACCCAGGTCACTGGCGTCCAGTGGCATCAGAGTTCATAGCCATAGGACTTGATCACCGCTGCGGCTTTCGGGCCTTTGAGGTATTCGACCAGCGCCTTGGCGGCCGCATTGTCCTTGCCTTTGTTGAGGATCACCGCGTCCTGGCGGATTGGGTCGTGCAGGTTGGACGGCACGATCCAGGCGGAGCCGTTGGTTACCTTGCCGTCCTTGTAGATCTGCGACAGGGCGACGAAGCCCAGCTCGGCATTGCCGGTGGAGACGAACTGGAAGGCCTGGGTGATGTTCTGGCCTTCGACGATCTTGCCTTTGGTGGCTTCGGTGAGCTTCAGCTTGTCCAGCACCTGGGTGGCGGCCAGGCCGTAGGGTGCCGCTTTCGGGTTGGCGATGGACAGGTGTTTGTAGTCGTTCTTCTTCAGTACGTCACCCTTGGCATCTACATAGCCTTCTTTCGCAGACCACAGGGCCAGGGTGCCGGTGGCGTAGGTGAAGCGCGACCCGGGGACGGTTTCCTTTTCTTCTTCAAGCTTCTTCGGGGTGCTGTCGTCAGCGGCGAGGAACACTTCGAACGGTGCGCCGTTCTTGATCTGTGCGTAGAACTGGCCAGTGGCACCGTAGGCCGCGACCAGTTTGTGGCCGGTATCTTTTTCGAAGTCTTTGGCAATGGCCTGGATGGGGGCTGTGAAGTTGGCTGCGACCGCGACCTGAACCTCATCGGCCCAGGCAGTGTTGAAGGCGAACAGGGTGGCCAGGGCGGTAGCGGCCAGGTGGGAGGGGCGGATACGCATGAAGACAGCTCCTTGGGGTTATCGTTATGTTCTGAACTATATAGCGATAGGCCATTTGCCGGGAAGGGGCTGGGTGATGCATTTGCGGGGCCGACCCCTTCGCAGCACAAGGCTGCTCCTACAGGTGCCGCAACCTGTGTAGGAGCAGCCTTGTGCTGCGAAGAGGCCGAACCTGTATATGAAAATGCCTAACGATTAACCAAGGCCAGTGCCTTTTCGGCAATCTCCCGGGTCAGCTCCCCCGCAGGCATGTGCTTACCCAGCCGCAGGGCCTGCCCCGACCACAGGTTGCTGAAGTCACTGTTTCCCTGCGGATCGGTGATCGCCCGCAAAGGCATCAATGCCCCACCCGCCAGCGGGAAGCGCGGTGCCAGGTCGCTCATCGGCCCCAGCTCGCGCATGATGCGGTTGTTGATGCCACGCGCCGGTCGGCCGGTAAACAGGTTGGTCAACGCCGTGTCGCTGGCGGGTGCGTTATCCAGCGCCTGGCGGTGCGCCGGCGAAACCTTGGCCTCGGGGCAGAACAGGTATGCCGTGCCGATCTGCACTGCCGAAGCGCCCAAGGCCAGTGCCGCCACCAGGCCGCGGTGGTCACCGATCCCGCCTGCGGCAATCACCGGCACGCTGACCGCGTCCGCCACCTGCGGCACCAGGGCAAAGGTGCCGATCTGGCTGGTAATGTCGTCGCTGAGGAACATGCCCCGATGGCCGCCGGCTTCATACCCCATGGCGATGATCGCGTCACAGCCATTGCGTTCCAGCCAGACGGCTTCTTCCACCGTAGTGGCGCTGGACAGTACCTTGGCACCGCTGGCCTTCACCCGTTGCAGCAGGTCAGCCTTGGGCAGGCCGAAGTGAAAGCTCACCACCTCCGGGCGCAGTTGCTCGATCAGCTGGCAGCTTTGTTCGTCGAACGGCGCACGGTTGGACACTGGCGTGGGGGCCGTGAAATCAGCACCCGTTTCGTTGTAGTAAGGCTTGAGGGCCTGCTTCCAGCCGGCATCGCGCTCGGCATCGGGCGCTGGCGGCTGGTGGCAGAAGAAGTTCAGGTTCAGCGGGCGGCCCGGGCAAGCGTTTCGAAAGGCTGCAATCTCGCCCCGTACTTGGTCGCCTGTGAGCATGGCGCAGGGCAGGGCGCCAAGCCCCCCTGCGTTGGCCACGGCGATGGCCATGGCCGAACCGCTGGCACCGGCCATGGGCGCCTGGAGAATGGGCAACCCGATGCCCAGCAGATCGAGGATACGACGGTCGGGCCAGTTGCTCATGCAGTTCTCCTTGGCGCGCAGCCTTACAGTGCCTTGCTCACCTGAATGTCGCTGATCTTGTCGGCGTCGTCGCCGTGGATCTTGCGCAGGGCATCGAGTGCCTGTTCCTGCGACGCGTCGGGCATGACGGCGAAATCCCAGCGGCGCTGGCCGTCGAGCTTGTATTTGATGACGTACTTGATGTTCTGGGTCATGGCAGTCTTATCTGAGTTTCGACGACGAGCGACGGATGATCTTGATCTTGTGGCTCAAGGTGGGCTTGCGCGTTACCGAGATCGGGCGGGTGGTCACGGTGTCGATGGTGATGTTCCAGAAACCGGTGCTGGGTACCGTGATTTTGGCCGGGAAGTCAACGAACTGGCCGCCATGGTAGGTGTGACGGCCGCCGTTCTTGAAGCTGCGGAAATTGGCGTCGTTCATCAGGCGGATATTGCAGCGCTGGGAGCATTCGATAACGACGATGTCGTCCTCGTTGAGGTGCTCGCGCTGGTGTACGAATTTCATGTGATGCTCCGCAAGGTTTGGATCTGTAAAGGCAAAAGATACCACGATGTGTCGTTACACTGGCGCGCTCGATGGCCAGGCCCCGATAAATCTGCCAAGGCAGGGAGCAAAACTGCCTGGCTGCGGTCGAACAGGATTCTTGAAGGCTGAGGTGCTCTAAATGAAGTGGATGGTGGCGGTGTTGTCTGTGGCGCTGGGCGGTTGTGTCAGCGTTTCGGAGCTGGAGCAATCGCACGAAACGCTGGATGTGATTTCCGGCAAGACTCCACGTGAATATGCCGACTGCATCAAGCAGAAGCTGGCCGATACGCGCGATCCGCTGGTGGAAGAGCCGCGTGGCGACGGCCTGCGCCTGATCGTGCCGCAGAAGATCAGCTCTGGGGTAGGCCCGGCGGCGTTGGTGGACATCGACAAGCGTGGCAGCGGCAGCAGCATCAAGCTGCGTGAGCGGCTGAACAACTTCCCCCTGCGCCTGGGCGATGTGCGCACGGCGGCCACCCAATGCATCTCCGGACATTGATCTGAGGCAACCGATCTTCCTGTCTTTGCTTATATGTTTTAAGCCTAAACATATAACAAAAGAAAAGGAGATTCGTGATGACACCGTTCAGACGCGTCCTGATCGGCAGCCTGCTGATCCTGGCCTGGCCCACGGCGCATGCCGTCGATGGCCAGAAAGTCTTCACCCAGGGTGGGGCCAACCCCGCCGCCATGGCTTGCCTCGGGTGCCATGGCCCGGACGGCAAGGGCATTGCCGCTGCCGGCTTTCCACGTCTGGCCGGGCTGCCGGCCGGTTACCTCAGCAAGCAGTTGCACGATTGGCGCAGCGGTAGCCGCAAGCAACCTGTGATGGAACCGTTGGCCAAAGCTCTGACCGAGGATGAAATCAAGGCGGTGAGTGCCTACCTCGCCAGCCTGCCGGCCGACCCTGCCGGCACTCTGTGGCGCCAGCAGATTGCCGATGACCCTACCACCCGCATGGCCCTTTACGGCGACTGGAGTCGGCAGATACCGGGCTGTGTGCAGTGCCATGGCCCTGGCGGCGGTGGGGTTGGCGAACACTTCCCGCCTTTGGCCGGCCAGCCTGCCAGTTACCTGGTGGCGCAGCTCAATGCCTGGCGCGACGGCAGCCGCAGCAATGACCCCAACCAGCTGATGGTCGGTGTGGCCAAGGCCATGACCGATGACGAGATCAAGGCTGTGGCCGAGTTCTTCGCGCGCGCCGCCACCCAGGAGGTCGCGCCATGAAGCCGATGATTCCAGCCTTGTTGTTGCTGGCCATGAGCAGTGCCCAGGCCGCCCCGATCGCCATGGAAGACCAGTCGCAACTGACGGTGCCTGGCATGCAGGCCGCGCCGCAATTTGTACCGCCCGCTGAAAGCGAGTTGCCCGCCAATGCCTTTGGCAAGATGGTGCGCGAGGGCCATGCCCTGTTTGTCGATACGCGCCGGCTGATGCCCGAGGCCGTGGGCAACGGCATGAACTGCAGTAACTGCCACCTCGACCAGGGGCGCCTGGCGCATTCGGCGCCGATGTGGGGCGCCTACCCGATGTACCCCGCGTACCGCAAGAAGAACGACAAGGTGAATACCTATGCAGAGCGTATCCAGGGGTGTTTCCAGTTCAGCATGAATGGCAAGCCACCTGCCGCCGACAGCCCGCAGATGACGGCACTGGCGACCTATGCGTACTGGCTGTCGACCAAGGCGCCAACGGGCGTGGAGATTGCCGGCCGTGGTTACCCCGAGGTGCCGCAGCCCGAGGGCGGCTATGACTTCAAGCGGGGCCAGCAGGTGTACCGCGAGCAATGCGCGATTTGCCATGGCGACAACGGCGAAGGGCAGAAGGTGGCCGGTGAGTACGTGATGCCGCCGCTGTGGGGCAAGGACTCCTACAACTGGGGCGCTGGTATGCACCGCATCAACACGGCGGCCTCGTTCATCAAGTACAACATGCCGCTGGGCAAGCCGGGCAGCCTCAGCGATCAGCAGGCCTGGGACGTTGCCGCGTGGGTCAACCGCCATGAACGGCCGCAGGACCCGCGGTTGGTGGAGGGCTCCATCGAGAAGACACGGGTGAAGTTCCATGCCAATGACGGCGTGAACCTGTATGGTCAGAAGGTAGATGGGGTGCTGATCGGGCAGGGCAGCGGTAGCTGATGCAGCGCCTGTGCCGGCCTGTTCGCGGGTGAACCCGCTCCCACAGATCTGTGCAGAGCTCAAGCCTGTTGAGCTACCTGTGGGAGCGGGTTTACCCGCGAAAGGGCCGGTACAGGCACCCTGATTTTGCTGTCATCCGCCCGTCATGTATGACGGTAATATTTACGATCCCCCGGAACTATCTACACTGGGTTATCTCTATGATGGCATCGGTCGCTATCAGGGGCATTGTAAGGTAAGTGCCGCCTGATTAGACTGCGCCGAATTCCACAGGCCTAGCCTTTGTTAAGGACGTATATGATCAAAAAATGCTTGTTCCCGGCGGCCGGCTACGGCACTCGCTTCCTGCCCGCTACCAAAGCCATGCCCAAGGAAATGCTGCCGGTGGTCAACAAGCCACTGATCCAGTATGGCGTTGAAGAAGCATTGGACGCCGGTCTGAACGAAATCTCCATCGTGACCGGTCGCGGCAAGCGCGCCCTGGAAGACCACTTCGACATCAGCTACGAGCTGGAAAACCAGATCAAGGGCACCGACAAGGAAAAATACCTGGTGGGTATCCGTCGCCTGCTCGACGAGTGCTCGTTCTCCTACACCCGCCAGACCGAAATGAAAGGCCTGGGCCACGCGATTCTCACCGGCCGCCCACTGATTGGCGACGAGCCGTTTGCCGTGGTGCTGGCGGACGACCTGTGCGTCAACCTGGACGGTGACGGTGTGCTGGCGCAGATGGTCAAGTTGTTCAAGCAATACCGCTGCTCGATCGTCGCGATCCAGGAAGTCGACCCGCAGGAAACCAACAAATATGGCGTCATTGCCGGCGAGGAGATCCGTGACGGTATCTTCCGTGTGGACTCGATGGTCGAGAAGCCCAAGCCTGAAGATGCCCCGTCGAACCTGGCCATTATCGGCCGCTACATCCTGACCCCGGATATCTTCGAGAAGATCGAGCAGACCGAGCCGGGCAAGGGTGGCGAGATCCAGATCACCGACGCGCTGATGAAGCAAGCGGCCGAAGGTAACGTGATCGCCTACAAGTTCAAGGGCAAGCGTTTCGACTGCGGTGGTGCCGAAGGCTACATCGAGGCGACCAACTTCTGCTTCGAGAACTTCTACAAGGCTGGCAAGGCTTACTGATAAGCCCAGCTGGTACGAGAGCCACCCTTCGGGGTGGCTTTTTTGTTTGCGGTGGCCAACGGCGTTATGCTGTGCGCCTGCCTAGGAGACTGAATACATGGCCTACGATTTTGATCTGTTCGTGATTGGTGCCGGGTCCGGCGGTGTGCGCGCAGCGCGCTTTGCCGCGGGCTTCGGCGCAAAAGTGGCAGTGGCCGAAAGCCGCTACCTGGGTGGCACCTGCGTCAACGTCGGCTGCGTGCCGAAAAAACTGCTGGTGTACGGCGCGCATGTCGCGGATGAACTGGAGCAGGCCGCAGGTTACGGTTGGTCCCTGGAAGAAGGGCACTTCGACTGGGGCACCCTGATTGCCAACAAGAACCGCGAGATCGAGCGCCTCAACGGCATCTACCGCAACCTGCTGGTCAACAGCGGCGTCACCCTGCTGCAAGGCCACGCACGCCTGACCGGCGCCAATGAAGTGGAAGTGGAAGGCCAACGCTACACCGCCGAGCACATCCTCATCGCTACCGGTGGCTGGCCGCAGATCCCGGACATCCCGGGCAAGGAACTGGCGATCACCTCCAACGAAGCCTTCTACCTCAAAGACCTGCCACGTCGGGTGCTGGTGGTGGGCGGTGGCTACATTGCCGTCGAGTTCGCGGGCATCTTCCAGGGCCTGGGGGCCGACACCACGCTGCTGTACCGTGGCGACCTGTTCCTGCGCGGCTTCGATGGCTCGGTGCGCACACACCTGAAGGAAGAACTGGAAAAGCGCGGCCTCGACCTGCAGTTCAATGCCGATATCCAGCGTATCGACAAACTTGAAGATGGCAGCCTCAAGGCCACCCTCAAGGACGGCCGCGAGCTGGTTGCAGACTGTGTGTTCTACGCCACAGGGCGGCGCCCGATGCTGGACAACCTGGGCCTGGAAAACACCGGTGTCGAGCTGGATGCGCGTGGTTACATTCGTGTCGATGAGCAGTATCAGACGACTGCGCCTTCGATCCTGGCCATTGGCGATGTGATCGGCCGTGTGCAGCTTACCCCGGTGGCCCTTGCCGAAGGCATGGCCGTGGCACGGCGCCTGTTCAAGCCGGAGCAGTACCGCCCGGTGGACTACCAGAACATCCCGACGGCGGTGTTCAGCCAGCCGCCTATCGGTACTGTCGGCCTGACCGAGGAGCAGGCGCTGGAGGCCGGGCACCAGGTGCAGGTGTTCGAAAGCCGCTTCCGCGCCATGAAGCTGACCCTGACCGACATTCAGGAAAAGACCCTGATGAAATTGGTGGTCGATGCCGAGACCGACAAGGTGCTGGGGTGCCACATGGTTGGCCCTGACGCCGGCGAGATCATCCAGGGCCTGGGCATTGCCCTGAAGGCCGGTGCGACCAAGCAGCAGTTCGACGAAACCATTGGCGTGCACCCGACGGCCGCCGAAGAGTTCGTGACCATGCGCACAGTCACCCGCTGACGCCACTGGCCTCATCGCCGGCAAGCCAGCTCCTACAGGTATTGCGCAAGTCCATGGGCCTGCGCTGTACCTGTGGGAGCTGGCTGGCCGGCGATGAGGCTCCTGAATGCTGCGCAATCCTTTGCTCAGCCCATTCCCTTCTATTAATTAACCCCGGTTATAGCCAAAACCAATCGCAAGCATGAGCTTTGCCAATGAGCCATCAGCGGGATGATTAGTTAGGATTCTATCCATCAACTGATTCCAACCCCATGAAGGAGCGTCTCTCATGCCAATCATCAACAGCCAAGTCAAACCGTTCAACGCCACCGCCTACCACAAAGGCGAGTTCGTCCAGGTCAGCGAAGCCGACCTGAAAGGCAAGTGGTCTGTCGTGTTCTTCTACCCGGCCGACTTCACCTTCGTCTGCCCGACTGAACTGGGTGACCTTGCCGACAACTACGCCGAGTTCCAGAAGCTGGGTGTGGAAATCTACGGCGTGTCCACCGACACCCACTTCACCCACAAAGCCTGGCACGACACTTCGGACACCATCGGCAAGATCCAGTACCCGCTGATCGGTGACCCGACCCACGTCATTTCGCGCAACTTCGACGTGCTGATCGAAGAAGCCGGCCTGGCCGATCGCGGTACCTTCGTGATCAACCCGGAAGGGCAGATCAAGATCGTCGAACTGAACGACGGTGGTGTAGGCCGCGATGCTGCCGAACTACTGCGTAAAGTGAAGGCTGCCCAGTACGTGGCTGCCCACCCGGGCGAAGTGTGCCCGGCCAAGTGGAAAGAAGGCGAAGCGACTCTCGCCCCGTCCCTGGACCTGGTTGGCAAGATCTAAGACTGTGAGCCAGTCGCGGGCGGTACTCAGCCGCCAAAGCTGAAGTTGTTACCGCCCCGTCAAACGCCCGGGCGACATCGCCTGGGCGTTTTTGTATCCGAGTTTTGAAAAAAAGGAATCGCCCGTATGTTGGACGCCACGCTTAAATCGCAACTGAAAACCTACCTGGAGCGGGTCACCCAGCCGATCGAGATCGTAGCCTCCCTCGACGACGGCGCGAAGTCCCGCGAATTGCACGACCTGCTGGTGGAAATTGCCGGTTTGTCGAACCTCATTACCTTCAGCGCGGACGGTACCGATGCCCGTCGTCCGTCGTTCTCGCTGAACCGCCCGGGTAGCGATATCAGCCTGCGCTTCGCCGGCATACCCATGGGCCATGAATTCACCTCGCTGGTGCTGGCGCTGCTGCAAGTCGGCGGCCACCCGTCCAAGGCCAGTGCCGAAGTGATCGAACAGATCCAGGCGCTGGAAGGCGAGTTCACCTTCGAAACCTACTTCTCGCTGTCGTGCCAGAACTGCCCGGACGTGGTCCAGGCGCTGAACCTGATGGCAGTGCTCAACCCTAATGTGCGCCATGTGGCCATCGACGGTGCGCTGTTCCAGGATGAAGTGGAATCGCGCAAGATCATGGCGGTGCCAAGCGTGTACCTGAACGGCGAGGTGTTCGGCCAGGGCCGCATGGGCCTGGAAGAAATCCTCGGCAAGATCGACACCAGTGCCGGTGCTCGCCAGGCCGAGAAGATCAACGCCAAGGACGCTTTCGATGTACTGGTGGTCGGCGGTGGCCCGGCCGGCGCTGCAGCGGCCATCTACGCCGCACGTAAAGGCATCCGCACCGGTGTCGCCGCCGAGCGTTCCGGCGGCCAGGTGCTTGATACCCTGGCCATCGAAAACTTCATCTCGGTGCAGGAAACCGAAGGGCCGAAGCTGGCCACGGCACTGGAAGAACACGTCAAGCAATACGACGTGGACATCATGAACCTGCAGCGCGGCGAAGCGCTGATTCCAGCCACCGATGGCGGCCTGCATGAAGTACGACTGGCCGGCGGTGCCTCGCTCAAGGCCAAGACCGTGATCCTGGCCACGGGTGCCCGCTGGCGCGAAATGAATGTGCCGGGCGAGCAGGAGTACCGCGGCCGTGGCGTGGCCTACTGCCCGCACTGTGACGGCCCGCTGTTCAAAGGCAAGCGCGTGGCGGTGATTGGCGGCGGTAACTCAGGCGTGGAAGCGGCGATCGACCTGGCCGGTATCGTCGCCCAGGTGACGCTGATCGAATTCGACAGCCAGCTGCGTGCCGATGCGGTGTTGCAACGCAAGCTGCACAGCCTGCCGAACGTGAAAGTGATCACCAGCGCGCTGACCACCGAGGTGCTGGGCAATGGTGAGAAAGTGAGCGGCCTGCGTTACAAGGACCGCACCACCGACCAGCAGCACGAGGTGGCGCTGGAAGGGATCTTCGTGCAGATCGGCCTGCTGCCGAACACCGATTGGCTGAAGGGCACCGTCGAGCTGTCGCCGCGTGGCGAAATCATCGTCGATGCCAAGGGCCAGACCAGCATCCCGGGTGTGTTTGCCGCCGGTGACGTGACTACCGTGCCGTACAAGCAGATCGTGATTGCTGTGGGTGAAGGGGCCAAGGCTTCGCTGGCAGCCTTCGATCACCTGATCCGTACTTCGGCACCGGCATAAGCCTGCGCTGGCCCTATCGCCGGCAAGCCAACTCCTACAGGTGATCACAGAATTCGAAACTGTGGTGCACCTGTGGGAGCTGGCTTGCCGGCGATAGGGCCTTCGAAGGCTGAGGGTGTCTATGATTACTGCAGATCCTCTCAGGAATCACACCCATGACCCTGATCAGTCGCGAACCCTGGTGGTTAGTCCCCCCAAAGCCTGGCCAGCAAGAACAGGACCTGCACTGGGGCTACCTGGAAATCTACGCCGACGGCCGCACCGTGTTCGTCGACCAGCGCCCCAGTGACCGGGAGCTGGCCGAACGCAAGAGCTGCCGCAACTTCCCCGACCGCGAGCCGTGACGGCTCAGCCTTCCAGCTCGGCCAGGCGTGCCTCCAGCGCCGCGATGCGGGCTTCGAGGGCTTCGATGCGGTCTTCCGAGACACTGCCGCCACTGCTG
The DNA here is from genome assembly GCF_022760795.1 of Pseudomonas sp. BP01. Taxonomy (NCBI): domain Bacteria; kingdom Pseudomonadati; phylum Pseudomonadota; class Gammaproteobacteria; order Pseudomonadales; family Pseudomonadaceae; genus Pseudomonas; species Pseudomonas sp. BP01. The sequence continues at coordinate 97,858 of NZ_JAFBKA010000003.1, forward strand.
CGCGCACCACCTTCCTGTTGACGTGCAGCGAGGATCACCTCGATCTCTGCCGGGTCGCCCAGGGCGTGGGTGTAGCGGTCTTCACGCTGGCCGGCCTGGCGTGGCAGGTGCAAGGCCAGGCCGCGCGAGATCAGGCGCTCCAGCTGGTGCTGGATCTGATCGGTGTCGTCGAAGTCGTGCAGACGGTTGCTGCGGGTAAGCAGTTCGTTGAGGGTTTGCGGGCCACGCAGGAACATCAGGCCCATCAGTATCAGCTGGGCCGGCACCAGCTCCAGTGCCTTGTCCACCCGTTGTTCCCAGCGGTCGGCACGGCTGCCCATCTGCAGGCGGGTCATGTCCTGCCCTTCAAGGGCGCGCAAGGCCTGGCCGACCTGGCCTTGGGTCAGGTTCATCACCGGCTCGCGGCTGGTCTTCTGGTTGCAGGCCAGGACCAGGGCATTAAGGGTCAGCGGGTAGCTTTCCGGGCTGGTGGCCTGCTTTTCGATCAGCGAACCGAGAATGCGGATCTCAACGCTGTTGAAGCGGCCTTCATCTGCGGTTTCGTGTTCTGACATGGCCCTGTCTCATTACTGGGGAAAGGCCACTAGCCTAGGTAATGCGCCTGGCTTAAGCAATCACTGACATCATCGCTGGTAGGCTTGCCTGCAAGGGGCCGCACAGCGGCCCCTTGGTCTTCAAGCGCTACGGCGCTCTTCGGCTTGGCAAGCCGCCGCTGTGAACAGCACGTCGGTCGACGAATTGAGCGCTGTCTCGGCCGAATCCTGCAACACGCCAATAATGAAGCCCACCGCCACCACCTGCATGGCAATTTCACTGGGGATGCCAAACAGGCTGCACGCCAGCGGAATCAGCAGCAGCGAGCCGCCGGCCACACCCGAGGCGCCGCAGGCGCACACCGCCGCCACCACGCTGAGCAGCACGGCCGTCGGCAGGTCAACCGGGATACCCAGGGTATGCACCGCAGCCAGGGTCAGCACGGTAATGGTGATTGCTGCACCGGCCATGTTGATGGTTGCGCCCAGCGGGATCGACACCGAATAGGTGTCTTCATGCAGGCCAAGGCGCTCCGACAGTGCCAGGTTGACCGGGATGTTGGCCGCCGAGCTGCGGGTGAAGAACGCGGTAATACCGCTTTCGCGCAGGCACAGCAGGGTGAGTGGGTAGGGGTTGCGGCGAATCTTCCAGAACACGATCAGCGGGTTCATCACCAGCGCCACGAACAGCATGCAGCCGATCAGCACAGCCAGCAGGTGCAGGTAGCCGAGCAGTGCGTCAAGGCCAGACTGGGCAAGCGTGGAGCTGACCAGGCCAAAAATGCCCAGCGGGGCGAAGCGGATGACCACGCGCACGATCAGGGTCACGCCATTGGACAAGTCTTCGACCACGGTACGGGTGGTTTCGCCAGCATGGCGCAGGGCCACGCCCAGGCCGATTGCCCAGGTCAGCACGCCGATGAAGTTGGCGTTGAGCAGGGCATTGATCGGGTTGTCGACCGCGCTCAGCAGCAGGTTCTGCATCACCTCGGTGATGCCGCCCGGCGCGCTCAGCGTTGCCTCGCCAGTGCTCAGCACCAGGCTGGACGGGAACAGCATGCTGGCGACCACGGCCACCACCGCTGCGGCGAAGGTGCCCAGCAGGTACAGCCAGAGGATCGGGCGGATATGGGTTTCCTGGCCGTGGCGGTGGTTGGCGATCGAGGCCATGACCAGGACGAACACCAGCACGGGCGCCACGGCCTTCAGGGCGCTGACGAACACCTTGCCAAGGAAGGCCAGGTCGCGGGCAATGCCAGGCGCGAGCAGGGCAAGGGCAATGCCGGCGAGCAGGCCGATGACGATCTGTGTCACCAGGCTGGTGCGGTTGAGGAGGCGGAGAAGGGGGGTCATGTGCAGCGGTATCTCGGAATCTGGAAAGGGCGCGACTTTACCATAGAGTACTTGTGGGGCTGTTGCGGCCTGTTCGCGGGTAAACCTGCGAACAGGCCGCCGCAATCACCAATGAAACAACTCCCGACGCGCCCCCTCGGTAATCGCCACGATCCCCGGGTGCTTGACCTTGCGTTCCACCGAAATGGCATAGAACGACTCGTGCACGGCCTCGGTCTGGCCGATCAGCGTCACGCCATACTGGCGGCATACTTCTTCGGCGATCACGCTGGGGGCAACGAAAATGCCGCTGCCCGACTGGCCGAACGCCTGCATCAGGGCACTGTCATCGAACTCGCCCACGATACGTGGCTGCACCTGTTGCTCACTCAGCCAGCGTAACAGGCGGCTGCGCACCACGGTTTCCTGGCCGGGAACCAGCAACGGGGCGTCCTGCAGGCAGGCCGGGAAGGGGCCCTCCAGGCGCTGTGCCAGCGCCGGCGTGGCGAAGAAGCTCAGCCCGCACTCACCCAGCTTCTGGCTATAGCCCTTTATGTCCAGGTTGCCGGGCATCGGGCTGTCGGAAATCACCAGGTCCAGGCGCTGGATGGCCAGGTCGGCCAGCAACCGCTCAAGTTTGTCTTCGCGGCAGTTGATGCGCAGCACTTCATCCAGCTCCATGGTAGGTGCCAGCAGGCGGTAGACGATGGATTTGGGCACCACGTCGGCCACCCCCACGCGGAACAGGATCTGCTCCTGCGGGCCTGCGCGCAGCATGGCTTCGAGCTCGCCGCCGATCTGGAACATCTGCTCTGCATATACCAGCGCCTGGCGGCCGGTCTCGGTCAGCTCCAGCTGCCGGCCGGCGCGCTGAAACAATTCAAGGCCGTAGGTTTGCTCGAACAGGCTGATCTGCCCGCTGATGGTCTGCGGCGTAAGGTTCAGTTGTTCGCTGGCGCGGGTAATGCTGCCCGTCTTGGCCACGGCCCAGAAGTAATGCAGCTGGCGATAGTTGAGCACCGTCGGTCGTCCCGATTCGTAAAAACCGAAGTATACGCCATGAAAATACGAATTTTCCTGAACTATCAGCGTCTTTAGAATGCACCGCATCAGGCGCCATGCGCCGACGGGACATTTCAAGCGAGGACACCATGCTGCAACTCAAATCCATCGGTACCCCACTGGTGCTGGCGTTGGCCCTGTTCACCCTGGCAGGCTGCGACCAGGCTGAGAAATCCGCCCAGCAGATGCTGGACCAGGCCGCACAGTCGGCCAAGCAGGCGATTGACGACACCAACAAGGCCGCTCAGCAGGCGTTGAACGAGGCCATCGGCGGCGAAGGGCAAAAGCCCGAAGATGCCGACAAGAAAAAAGACACCCAGGAAATCTGACCCTAAACCGCCGCTGCAGGATTTGAACAATGGAATACTTGCTGGAACTCGCCGCTAGCCCCACCGCCTGGGTTGCCCTGGCTACGCTGGTCGCCATGGAAGTTGTACTGGGCATCGACAACCTGATCTTCATCTCCATCCTGACCAACAAACTGCCCGTGGAGTACCGTTCCAAGGCACGGCGTATCGGTATCAGCATGGCCTTGGTCATGCGCCTGGCCTTGCTCAGTACCGTGGCCTGGATCGTACAGCTGACCGACCCGGTGTTCGAAGTGTTCGGTAACGCCTTCTCCTGGAAGGACATGATCCTGATTGCCGGTGGCCTGTTCCTGCTGTGGAAGGCGACCAAGGAAATCCACGAAAGCGTCGACCCGCATGGCGCCAAGGAAGAAGCCAAGGTCGGCTCGACAGTTACCTTGGGCTTTGCAGCGGCAATCTTCCAGATCCTGCTGCTGGACATCGTCTTCTCGGTTGACAGCATCATCACCGCCGTGGGCATGACCGAGCACTTGCCGATCATGATCATTGCCGTGATCACGGCAGTCATCGTGATGATGGTGGCCGCCGACCCGCTGGCCAACTTCATCAATGACAACCCGACGGTGGTCATGCTGGCCTTGGGCTTCCTGATCATGATCGGCATGACGCTGATCGCCGAAGGTTTTGGCGCTCATGTACCGAAGGGGTATGTGTATGCGGCCATGGCGTTCTCGACCGTGATCGAGATGCTCAACATTTTTGCTCGCCGGGCGCGATTGAAGCGTGAGGCGGCTGAAGGTTGATGTAAAGAAGGTTGATGCAAAAGGCGGGGCGCATTGCGCCCCGTTCGCGTTTTATGAAGTCTTAATGCACCCCGGCTGGCCGCCGTGCCCGGCGCACAGGTTGCGGCTTGGCAGGGGCCTGTGGTGGCAGGTGGTGGTGGGAATGGCGCCGCACGATACGCAGTACGCCCCATAGCATGGCGGCTGCAACGCTTAGCCACATGCCTACCAGCATGAAAATTGCCATGGTCAGGCTCATCTGTGCCTCCATCTCTACGGCAAGCGCTCGATTGGCCAGCGCTGCCTTCCAGACACTGCTTTAGTCTAGCCCTTCGCCTGTGACGTTCCATCGAACAAAGGTCTATCTCTGAGTCCGATTCGCTCCAAGCCGCTGTCGGACTATACCCGCGCCGCTGTCGGACCTATGATCGGTGGCCAGAGCCGGGCGCTGCCTGCCTGGCGTTGGAACAAGCGAGTGTCCATGCAGCAACATTCCATCAAAGCTGCCCCGCGGCGGCTGCTGGCCGCCTGTCTGATGGCAGCCACCCTGGCTGGCTGTGCCAGCGCACCGCCTGCCAATCTCAAAGGCCTGCCGCAGCGTGTCGAGATCAGCAGCGTGCCGTTCTACCGTGGCAACGCCAACCACAGCGGTGCCATGGCGCTGGCAGCGGTGCTGTCGCAACAGGGCGCGCCGATTACGCCTGGTTTACTGGACAAGCCGCTGAACCTGCCCCATGGCGCAGAAGCGCTGGACACGGCTATCCCTCGCGTGGCGCGGGACTACGGCATGGTGGTTTACCCACTGGATAAGCAACTGGACGCGCTATTGACCCAGGTGGCGGCGGGCAACCCGGTGCTGCTGCGTTACGAGGAGGGTTCGGCCTGGTGGAGTGAGCCACGTTATGCGGTGCTGATCGGCTATGACCGCTACAAGCAGCGTGTACTGCTGCGCTCGGGCATGCACCGGCGCCAGGTGATGGCGTTTGATGACTTTGCGTCGGCGTGGGCGAAGCAGGGGAGTTGGGCGGTGCTGGTGCAGCCACCGCAGCAACTGCCGGCCCAGGTGGATCGCCAGCGGTGGTTGCAAGCTGCGGATGAACTGGCGCGGGCGGGGCAGGAAATTGCGGCAAAGCAGGCTATCAGCAGCCTGAACAAATAGCGTTGCCTGTTCCCACAGGTAGCGCACTGGATTCGACGCCTGTGCGGTACCTGTGGGAGCTGGCTTGCCGGCGATAGGGCCAGGCCTGCTTACATCAGAAGCCCAGGCGATCGCGCAGGCTGTAGTACCAGGCGCCAATGGCGCTGAACGGCACACGCAGCATCTGGCCACCCGGGAACGGGTAGTGCGGCAGGCCGGCGAAGGCGTCGAAACGCTCAGCCTGACCGCGCAGGGCCTCGGCCAGCACTTTGCCCGCCAGGTGGGTGTAGGTCACGCCGTGGCCCGAGCATCCCTGCGAGTAGTAGATGTTGTCGCCGATACGGCCAACCTGGGGCAGGCGCGACAGGGTCAGCAGGAAGTTGCCGGTCCAGGCGTAGTCGATCTTCACGTTCTTCAGCTGCGGGAAGGCCTTGATCATCTTCGGACGAATGATCGCCTCGATGTTGGCCGGGTCACGCGCGCCGTACACCACGCCACCGCCGAAGATCAGGCGCTTGTCGCTGGTCAGGCGGTAGTAGTCGAGCAGGTAGTTGCAGTCCTCGACGCAGTAGTCCTGCGGCAGTAGGGTGCGCGCCAGCTCTTCGCCCAGCGGTTCGGTGGTGATCACCTGGGTGCCGCATGGCATGGACTTGGCGGCCAGTTCTGGCACCAGGTTGCCCAGGTAGGCGTTGCCGGCGACGATAATGAACTTGGCGCGTACCTTGCCTTGTGGGGTGTGTACGACCGGGTTGGCACCGCGCTCGATGCGGATTGCCGGGGTTTGCTCATAGATGATGCCGCCCAGCGACTCGACCGCAGCAGCTTCACCCAGGGCCAGGTTCAGTGGGTGGATGTGGCCGCCGCTCATGTCGAGCATGCCGCCGATATAGCTGTCGCACGCGACCACTTCACGGATGCGCTTCTGGTCCATCAGCTCGAGCTGGTTGTGGCCGAAGCGTTCCCACAGGCGCTTTTGCGACTCCAGGTGGCCCATCTGCTTGCTGGTGATGGCGGCGAACACGCCACCGTCTTTCAGGTCGCACTGGATGTTGTACTTGGCCACGCGCTCACGAATGATGCGCCCGCCTTCGAAGGCCATGTGGCCCAGCAGTTGTGCCTGCTTGGGGCCGACAGTGCGTTCGATGACGTCGATGTCGCGGCTGTAGCTGTTGACGATCTGGCCGCCGTTGCGGCCAGATGCGCCGAAGCCGACCTTGGCCGCTTCGACGATGCTCACCTTGAAGCCGTTTTCCAGCAGGAACAGGGCGCTGGACAGGCCGGTGTAGCCGGCACCGATGATGCACACATCGGTTTCCACCTCACCCTGCAGCGCCGGACGTGGCGGCACCGGGTTGGCCGAGGCGGCGTAGTAGGACTGGGGGTAGGGGGTGTTAGCCATGCTGCAGGAACCTCGTGTTTTATATTTTTAACGAATGTACCGATGCTATCAATAATAATAAACACCCGCTAGTCGTATGGTGAAAATCCTTTACGGCCAACCCTCCAACCAGCCTTTATATAAAGGGTTTAAGATTCAGTAGCTTAGCGCGAAAAAAAGTGTTGACAGGGCTTTTGGAATGCGTAGAATGCGCACCACACGACAGGCACATAGCTCAGTTGGTTAGAGCACCACCTTGACATGGTGGGGGTCGTTGGTTCGAGTCCAATTGTGCCTACCAAATCGAAGAAGGGGTGATCCGAAAGGGTCACCCCTTTTTTCATTGCCCCTTTCCATGGGTGCCGCAAACCGCGGTACGGGCGCAGCGCTCACATTCCAAAGTTTTTGATTTTTCTCAAAAAAAAGCTTTACAGGTACGCATCGGATCACTAATATGCGCACCACACGACAGGCACATAGCTCAGTTGGTTAGAGCACCACCTTGACATGGTGGGGGTCGTTGGTTCGAGTCCAATTGTGCCTACCAAATCCCAAAAAGGGCGATCAGAAATGATCGCCCTTTTTGCATTCTCCGCTAGAACGCCTTTGGCAGCCACAGCGCCAGTTGTGGAAAGGCGATCAGCAAGCCGATCAGCACCAGTAAAGCCAGGCAGAACGGCAGCGCGCCGTACACCACGTCCATAAAGTTGCCGCGGCCACGGATGCTCTGCACCACGAAAAGGTTCATGCCGAACGGCGGGGTGATCTGGCCCATTTCGCACAGCACGATCAGCACCACCCCGAACCACAGTGGGTCAAAGCCCAGGGCGACGACGATCGGCACGATCAGCGGCGCCGTGGTGATCAGCATCGCCAGGGTGTCCATGAAGCAGCCGAGCACGATATAGAACAGGATGATCGCCAGTAGCGTGGCCGTAGGTGACAGGTTCAGGTCGGTGACGAAGTTGACCAGGGTGGTGGTCAGCCCGATGGACGCCAGCACGAAGTTGAGGAAAAACGCCGACAAGGTGATGAAGATGATCATGCCGGTGGTACGCAACGTGGCTTCGAAGGCTTGGCCCAGGCTTTGCCAGGTGAGAGCCCGGCGCCACAGGCCCAAGCCCAGGGCGCTGAGTACCCCCAGTGCCGCCGACTCGCTGGCAGTGGCAAAACCGCTGTAGATCGAGCCGATCACCAGGGCGAAGATGGCCAGTGGCGGCAGCAGGTCGGGGATGCAGGCCAGGCGTTCTGCCCAGCGGGTGTGTTCTTTGCGCCCACCCAATTGCGGGCGCACCAGGCAGGCCAGCACGATCAGTGCGACGAACAACAGGCTGAGGATGATGCTGGGGATGGTTGCAGCCAGATACAGCTTGGGCACCGACACGTTGGCGATCAGGGCGAACAGGATCATGTTGATCGATGGCGGAATCAGGATACCCAGCGTGCCGCCAGCGGCGATTGAGCCCAGGAACAGCGGGGCGTTGTAGCCTTTGCGTTCCTGCTCCGCAATGGCCAGGGTGGAAATGGTTGCGGCGGTTGCCACGCTGGAGCCGCTGGTGGTGGCAAACAGCGCGCTGGCGCCGATGTTGGAGTTCATCAGCCCGCCCGGCAGCCAGGACAGCCATTTCTCGACCGCCTGGTACATGCGCCCGGCCACCCCCGAACACACCAGCAGTTCACCCATCAGTATGTATAGAGGGATGGCCACCAGCAGGAACTCTGCGCTGGTGTTCCAGGCGATTTCGCCCATGGCATTGCTCAATGGCAGGGTCGAGAACAACTGCGACAGCGACATCCCCAGCAGGCCGACACTGACGGCGGCGGCCACGCTCAGCGCCAGCAGGGCCAGCAGCAGGAACAAGGTGATGCTCAGCATGGCGTGTGCTCCTTGGCGGTGTTGGCCGCGGGGTGCAGTTCTTCCTCGATTTCCTGCTCGACCGTGTTGATACCTATCAGTGCACTGACCGCCCCCCAGCGCCCGCGCAATAAATGCCCCAGGCTCACCAGCGCCAGGCTGAGCAGGGTCAGGGCGAAGAACAGGTAGCCGGCAAACCAGATGGATTGCGGTATCCATTGCGGTACTTGCAATGGCGTGTTGGACACTGAGCGGTAATCGATGGAGTCCTGCAGCACATTCCAGGCGTGAAAGGCCAGGGTGCTGACCAGCACGGCCATGCAGGCCAGGGCGAACAGGTCGAGCGCCACCCGTGGTTTCAGGCCAAGGCGAGCGTAGAGGATGTCGACGCGGATGTGCGAGCGCTTGAGCAAGGTGACCGGAAACGCCCAGGCGCTGGTGACTGCCAGAATATAGCCGGCAATCTCATCGGCGCCGCCCATGGAGATGCCCAGGGTCTTGCGCAAGATCAGGTCGATGCCAATCAGCAGGGCGCAGCCGAGCAGGGCAAAGCCACCTACCCAGGTGCTGGCCTTGGCGATGGCGGTGATGGCCGCCAGGCCGGAACGGGCCGTATTCATCACTGTCTGCTCCGAGGGAAAGGGCTTATGGGGCCAGGCGCATGCCGATGGCACGGCCTGCGCTGGCATTCCATTGCTCGACACAAACTGGGCCGCAACGCTTGCCCCAGTTGTTGGCGATTTCCAGCGCCGCCTGGCGCACGCGCTGTTGTTCTTGCGGGTCGGGTGCCGACGCGCTCATGTGCGCCGGTTGGTGGATCTGGCAGTCGGGGCTGCCGATATTGCATGCCTTGGCGTAACGGTTTTCCCTGGCTGTCTCCTGCCACAGGGCCTCTTCCAGCACCTTCGACTGCGCCTGCAGCAGTTGCTGCACCTCAGGCGGCAACTGTTGCCAGCGCTTGAGGCCGATGCCATAGAAGCCGACCGACCAGTCCACCGGCAGGTCGTACAGGTACCCGGCCACGTCGTACCATTTGCCGGCGTTACCCGAGCCGATGCCGGTAATGGCGCAGTCGATGACGCCGGTCTGCATGGCGGTCACCACTTCGGCAAAGGGTAGGGTGACCGGGGCAGCGCCAATGGCCTTGACCAGCTCGGCCATGTTGCGCCCGCGCGTGCGGATTTTTCGGCCTTTGAGGTCGGCCAGCGATTGCACGGGCGCGCGGCAGAAAAACACCTGCGCAGTGTACGGCACGGTGGCCAGCAGCTTTATGCCATGGCGCTCGGCCATACGCTGTTCCAGCACCGGCTTGTAGGCGTTGGCAATGCGGCGGGCGGTGCCGATGTCGGCGGCCATGCCCGGCAGGTCGATGCCTTCGAAGGTGGCATCGTCACCAGCGACGAATGCGAACACGCCCATGCCGATGTCTACCGCGCCAAAGCGCATCAGGCGGATGATTTCCGGGCCCTTGAGGCCGCTCTCCGACAGCCCCAGCAGCTGGGCGGTGACCTTGCCGTGGGATGCGGTGGGCAAGGTGTTGGTCCAGAACGGCTGTTCAACGGCGCGGAACGTGTAGTTGTGGCTACCGCCACCGATCACGTTGAAACGGATTTGCGGGTAGTCCTGCGCCTGTGCGGCCGGGCTGCCCATCAGCGCGCCAAGCGCCAGCGGTATGAGCCGGGAGATGAGCTTCACGGTAGTCCTCTTGTTGTTGTTCGGGAGCTACTTCGGGTACGGTCTGGCGCTATTGGCGAGGGCGGGTCGCCGCCTCGATGGTCGACCGCGACCCGACGATATCGGGAAACTTCTCGCCCTTGGCCAGCCGGGCAAGGGTGTGCTTTTCGTTGCGCTGGAAGTCGATTGCCCGTTGCGCCAGTTCTACCACCTTGCCTGGGCGCAGGAATACGATGCCGTTTTCGTCCGCCACCACGGCGTCGCCCGGGCGCACGATGACCCCGCCGCACTGGATGGCAGTGCAGAACTCGCCTTCGTGGCCGATCACCCGCGTGGTGATGGCACTGGCACCGCGTGACCATACCGGTACGCCGTGCTCGCGCAGTTCGCCAAGGTCGGTGACATAACCGTCGACAATGATCCCGGCTACCCCGGCCTGCTTGGCGGCGTAGGCCATGGCCCCACCCAGCGCGGCGGTGATGCGCTCGCCGCAACGGTCCACGACCAGGAAATCGCCGGGGCGTGCGCAGCCCATGGCGTAGTGCAGGATGCCACCGTCATTGCCGGGCATGCGTACGGTTACGGCAGTGCCCACCGCCCGTACATTCTGCAAGTGTGCCTTGATTTCCGGGTGGGGTATGCCGTGGGTAATGAAATGGCCGATAGTTGCCGGTTCGGCGTTGATCAGTATTTCAAGTTCGTGGGCGTTAACCGGGGCAGGTAGAGCTTCGATGATATACATAGGGAGTTGTTGTTATGCCGGATGCTTTTTCGAAGGGTTTCGGTCATCCTAACAAGCGCCCTGAACGGTCGATAATAAAAATCCGTAAGCAGTAGCCGGAGCAGTTTTTATCATGCGTATCACGCTGATGCAGATCGAGGCATTCTACTGGACCGCCCGCCTGGGCGGTGTGCACGCGGCCTCACGGCATCTTCACCTGACGCAACCTGCGGTGTCGGCGCGCATCAAGGAAATGGAGTCGTTGCTCAGCGTCAAGCTGTTCGACCGCAGCAAGCAGCGCATGAGCCTTACCGCCGACGGCCACACGGCGCTGCGCCATGCCGAACTGGTACTGAACAACAGCACGCAGCTGGAGCAGTTCGCTGCCCAGCAGAAGCAACACCGGCGCCTGCGCCTGGGTGCGGACGAGTGCTCGGCCATGGTCGGGCTGACCGCGGTAATAAGCGAAATCAAGGCGCACTTCCCGGAAATTACCCTGGAAATCACCATCGATGTCGGCGCCGCGCTCAACCGCAAACTGAACGATCACGAACTGGACATCGCCCTGCTGACCAACCCGGCCACACGCGAGGATGTGACCGATGTGTTCCTTGGCTGGATGACATTTCAGTGGGTGGCGGCGCGGCACCTGGAGATTGCCGACGGGCCGTTTCTGCCGCAGCAGGCGCGGCAGTATTCGATCGTTACCCACAGCGCGCCGTCGACATTGTATTCGGTGGTGGACCGCTGGTTGCAGGAAAGCGGCTCGGCGAGCCACGCTTTTCATTCCAGCAACTCGCTGGCGTTTATTGCCAAGATGGTATCGGCGGGGCATGCCATCGGCATATTGCCGGTGCCACTGATTCGCGACATGTTGGCGGTGGACATGTTGAAGACATTACCGTGCGACCCGGCGATCCCTGCGGCAAAGTTCTGCCTTTCCTATTTGACTGAACGGCCGGACATGCAACTGGGTGAACTGGTAACGATCATTCGGGCGACACTGGTAAAACAGAACTTTCTGGTGGATTAGTTGCGCGCCCGCAGGCACCGTAGCAGCCCGAAAACTGCGTGGTGCCTGCAGGCGCCGGTTGTGTGGCGTGTCAGCCGGTCAGGTGAGCGCCTGTTTTACTGCAGCGATATGTTGCCCGGCCTGGTTGAGCCATGACAGATCGCTGCCCATCAGCAGCATATCGCTGCCCATGTCCAGCAACCGCCTGGCGGTGACCCGGTCGGCCGGAAAGCACGGCACCATCACCTTGATCGAGCGGGCGTGGCATTTCTCGATCAGCAGTTGCAGGCGTTGCCGCACCTCGGGGTTGCCCAGGCGGTAGTCGACCGGCAACCCGCGTGAAAGTGAGTAGTCCGCCGGCCCGAAGTGCACTGCATCGATCCCTTCCACATCGAGAATCTCATCGATGTTGTCGAAAAACTCATAGCTTTCGGCCATGGGCACGATCACGCTGCGCTCGTTTTCTGCCTGCGTATAGCGCGCCCAGTCGAAACCTGGCCCGGCGAACCCGGCCGAGCGCACCGAGCTGTCGCCACCGCGGCGTCCCAAGGGCGGAAACTTGCTGTAATGGATGATCTGGCGCATCTGCGCGGCGTTATGCACTTGCGGCACGATCACCCCGGCAGCGCCCATTTCCAGGGCCTTGCGTATATCCCACTCCAGGGTGCCCCGTACTCGTACCAGGCTGGGGATTGCAGCGCTGCTGGCGGCCAGCAGCAGTTTTTCCATGTCGCGGTCCACGCCCAGCGCGGTGTGCTCGGCGTCAATGAAGACGAAGTCCAGACCCCAGTTGCCGGCCACCTCGATGGCCATGCAGGCGGTGCTGTAGATGTTCATGCCGAAGGTGGTACCGCGCGCCATGCGGGCCTTCAGCAAGGTGTGTGTGGTGCTTTGGTTCATGTTCGATGCCGCCTTGGGTCAGATGCGATAGGTTTCAGGCAGCCGGTCGCGGAACGGGTGCACTTCGAATATGCCCGGGTCACGGATCAGCGATTTGTTGCGGGCCTTGGCCAGGTCGATCTCGGCGGTGTACACGCCGTCTTCCAGGCCGGCGCGCACCAGGGTCTTGCCAGACGGTTCGATGATGTGGCTGGTGCCGATGAACTGCATGCCTTCGTCCATGTCGTTGCGGTTGGGAGCAACGAAGTACACCATGTTTTCGGCGGCGCGCACGGTGCTGAAAATGTCCGGCAGCATGCGTGCCTGTTCTGGCCAGGCAGCAGGCAGTACGACGATGTCGGCACCTTCCAGGGCCAGGGTGCGAACCACTTCGGGGAAGCGGATTTCGTAGCAGATGGCCAGGCCGATGCGGCCAATTTCGGTATCGAACACAGGCGGCGCCCATTCGCTGGGGCGGTCGGTGAAGCGGTCGCCGATCATGAACGGCAGGTGGCGCTTGCGGTGCAGGCCGATGATGCCCTGCGCGCCGATCAGCGCAGCCGTGTTGTACACCGAGCTGGCGTGCCGCTCGTAGAAACCGACCACGATCAGGATGCCGGTCTGCGCCGATACCTCCAGCAGCGGCGCCAGGGCGTCGAGGCTGATGGCGCCGCGCTCGAGGTCTTCACGGCTGTCGAACGCGCCACCGGTGATCAGGCATTCGGCAAAGGCGATCAGCCGCGAGCCTTCTGCAGCGGTCTGGCGTGCCAGCGTGGCAACCTTGTCGACGGTCAGGGCCGGGTTACCGGCCACCGGGTGAATCTGGGCTACGGAGATTTTCATGCTGTTCCTTGATGGCAGTTGAAAGGCGCCGCAATGCGCGGCGCGAGGGCGTCACTGTGGCTGGTAGCCCATGGCCTGGTAGACCTTGCTGACCAGTTCGGGATTGATCTGTGCGGCGTACTTGTCGACCACGGGGCGGATTTTGGCCTGGATGCGCGCCACCTCTTCGGGCGGCAGCTGGTTGACTTGCATGCCCGCGCCCTGCAGCTCGGCGATGGCCTTGCTGTCGGCCTCCCGGGAGATGCGCCGTTGTTCCAGGCGCACTTCCTGGGCAACCTCGGTCAGCAGTTGCTGCTCGTCCTTGTTGAGGCTGTCCCAGAACGTCTTGCTGATCAGCACGATCTGCGGGTTGTAGTTGTGCCGGGTCAGGCTCAGGTACTTCTGCACCTCGTTGAAGCGCGAGGCGAGGATCAGCGCCGCCGGGTTTTCCTGGCCGTCCACGGTGCCGGTCTCCAGCGCCGTGTGCACCTCGGTGAAAGGTAGCGGCGTCGGGTTTGCACCCAGTGCCGCCCACACGTCGAGGAACAGCGGCGATTGCTGGGCGCGAATCTTCAGCCCGGCGATGTCTTCAAGCTTTTGCACCGGCCGCGCATTGTTGGTCAGGTTGCGCTCGCCCAGCTCCCAGAACGCCAGGCCTACCAGGTTTTTCGCCGGCAGCTGGTCGGTGAGCATCTTGCCCACCTCGCCGTCGAGCATGGCATCGACCTTGGCGGTGTCGGTGTACAGGAACGGGAAGTCGAGGATGCCAAAGTCGGTGACGTGGTTGAGCATCAGCCCGGCGTTCCAGGTCATCATTTCCACCACGCCACCCTGCAAGGACGACAGCACCTGCACGTCGCCGCCCAAAACACCGTTGGGGAAGGTGCGCACCTTGATCTTGCCTTCGCTGCGCTCCTGGACCTTCTTGGCGAACAGTTCCATGCCGATGGCCGGTGGCGTGCCCTTGGGGCTGGTGGCGGCGAACTTGATGACGCGGGCGTTGTAGTCGGCGGCCATGCTCAAGCTGCTGGACAGCAACAGGGCGGTGATGAGGGCGAGTTTCTTCATGGGCAGTACCTTTATTGTTATAGGGGGATCAATGCCCGAACCACTGGGCGGGAACGGTGACCAGTTCGGGGAAGATGACCAGCAGGAACAGCACGATGATTTCCGCGATCAGGAACGGGAACGTGCCTTTGAGCAGTGCCTCATAACGCATGCGACCGATGCCACAGACCACGTTGAGCACCGTGCCCACCGGCGGGGTGATCAGGCCGATCGAGCAATTGATCATGAACAGCACGCCGAAGTAGATCGGGTCGATGTTCGCAGCGGTCACCACCGGCACCAGGATCGGTGCGAGCAGCAATACGGTGGGGGTGAGGTCCATGACCATGGAAATCACCAGGATCAGCAGCATCAGCACTACGATCAGCAGCCGCGGGTTGTCCATCACCGGCTGGATCAGGTCGATGATTTGCCCGGGGATGTCGGCGATGGTGATCATCCAGGCCGGGATCGACGCGGCAGCTACCAGGAACATCACGGCAGCGGTGGTCTTGCCGGCGCGTAGCAGCAGTTCGTTCAGCGACTTCAGGCTGAGCTCGCGGTAGATCAGCGACGACACCAGCAGCGCGTAGACACTGGCCACCGCACCGGCCTCGGTCGGGGTGACCACGCCAAAGCGCAGGCCGACGACGATGATCACCGGCAGCATCAGCGCCCAGAAGCTGTCAACCAGGGCCTTGAGGCGCTCTTTGCCGCTGGCCTTGGGGCTCAGTTCCACATCGTTGTTACGCCGCGACATCAGCCACCAGGCCACCACCAGTGCGGCGGCGATCATCAGGCCCGGGGCGATGCCGGCGAGGAACAGCTTGGTGATCGACAGCCCCGAAGCCACGCCCAGCACGACGAAACCGATGCTGGGTGGAATGATCGAACCCAGCACCGACACCGATGCGATCAGGCCCCCGGAGCGGTCACGGTTGTAGCCGGCGATAACCATCATCGGCAGCAACAGGGCGGTTAGCGAGGCGGCGTCGGCCAAGGCCGAACCGGACAGGCTCGACAGCAGCACGCCGGCAAAAATGGTGACGTAGCCAAGCCCGCCGCGCAGGTGGCCGACCAGGGTGATGGCCAGCTTGATGATGCGCTTGGACAAGCCGCCGCTGTTCATTACCTCGCCAGCAATGATGAAAAGCGGAATTGCCAGCAGCGGGAAGCTGCCCGCCGAGTTGATGATGTTCTGCGCGATGATCTGGCCATCGAACAGGCCCAGCAGCCACATCAGCGCCACGCCGCAGAGGATCAGGGCATAGGCGATGGGGGCGCCGATCAGGATGGCGGCCATCAGCACGCCGACGAAAACAGACAGGGCCATTATTCGACTGCTCCGTCATTGAGCGAAGTTTCGGTCTGGGCGGGCGTCGGGAGGGTGCCCGTGAGGTTCCTGACCAGTTGGGTGCAGATCAGCAGTGCGCTGAGGATGCAGAAGACCAGGCCCGCGCCGTAGAAGAGCGCCATGGAAATACCCGTGGAGGGAGCGCCGACATGCAGGTTGATCAGGGTCTGCTTCCAGCTGCCGTCGAGAAACAGCCAGGTCACATAGAGCATCAGCAGTTGCGTCAGTGCCAGCAGGCAGCGGGCCACACCAGGCGAGACCCGGCGGGTGACGATGTCGACGCCGATGTGCCCGTGTTCGTGCAGCATCAGCTGCGCGCCAGCAAACACCAGCCAGACAAACGCCAGGCGGGAAATTTCTTCGCTAAAGAACAACCCCGAGTTGAAGCCATAGCGCAGCACGACGTTGGTGAAGATCAGGCAAGTGATGCCGACCAGGCAACCTACCACCAGCGTCTTGAGGATGATGAAGTAACCATCGACCAGGGTTTTCATGGCGCCTCCTGGGGCAAAGCTGCCCAGCAAGCGCCAAAAGCGCCCGGTGCGATCATGCGGACGCGAGCATCCACCTGTATGTATGAACGGGACATGGGTTCACCTTTATTATTATTCGACATACGTCGTCGTATGACTGCCCCGATTCTTGTACGAAACGCCCGGTTTGCGCTGCCTCAAGTTTTTTATCAGCGGGATAAGAAATGGCAATCAGCGCCGCCGTCGGTGGTGTCGTCCGATGACTTGGTTGCAAGGTGTAACGTATGGTCGCGGTCCTTGCGCGGGGCCGTCGTGCTAGAATCCGCCCCTTCGAATCTGGAGGTACACGCGTGCGCAAACTGGCTGTGGTAATGGCAGTGCTTGCCTTGGCGGGCTGTGAGAACGAGGTGGAAGGCGTGCACAAGCAGGTGGCCGAACACCTGCACAACCCCAAGACCGCCAAGTTCGGCAACGTGCGGATCGACACCCAGGGCACCATCTGCGGCCAGGTCCGCGGCAAGGACGATGCCGGGCAGTACGAAGCCTACCGCAGCTACGTGGCGATCAAGCGCGATGGCCAGTACGACATCATCGTCGACGACTCCGGCAACAACCTGCGCATACGCGAGCTGTGCGGCGGCGCCGACCTGCAACGCCGTGCCGATGCACTGGCTGGCCAGCCGGCACCCGAGGGCTGGGATGTGGAAGTGATCCAGGGCGCCAACATGGGCGCCCTCAGCGACATGACCGCACGGCTGATCGAAAAGGGCATCCCGTCTTCGGTGGAATACCGCAACGGCAAGCCGGTGGTGCTGATGGGGCCGTTCCCTAGCCGTGAAGAAGCACAAGCGCGCAAGGACGAAGTGATGGCCAAGCTGGGCACCGATTCGGTGGTTATCCAGCACGGCGCAGCCCGCTAGAACTGCAGCAGTGGGCGGGAGCCCGGAGCCTTCGCGGCACCTGTGGGAGCGGGCATGCCCGCTAAGAACCCGGCGCGGTGTATGGCACCGGCGTTGCCGGTGTTCGCGGGCATGCCCGCTCCCACAACATTTGCCTTCATAGGCCGCGCCAACCGGGTGTGTGTAGCTTTGTCAGGCGTGTGTTAGACATTGTTCACACAAGTTTGGCTATGCTTGGGTGGGAGATGCCGAACGGGGAGGGGCCTCATGTCTACACTGGAGCGGGCCATTGCCGTGGCCGCCAGGGCCCATGAAGGGCAATACGACAAGGGTGGGGTGGCGTATATTCTCCACCCGCTACGCGTGATGATGCGGGTGTCCACACCCGAGCAGCGGATTGTCGCAGTGCTTCACGATGTGATCGAGGACACCCCGCTGACCCTGTCCGACCTGGCGCGCGAGGGGTTTGCGCTGAAAATCCTTGCCGCCTTGCTGGCGCTCAGTCGCCGTGAAGGCGAGCCGTACCAGGACTTCGTGGTACGCCTGGGCGACGACCCGTTGGCGCGAACCGTCAAGCTGGCCGACCTGGCCGATAACAGTGACCTTTCGCGCATTCCTTGCCCTGGCCCCGCCGACCTGGCGCGGCTGGCCCGGTATCGGGAAGCCAGCGCCTATTTACAAGCGCTGAGCTGAGGATCAACCACACGCCTTGAGGTTGACCGGCCCGACGAACTCGTTGCCCCGCCCCATCACGCAGGCCACCTGTTGGTTGCGTTGGCGCTCCCATACCTGCGGGGGGTAGGTCTTGTTCCAGGCCTCGAACAACTGGCGGTCCTGTTTGGACAGGCGCAGGTTGTACTGCTTGCTCATGTAGAAGTAGGTGCGGGCGATCATGCCGCGGATCGACGGGCGTGGCATCACCTTCTTGGCCTTGAAATCGACCTGGGTCAGGCAACTGCCATACTGGCCGCGTTGTTCCGGCAGCCAGCCGAAACTGAAGTTGCTCCGGTCGCCGTTGACCTCGCCAATGCTTGGCACCAGGTTGTGCAGGTCGGCTTCGGCGCGTTTGTACACTTCGTCATGCTGCGAGCACTGCTTGCGCCCGCCGCTTTGCCAGCACTGGCGCTGATGGCCGATCTGCCAGGCGGGTACTATGTGTTCCCACTCGATGCGCGACGCGCGCTGGGCATTCTTGCGAGGGGCATAGCCGCAGGACGCCAGGTCGACCTTGTTGCCCTTGTATTTGCAGCCGCAGTAAAACTCGGTCGATTGCGGCGCATAGAGCTTCCAGGCGACTTTCTTGGCCTCTTGGAAGGTGCGTGGGGCATCGGCTTGAACAAGCGGCGTGGTCAGTAACAGGCAGGCTGCCGCAAAAAGCGAAACTCTCATGCGTGGTCAGTCTTCCTTCGGCACAGTCCAGAAAATCTGCACGCCGCCATCGTCGCGGTGGGCGAGGGTGACGTTGTCGTTTTCTGCGATCTCCTCCAGCAGGCTGTCCCAGTCTTCCGGGCTTTCCTGTTCCAGCCGAAAGATCAGCGCCGCACGGCTGCGCTGGGCGGTGGGGCTGTTGATGATCTTCTGGATGCGTACACCCAGCTGTTCATAGCTGCTCGGGGTGGCGGAGGCGGTACTGGACACAGGAAATTCCTTGTTTTGCTGTATGTGTATACAGTATTTCAGCGTAAGTAAATTCGCAACAGCTTGCCAGGAAAAATCCTGCGTTCGCGCTGCCGCTGCTGGTCTGGTGTAATACCGGCAATTTCTGGAAGCTGCGCATGTATCGATTTCTTTCTCGTTTTCCTTCATCTACAAGCCTGGTCCTGCTGTTTGCAGGTGGCATGAGCGCCAATGGCGATGCCAAGGCCAGTTCACCCGATGTAGTCGTCATGGCACCGCTGGTGGTGACCGGTGCCTATGCGCCCACCAGCACATTCGACCTGCCGTTTTCGGTGGATACCGTTGACCTGTCCCACGGCACGGATGGCGAACTGGGCGTCAACCTGTCAGAAGTGCTGAGCAAAGTCCCTGGGCTGGTGGTGCAGAACCGGCAGAACTATGCGCAAGACCTGCAGATTTCCTCGCGGGGCTACGGTGCACGCTCGGCCTTCGGCGTGCGTGGCATCAAGCTGCTGAGTGACGGCATACCGGCCAGTACGCCCGACGGGCAAGGCCAGGCCGCTACGCTGAACCTGGACGTGGCCGACCGTATCGAAGTGCTGCGCGGCCCGGCAGCGACGCTGTATGGCAGCAACGCCGGTGGTGTGATCCAGATGTTTACCCGGGACGGGCAGGGGCCTGCACGCGTGGGTGCAGAAACCACCTTCGGCAGCGACGGCTTCAACAAGAACCACCTGTCTGCAGAGGGCGGGAACGACAGCGCAGGGTTCGTACTGGATGCCTCGCGCCTGGATACCGATGGCTACCGCGACCACAGTGCCGCGCGCCGTGACCAGACCTTCGCCAAGGTCAATTTCAAGCCCGACGACGACTCGCGCATGGCGCTGATCTACAGCAGCCTGGAGCAGAACAACACGCAGGACCCGCTGGGGCAGACCTGGGATGCCTACAAGCATGACCCACGTTCCACAGCGGCAGTGGCCGAAACCTACAACACCCGTAAAAGCATCGACCACCAGCAACTGGGCATGAACTACGAGCGCTACTTTGGCGATGCCACGCTGCAGTTCAACCTGTATGCGGGGCGGCGCAGCGTGGTGCAGTATTTGTCGATCCCCAGAACGGTGGCCTCGAACAGCCAGCGTGGCGGCGGGGTCGTAGACTTCGACCGCGAGTTCCACGGCGGCACCCTGCGCTGGATACAGCCGGTTGCGGACGTGCCCGGCAATCTCACCTTCACTGTCGGCGCCGATTACGACCAGAGCAAGGACGACCGTCGCGGTTATCAGAATTTCAGCGGTGACCAACTGGGCGTCAAAGGTGAGCTGCGCCGTGACGAGAAAGACACCGCTACCAGCCTGGACCCGTACCTGCAGGCGCATTGGGAAATCGGCAACTGGACCAGTGAGCTGGGGCTGCGCTACAGCACCATGGAAATGCGTGTCGACGACCATTACCTGGCCAACGGTGACTCAAGCGGCTCGAAGAAGTACCAGCAGGCCACGCCATCGCTGTCGGTGATGTACGCGTTCACGCCTGATTTGCGCGGTTACGTGAGCGTAGGCAAAGGCTTCGAAACCCCCACGCAGGCCGAGATGGCCTATGCGCCGGGCGAGGTCGAAAGCTTCAACTTCGGCCTCAAGCCCGCCACCAGCATGCAGTACGAAATGGGCGTGAAGTACCGGCTTGGCGAGCGCACGCGCCTGAATGCGGCGGTGTATGAGATTCACACCGATGACGAAATCGTCGTTGCCAGCGCTACGGATGGTCGAACCAGCTATCGCAATGCGGGGCGTACCGTACGACGCGGCTTTGAGGCGAGCCTGCAAAGTGACTTGAGCGAGCAGTGGCAGACCACCTTGGTGTATACCCGCACTGACGCCCGCTATGCCGATGACATCAGCCAGACCATCGAAAGTGGCAACCGCTTGCCCGGTGTACCGCTGGACAACCTGTATGGCGAGCTGGTCTGGAAGCCGGTGTCGTCCATCAGCATGGGGGTTGAAGGGCAGTACCGCAGCAAGGTGTATGTGGACGACAGCAACAACGCCAAGGCCGCACCTGCGTATGCGGTATTCAACTGGCGGGCCCGGTTCGAGCAACATGTGGGGCCCTGGACGTTCCACCAGCTGCTGCGGCTGGACAACCTGTTCGACCGGCAGTATGTGGGGTCGGTGATTGTCGGCGACGGCAACGGGCGTTATTACGAGGCAGCGCCTGGGCGGTCGTGGTATGCAGGGGCGGGGTTGGAGTACCAGTTCAGGTAGCCGGCAACATCCTGACGAAGCATGCAGTGCGGTGAATGGCGGGGTGAACCCGATCTCATGGAATAAACGCTAACTCGGTGCCTTAGCAGGGACTCTGTGGGAGCGGGCTTGCCCGACGCAAGGCCGCTCCCATAGTGGAGCGTGAGGTACTCAGTACTCCCAGAAGATCCGCTGCAGCTCTTTGCTGTCCTGGGTCTTGGTCATCGCCACCATCGCCAGAATCCGCGCCTTCTGTGGGTTCAGGTCGTGGGCCACCACCCAGTCGTTCTTGTCATCCGGCTGTTCGGCGTTGCGCAGCACGAAGCCACCCTGGTTGACGTGCGACGAGCGGATGATCTGCACGCCGTTCTTGCGCAGTTCCTGCAACGCCGGCACCACCCGCGACGACACCGAACCGTTGCCGGTGCCTGCGTGAATCAGCGCCTTGGCACCGTTCTGCGCCAGTGCCTTGTAGGCGGTGTCGGTCACGTTGCCATAGCCATAGGCAATGTCCACCTGCGGCAAGCTGCTGATCTGCTTGATGTCGAACTCGGAATTGACCGTATGGCGCTTGGCTGGCAGGCGGAACCAGTAGGACTTGCCTTCCACCACCATGCCCATCGGGCCCCAGGCGCTCTTGAAGGCTTCGGTCTTGATGTTGACCGACTTGCTCACGTCACGCCCCGACTGGATCTCGTCGTTCATGGTCACCAGCACACCCTTGCCACGCGACTGCTTGTCGCTGGCCACCGCCACGGCGTTGTACAGGTTGAGCATGCCGTCGGCAGACATGGCGGTACCCGGGCGCATCGAGCCGACTACCACGATTGGCTTGTCGGTCTTTTCCACCAGGTTGAGGAAGAAGGCGGTTTCTTCGAGGGTGTCGGTGCCGTGGGTGATGACGATACCGTCGACATCCTTGCTGTCGGCCAGCTCGGCGACGCGCTTGCCGAGTTTCAACAGGTCGTCATTGCTGATGCTTTCAGAGGCGATCTGCATCACCTGCTCACCGCGCACGTTGGCGATGTCGGCCAGTTCCGGCACGCCGGCAATCAGCTTGTCGACGCCCAGCTTGGCGGCCTGGTAGGTGGCGCTGTTGGCAGCGCTGGCGCCGGCGCCGGCAATGGTGCCGCCCGTGGCGAGGATGACCACGTTGGCGAGTTTCTGCTGGGTTTCGGCTTCTTTGGCTGAGGCGGAGGTTGGCAGGATCAGCAGCAGGGCGAGTGCGCTGGGGGCGAAGGTTTTAAGTGCGGCATTCATCGTTATTGTTCTCTCTCTTCCTAGTGAGATAGTTATTGAGTCGCGCAGGGCTACAGGCATGTTTCGTACCAGCTTGCGCGGACGGCTTTTTGTGTGGGAGCGGCCTTGCGTCGCGATGGCTGCGCAGCAGCGCCAAAATGCTGGCTTCAGCACACATTGCCGGGGCTGCTGCGCATCCCATCGCGACACAAGGCCGCTCCTACAAGGGCAGTGTTTCATTCGTAATTCCGAACAAGCATAGGAAAAGGTGTTCGGTTTTTCGGAAAAATCTGCATAATCGGCCACAGCAGTTCTTGGCCTCCGACAGCCAAACGGATTTGACAAACCGCGGTCCTGTTTCCATAGTTAGTCAACGCAAACGTTTGCGATCCGATAAAAAACACAAGATTCGGAGTCATCGTCCATGAAACTGCCGTTCCCCGGTCGTCTGCTGGCCCTCGCTGTCGTTTCCTCTCTTTCCCTCGCACTGCCCCTGTCTGCTGCCCACGCCGAAGACAAGCCCAAGGTCGCCCTGGTGATGAAGTCACTGGCCAACGAATTCTTCCGCACCATGGAAGACGGCGCCAAGGACTACCAGAAAGCCCACGCCGACGAATTCGACCTGGTTGCCAACGGCATCAAGAACGAGACCGACACTGGCGAGCAGATTCGTATTGTCGAGCAGATGGTCAATGCCGGCGCCAAGGCGCTGGTGATTGCCCCGGCAGATTCCAAGGCGCTGGTGTCGGCGGTGCAGAAGGCCATGGCCCAGGGCGTGGTGGTGATCAACATCGACAACCGCCTGGACCCTGATCTGCTCAAGAGCAAAGGCATCAGCGTGCCCTTCGTCGGCCCTGACAACCGCAAGGGCGCGCGCCTGGTCGGTGACTACTTGGCCAGCCAGAAGCTGAAGGCCGGCGACCAGGTGGGCATCATCGAAGGCGTGCCGACCACCACCAACGCCCAGCAGCGTACCGCCGGTTTCAAGGACGCCATGGACGCCGCGCAGATGAAAATCGTCTCGGTCCAAAGCGGCAATTGGGAAATCGACAAAGGCAACGCCGTCGCCGCCTCCATGCTTAACGAATACCCCGATCTGAAGGCCCTGCTGGCCGGCAACGACAGCATGGCCCTGGGCGCCGTGTCGGCCGTGCGCGCCGCCGGCAAGGCCGGCCAGGTGCAAGTGGTGGGCTACGACAACATCAACGCCATCAAGCCGATGCTTGCCGATGGTCGCGTGCTTGCCACCCTCGACCAGGCCGCCAGCCAGCAGGCGGTGTACGGCATTCAGGCTGCGCTGAAAATGGTCAAGGGCGAGAAACCGGATGTGGATGCCGACAACGTCATCCAGACCCCGGTCGAACTCATCACCAAGAAGCCCTGACGCTGCCAGGAGAAACGGCCATGCCTGCATCGGCCAATGAAGTGGTGCTGTCCGCCAGCGGCCTGGGCAAGACCTACGCCCAGCCCGTGCTCGGCGAGGTCAGCCTGAACCTGCGGGCCGGCGAAGTGCTGGCCCTGACCGGCGAGAACGGCGCGGGCAAAAGCACGTTGTCCAAGCTCATCAGCGGCCTGGAGGTGCCCACCACCGGGCACATGACCTACCGCGGCCAGGCCTACGCGCCCGGCAGCCGCAGCGTGGCCGAGCGCCTTGGGGTGCGCATGGTGATGCAGGAGCTGAACTTGCTGCCGACGCTGACCGTGGCGGAAAACCTGTTTCTCGACAACCTGCCCAGCCGCTTCGGCTGGATCAGCCAAAAGCGCCTGCGCCAGTTGGCCACCGCCGCCATGGCGCAGGTCGGGCTCGATGCCATCGACCCGGATACCCCGGTGGGCGAGCTGGGCATCGGCCATCAGCAGATGGTCGAGATTGCCCGCAACCTGATCGGTGACTGCCATGTGCTGATCTTCGACGAGCCCACCGCCATGCTCACTGCGCGCGAGGTGGAGTTACTGTTTACCCAGATCGAGCGCCTGCGCGAGCGGGGCGTGGCCATCGTTTATATCTCCCATCGTCTCGAAGAATTACAGCGCGTGGCCCAACGCATCGTTGTACTGCGCGATGGCAAGCTGGTGTGCGACGAGCCGATCCAGCGCTACAGCAGCGCCGAACTGGTCAACCTGATGGTCGGCCGTGAACTGGGCGAGCATATCGACCTGGGTCGCCGACAGATCGGGGCGCCGCTGCTCAAGGTCGACAAACTCAGCCGTGCTGACAAGGTGCGCGAAGTGTCGTTTGAGGTCAGGGCAGGGGAGATCTTTGGCATCTCCGGCCTGATCGGCGCCGGCCGTACCGAGCTGTTGCGCCTGATCTACGGTGCCGATCGCGCCGACAGTGGCAGCATCGCGCTCGGCCAGCCGCCGCAGGCGGTAAGCATCGACTCGCCCAAGGCCGCAGTGCGGGCCGGGATCGCGCTCATCACCGAAGACCGCAAAGGCGAGGGCCTGCTGCTGACGCAGTCGATCAGCGCCAACATCGCCTTGGGCAACCTGGGTGCGGTATCGCGGGCGGGCGTGCTCGATGGCGAGGCGGAACAGGCCTTGGCCGAGCGCCAGATCCAGGCCATGCGCATTCGCAGTGCTGGCGCGCAGCAAGTGGTGGGCGAGCTGTCTGGCGGCAATCAGCAGAAGGTGGTGATAGGCCGCTGGCTGGAGCGCGACTGCCAGGTGCTGCTGTTCGACGAGCCCACCCGGGGCATCGACGTGGGTGCCAAATTCGACATCTACGGCCTGCTGGCCGAATTGGCGCGCCAAGGCAAGGCACTGGTAGTGGTGTCCAGCGACCTGCGCGAGCTGATGCTGATCTGCGACCGCATCGCCGTACTATCGGCCGGCCGCCTGATCGACACCTTCGAACGTGACCATTGGAGCCAGGACCAGCTGCTTGCCGCCGCTTTTGCCGGTTATCAGAAACGTGACGCGCTGCTGCACGATGCAGCCCCCAGGATGGATGTATGAAAACCACCCCGCTGGACACTCAAGGCGCCGCCCCCGTGCGCCGCAGCGGCACGTACTTTGGCCTGGGCACCTACCTGGGCCTGGCCGGCGCCTTGCTGGCGATGATCGTGCTGTTCTCGTTCTTAAGCAGCCACTTCTGGTCGTACAGCACCTTCAGCACCCTGGCCAATCAAATCCCCGACCTGATGGTACTGGCCGTGGGCATGACCTTTGTGCTTATTATCGGCGGTATCGACCTGTCGGTGGGTTCGGTGCTGGCCTTGGCTGCTTCTGCAGTGAGTGTGGCGATTCTTGGCTGGGGCTGGGGCGTGCTGCCGTCGGCGCTGCTGGGCATGGCTGTGGCCGCGCTGGCCGGCAGTATCACCGGTGGGGTTACCGTGGCCTGGCGTATTCCCTCGTTCATCGTCTCGCTCGGCGTGCTGGAAATGGCCCGCGGCCTGGCCTACCAGCTCACCGACTCGCGCACCGCCTACATCGGCGATGCCTACGCCTGGTTCTCCAACCCGATTGCCTTTGGCATTTCGCCAGCGTTCATCATCGCCTTGCTGGTGATTGTGCTGGCCCACCTGGTGCTGACCCGCACGGTGTTCGGCCGTTACCTGATCGGCATTGGTACCAACGAAGAGGCCGTGCGCCTGGCTGGCATCGACCCGCGCCCATACAAAGTGCTGGTGTTCGCCCTGATGGGGCTGCTGGCAGGCCTGGCCGCGCTGTTCCAGATTTCGCGCCTGGAAGCAGCCGACCCCAACGCCGGCTCCGGCCTGGAGCTGCAAGTTATCGCCGCCGTGGTAATTGGTGGCACCAGCCTGATGGGCGGGCGTGGCTCGGTCATCAGTACCTTCTTTGGCGTACTGATCATTTCCGTATTGGCGGCCGGGCTGGCGCAAATTGGCGCCAGCGAGCCGACCAAGCGCATCATCACCGGGGCGGTGATCGTCATCGCCGTGGTGCTCGACACTTACCGTAGCCGGCGTGCAGGCCGGCGGAACTGACACTATGGCAACCATCAAAGACGTCGCGGCATTGGCGGGCATTTCCTACACCACCGTGTCCCATGTATTGAACAAGACCCGCCCGGTGAGCGAACACGTGCGGCAGAAGGTTGAAGCCGCCATTATCGAGCTGGACTACGTGCCCAGCGCTGTGGCGCGTTCACTGAAGGCGCGCAGCACAGCCACCATCGGCCTGCTCGTGCCCAACAGCGTCAACCCGTACTTCGCCGAGCTGGCACGGGGCATTGAAGACGCCTGCGAACGCAACGGCTATTGCGTGATTTTGTGCAACTCGGACGACAACCCACAGAAGCAGCGCAGTTACCTGCGTGTGCTGCTGGAAAAGCGCATTGATGGCTTGGTGGTGGCCTCGGTGGGCCAGGACAGTGACCTGCTGCAAAGCCTGGCCTGCGTGCGCACGCCGATGGTGATCGTCGACCGTGAGCTGGAAGGCGTGGATGCCGACCTGGTGCGCATCGACCACGAGCACGGCGCCTACCTGGCCACCCAGCATCTGCTGGAGCTTGGCCATCGCGACGTCGCCTATATCGGCGGCCCCGCCGAAACCGGGGTTACCCAGTTGCGCCTGAACGGCTTCCGCCGTGCCATGGCCGAAGCCGGTGTGCCGGTGCTGGGCAGCCGTGTGCTGCACTGCGACTTCACCAGCCCGGGTGGGCACGCAGCAGCGGCGCAGGTGCTGGAGGGCAAACGGCCCACGGCGATTTTTGCCGGCAACGACATGATCGGCTTTGGTGTGCTGCGTGCTGCAGCCGAACGCAATATCAGCGTACCGGGCGAGCTGTCGGTGATCGGTTTCGACGACATCGAGCTCAGCCGCTATGTGTACCCGCCGCTGACCACGGTAGGCCAGTCGATTCGCGAGCTGGGCGAAAGCGCCGCCTCGCTGCTGCTGTCGCGCATTGGCACACCCCGCCACGGTGCGGCGGAGCAACGCATCGTTGCCCCGCGCATCGTGCTGCGTGAGTCCACCGGGCCGCGCCCGGACCTGTTCAACGATTACCGCTAACGCTAAGGAAACGTCATGAATGCCAAGGTTGTGGTGGTCGGCAGCCTCAATATGGACCTGGTGGCCCGCGCCCAGCGCCTGCCCCGGGCCGGCGAAACACTCCCCGGCGAAAGCTTTTTCACCGTGCCGGGCGGCAAGGGCGCCAACCAGGCCGTGGCGGTGGCACGGCTGGGCGGCAGCGTGGCGATGATCGGCAATGTGGGTGACGATGACTATGGCCGGCAACTGCATCGGGCCCTGTATGTCGAGGGCATCGATTGCCAGGGCGTCAGCACCTGCCCAGGGGTGTCCAGCGGTGTGGCACTGATTACCGTGGATGCTGCCAGCCAGAACTGCATCGTCATCATTCCTGGCGGCAACGGCCTGCTGACGCCGCAGTCGGTACAGCGCTTCGATGCGTTGCTGCAGGCGGCCGAGGTGGTCATCTGCCAGCTGGAAGTGCCGGTCGACACCGTGGCCTGGACATTGGCCAGGGCCCGTGAGCTGGGCAAGCAGGTAATCCTGAACCCGGCGCCGGCCACCGCCCCCTTGCCGGCGGACTGGTTTGCCTGCATCGATTACCTCACGCCTAACGAAAGCGAGGCCGAAGCCCTGACCGGGGTGGCAGTGACTGACCAGGACAGTGCCCGGCGTGCTGGCGAGCGCTTGCTACAGCTGGGCGCGGGTAAAGTGATCATCACCCTGGGGGCGCAAGGGGCCTTGCTGATTACTGCGCAGGGCCATCAGCACTATCCGGCGCCGGTGGTGCAACCGCTGGACACCACCGCTGCTGGCGATACCTTCATTGGTGGCTTTGCTGCCGGGCTGGTGCGGGGGCTGGAGGAGGGCGAGGCCATTGCCTTTGGCCAGCGTGCCGCCGCCTTGTCGGTTACCCGTGCCGGTGCCCAGCCGTCGATTCCTTACCTGGCGGAGCTGGCCCCATGAAGAAAACCCCGTTGCTGAACGTTGCCCTGTCGCGGGTCATTGCCGGCATGGGGCATGGCGATATCCTGGTGATCGGCGATGCCGGGCTGCCGGTGCCACCGGGCGTGGAGCTGATCGACCTGGCCATCACCCCCGGCCTGCCGGATTTCGCCAGCGTGTTGCGGGTAGTGCTGAGCGAGTTGCAGGTAGAACGGCATGTGCTGGCTGAAGAAATGCAGAAAGTGGTGCCGCCCGGGCTGGTCGAGATCGAGCGACTGAAGGGCAAGCTGGGCAAGCGCGAATGGCTGAGCCATGAAGATTTCAAGGTGCTGTCGCGCAGTGCCCGCGCGGTGGTGCGCACAGGTGAGTGTCAGCCTTACAGCAACATCGCCCTCATCTCCGGCGTCACCTTCTGAAGGCGGGGGCGTTGCCCCCGATCGCCGGCAAGCCAGCTCCCACAGGGATATCACCCGCCTCGAAGGCGGCGCTGTACCTGTAGGAGCTGGCTTGCCGGCGATTGGGCCGCACTGCGGCCCCGGAACCCTCTACCTAGGCAACAGGAGTGCCCCCCATGCTCAAACCCCTGCTACAAGGAATCGCCTTCATGGCCACAGCCACCACCCTGCAGGCCGCCCCCATCGACCTGATCATCGACACCGACCCCGGCGCCGACGATGTAGTCGCGCTGTTCCTGGCCATGGCCTCGCCCGACGAACTCACTATCCGCGCCATCACCACCGTGGCCGGCAACGTGCGCCTGGATAAAACCTCGCGCAACGCCCGCCTGGCCCGCGAATGGGCGGGGCGCGAAGACATCCCGGTGTACGCCGGCGCCGGCCGCCCACTGGTGCGCGCGCCGATCTACGCCGCCGACGTTCATGGTGAAGAAGGCCTTACCGGTATTCAGGTGCACGAGCCCAAAGCCCCTCTGGCACAAGGCAATGCAGTGCAATACTTGGTCGACACCCTCGGCACAGCCAAACCGCACAGCATCACTGTCGCTATGCTTGGCCCACAAACCAACCTGGCACTCGCGTTGATCCAGCGGCCGGACATCGCCAAGGGCATCAAGGAGGTGGTGGTCATGGGCGGTGCGCATTTCAACGGCGGCAACATCACCCCGGTGGCGGAATTCAACCTGTACGCCGACCCGCACGCTGCAGAAGTGGTGCTGGCCAGCGGGGTGCAACTCACCTACCTGCCGCTGGACGTCACCCACAAGCTGCTGACCAGCGACGCCCGCCTGAAACAACTGGCAGCCGTGAACAATCAGGCCAGCAAGCGCGTGGTCGATATCCTCAATGCCTACATCACCCACGACATGGACCTGTACGGCATGCCCGGCGGCCCGGTGCATGACGCCAGCGTCATTGCCTACCTGTTAAAGCCTGAGCTGTTCAGTGGCCGGCGCATTCACATGAGCATCGACAGCCGCGAAGGCCCGACTTTCGGCCAGACCGTTGCCGACTGGTACGGCGTGCTCAAGCAGCCGGCCAATGTGTTGTGGGTGGAGCAGGGCGATGCCCAGGGGCTGTTTGACCTGCTCAGTGCCCGTCTGGCGCGATTGGAATAGCCGCGTGCGGCGCGTAGCGCTCGAACACCTGGTCGATGAAGCTGCGTGCCGCCTCGGCACCGTTGTCGCGTACCAACAGGTCAATGGCGATCAACAGCAATTCTTCCGGTGTGCCAGGGCTGTACGCGCTCTGGCCCTCCGCCCATTTGACCTTGATGTCGGCATCGATGCTGTGGGTACTCATGAAAAGCTCTCGCTTGGGGCCCGGTACGGAAGGGTGAACACCTGACCCTGGTGTTCGATGGAGGCGGGATGCGCTCCACTTCTTGCAGCAAATCATGGCTTTGCGCCAGTGACCGTGCGCGCTAAGCATATGGCAAACGCAGTGGGTTGTGCAAAATCCAGTCACGATTGCTTTTCGCCTCGGTGCCAGAGTTCAGGCAGACTTGACCGGTTTTGCAACAAATACCCAGCGGAGCTGTCGGAACAGACAGTTCCCGGACCCATTTAGGAGGCTTCATGTTCCGTACCCGTGCTTACCTGGCAACCCTGGCGGTGGCTGCTGTCCTGGCTGGTTGCAGCACTGGTGGCAATGCTGGCGGCAAAGCTGGCGGCGATGCCCCGGCGGCATCGGCTGGCAACGATGGCCGCTGCGAAGCCAGCGGCGCCGATTTTGCCATTGGCAAGCCCGCCAGTGCCGACCTACTGGAGCAGGCGCGCAAGGCCAGTGGCTCGCAGATGGCACGTATTCTCACGCCGCACGATGTGGTCACCTTGGAGTACCGCTCCGAGCGTCTCAACCTGAACGTGGACGAGCAGGGCAAGGTGACCCGCGTCAACTGCGGTTGATGCAGCTCCAAAGGCCCATGCGGTCCCTGTAGGGGCGGCCTTGCCGGGGCGCCGGACCGGCCCTTTCGCGGCACAAGGCCGCTCCTACAAAGAGCAGCGTGTGCCGCCTGGTAAGCGCCCATAAAAAAACCCGCCACAAGGGCGGGTTTTTTCACAGCTTCCGAATTACTCCGGACGAACCTGAGCAGCCTGCATGCCCTTCTGACCGCGCTCGGCGACGAAGGAAACTTGCTGACCTTCTTTCAGGCTCTTGAAGCCGTCGGATTCGATGGCCTTGAAGTGAACGAACAGGTCGTCGCCGCCGCCTTGTGGGGTGATGAAGCCGAAGCCTTTCTCATCATTGAACCATTTGACGGTGCCGGTTTGGCGATTGGACATGGGATGAATCTCCAGAAACTTGAAATTTTTCGAAGTGCCTAGACGCCTGAGCTGTCTGGCACAGATGACATCATAGTCTAATTCTGCGGAAGTAGCGCCTTTTACCTTCACCGGATGTTGATCCAGCGCAAAATAATGGTCAGCCACCACCGGCTTTAAGGTTTCAGCGCTTCGGTGCGCAGGCCTGTTGCACCACGGTCTGGGCCTTTTGCATCAGCTTGGCGTCAACGCCATCCTGGCTGTCCAGGTCGGCAATCTCGGCGTCGGTGAAATTCTTTTTGATAGCTTGTGCGCCGCAGTCGCAGTGTTTTTTCGCGGTGGCAGCGTCAACGCCCTGGCTGCCGGCCACTTGCGTGCACTGGGCGGTGTAGGCGGCCTCCTTCCCTGCAGGGAAGTTGCCGGCGTTCGCAGCCACGGGCAGCAGCAGGGCGCCAGCGGCCGCCAGGGCCAGAAGGGACGGAACTCGCATAACCAGTTACTCCTTGGGTTAAGGTCTCATCAAGAGTAGGTTGCTTCCCAAAGTCTGAGCGGTATTTTTCCGCGTTAGTTCACCGCTGCGGTTCAATTTCCAAATATTTCTGCCTGGGGTGCAACCCGCGTGCTAGCATGCTCGGCTTGTGGTCGCGCCTGTGCCGGCTGCAGCTATCTTTTTTCTTTCCAGTCACTCTGGTTCGTCCCTTGCAAGCCGAAAGGCTTCTGCCACTGTGAGGCAGGCTTCCTTATGAAGGAAGGCAGGCCGGATCTTGTACTGGCTCATCCCAACCCACGTGACCTTTGGTAGGGGTCACCACTAGGAGAGGAGGCGCCATGCCCGTTATTACTCTTCCCGATGGCAGTCAACGTTCGTTTGATCACGCCGTATCCGTAGCCGACGTTGCCGCTTCCATCGGCGCCGGCCTGGCCAAGGCCACCGTCGCCGGCAAGGTCGACGGCAAACTGGTCGATGCTTGCGACCTGATCAGCCACGACGCCACCCTGCAGATCATCACCCCTAAAGATGAAGAGGGACTGGAGATCATCCGTCACTCGTGCGCCCACCTGGTCGGCCACGCAGTGAAACAGCTGTACCCGACCGCCAAGATGGTGATCGGCCCGGTTATCGACGAAGGCTTCTATTACGACATCGCCTACGAGCGCCCCTTCACCCCTGAAGACATGGCCGCCATCGAAAAGCGCATGATGGAGCTGATCGAAAAAGACTACGACGTAGTCAAAAAGGTGACCCCGCGCGCCGAAGTCATCGATGTGTTCAAGGCTCGTGGCGAGGACTACAAGCTGCGCCTGGTCGAAGACATGCCGGACGAGCAGGCCATGGGCCTGTATTACCACGAAGAATACGTCGACATGTGCCGTGGCCCGCACGTGCCGAACACCCGCTTCCTCAAGGCATTCAAGCTGACCAAGCTGTCCGGTGCCTACTGGCGCGGTGATGCCAAGAACGAGCAGCTGCAACGCGTGTACGGCACCGCCTGGGCCGACAAAAAGCAGCTGGCAGCTTACGTTCAGCGCATCGAAGAAGCCGAAAAACGCGACCACCGCAAGATCGGCAAGCAGCTCGACCTGTTCCACCTGCAGGAAGAAGCCCCGGGCATGGTGTTCTGGCACGCCAACGGCTGGACCGTGTACCAGGTGCTCGAGCAGTACATGCGCCAGGTTCAGCGCGCCAACGGCTACCTGGAAATCAAGACGCCGCAGGTTGTCGACCGTATTTTGTGGGAGCGTTCCGGCCACTGGTCCAACTACGCCGAGAACATGTTCACCACTTCGTCGGAAAGCCGTGACTACGCGGTAAAACCGATGAACTGCCCGTGCCACGTGCAGGTGTTCAACCAGGGCCTGAAAAGCTACCGCGACCTGCCGCTGCGCCTGGCCGAGTTCGGTGCCTGCCACCGTAACGAGCCGTCCGGCGCGCTGCACGGCATCATGCGCGTGCGTGGCTTTGTGCAGGACGACGCGCACATCTTCTGCACCGAAGAACAGGTGAAGAAAGAAGCCGCCGACTTCATCAAGCTGACCCTGGACGTGTACAAGGACTTCGGCTTCAGCGATATCGCCATGAAGTTGTCCACGCGTCCGGCCAAGCGTGTCGGTTCTGAAGAGCTGTGGGACCGTGCCGAAAGCGCACTGGCCGACGCCCTGAACGAATCGGGCCTGGAGTGGGAATACCAGCCAGGCGAGGGCGCCTTCTACGGCCCGAAAATCGAGTTTACCCTGCGCGACTGCCTCGGCCGGAACTGGCAGTGTGGTACCCTGCAGTACGACCCGAACCTGCCAGAGCGTCTGGACGCCAGCTACATCGCCGAAGACAACAGCCGTATTCGCCCGGTCATGCTGCACCGCGCCATCCTCGGTTCGTTCGAGCGCTTCATCGGTATGCTGATCGAACACTACGCTGGCGTGTTCCCGGCGTGGCTGGCTCCGACCCAGGCGGTGATCATGAATATCACCGACAAACAGGCCGATTTCGCCCTCGAGGTTGAGAAATCTCTGAACGGTAGCGGTTTCCGTGCCAAGTCGGACTTGAGAAATGAGAAGATCGGCTTTAAAATCCGCGAGCATACTTTGCTCAAGGTCCCGTACCTTTTGGTTATAGGGGATCGCGAAGTCGAAACGCAGACCGTTGCAGTGCGTACTCGCGAAGGCGCAGACCTGGGCTCCATGCCCGTCGCCCAATTCGCTGAGCTTCTGACACAAGCGGTTTCCCGGCGTGGTCGCCAAGAATCGGAGTAATGACTATTAAGCGTGAAATGAGAAACGATAAGCGTGCTGTACCGAAGGCCCCGATCAACGAGAATATCTCGGCCCGCGAGGTTCGGTTAATTGGCGCAGACGGCGAGCAGGTTGGCATCGTCTCGATTGATGAAGCGCTGCGTATCGCTGATGAAGCGAAGCTGGACCTGGTAGAAATCTCTGCAGACGCGGTACCGCCTGTCTGCAAGGTCATGGACTACGGCAAGCACCTCTTCGAGAAGAAGAAGCAGGCCAACGAAGCCAAGAAAAACCAGAAGCAGATCCAGATCAAAGAAATCAAGTTTCGTCCAGGGACGGAGGATGGGGATTACCAGGTAAAACTACGCAACCTGGTACGTTTCCTTACCGATGGGGACAAGGCCAAGATCTCTCTGAGATTCCGTGGTCGTGAGATGGCCCACCAGGAGCTGGGCATGGAGCTGTTGAAGCGGGTTGAAGCTGACCTGCTTGAATACGGCACCGTTGAGCAGCATCCGAAGATGGAAGGACGCCAGCTTATGATGGTCATCGCCCCCAAGAAAAAGAAGTAATCTCCCGGGCACGGCAGGCCTGATGATTATGTGTAATTTTATCGAATGCGGAGTTCCAACATGCCAAAAATGAAAACCAAAAGCGGTGCTGCGAAGCGCTTCCTGAAGACAGCTTCGGGCTTCAAGCACAAGCACGCTTTCAAGAGCCACATCCTGACCAAAATGTCGACCAAGCGTAAGCGTCAACTGCGCGGTGCCAGCTTGCTGCACCCGTCTGACGTGGCAAAAGTCGAGCGCATGCTGCGCGTTCGTTAATTCTGGTTAAGATAGAGGAAGTTACTCATGGCTCGTGTTAAGCGTGGCGTCATCGCTCGTAAGCGTCACAAGAAAATTCTGAAACTGGCTAAAGGTTACTACGGTGCACGCTCGCGCGTATTCCGCGTAGCCAAGCAAGCGGTCATCAAGGCAGGCCAATACGCCTACCGCGACCGTCGCCAGAAGAAGCGTCAGTTCCGCGCACTGTGGATCGCTCGTATCAACGCCGGTGCCCGCACCAACGGTCTGTCCTACAGCCGTCTGATTGCTGGCCTGAAAAAGGCTTCGATCGAAATCGACCGTAAGGTTCTGGCCGATCTGGCAGTGAACGAAAAAGCGGCGTTTGCTGCGATTGTCGAGAAAGCTAAAGCCGTTCTGGCTTAAGTACCCGCGACAATCACCCGGCGGCGCTAGCGCCGTCGGGCATTGAACGTCATCGATAGGGGAAGAGCCTTCAAAGCTCTTCCCCTATTTTCGTATCTGGAGTCTGTACATGGAAAACCTGGATGCGCTGGTCTCCCAAGCCCTAGAGGCTGTGGAGCGCGCTGAAGACATCAATGCCCTGGAACAGATCCGGGTTAATTATCTCGGCAAGAAGGGCGAACTGACCCAGGTGATGAAGACCCTGGGCAACCTGCCAGCCGAAGAGCGGCCGAAAGTCGGCGCGCTGATCAACGACGCCAAAGAACGCGTCACCGTTGTGCTCAATGCCCGCAAGGCCGCCTTTGAAGAAGCCGAGCTCAGCGCTCGTCTGGCTGCCGAATGCATTGACGTCACCCTGCCAGGCCGCGGCCAGGCCACCGGTGGCTTGCACCCGATCACCCGTACACTCGAGCGCATCGAGCAGTTCTTCACCCACATCGGCTACGGCATTGCCGAAGGCCCAGAGGTCGAAGACGACTACCACAACTTCGAAGCGCTCAACATCCCCGGCCACCACCCGGCCCGGGCGATGCACGACACCTTCTACTTCAATGCCAACATGCTGCTGCGTACCCACACCTCGCCGGTGCAGGTGCGGACCATGGAGTCCACCCAGCCGCCTATCCGCATTGTGTGCCCAGGCCGCGTATACCGCTGCGACTCGGATATCACCCACTCGCCGATGTTCCACCAGGTCGAAGGCCTGTTGATTGATCGCGATATCAACTTCGCCGACCTCAAGGGCACCATCGAAGAATTCCTGCGGGTGTTCTTCGAAAAAGAACTGGCGGTACGTTTCCGCCCATCGTTCTTCCCCTTCACCGAGCCGTCCGCCGAAGTCGACATCCAGTGCGTGATGTGTTCCGGCAACGGCTGCCGCGTGTGCAAGCAAACCGGCTGGCTGGAAGTGATGGGCTGCGGCATGGTGCACCCAAGTGTGCTGCGCATGTCCGGCATCGACCCTGAAGAGTTCCAGGGCTTCGCTTTCGGCATGGGCGCCGAGCGCCTGGCCATGCTGCGCTATGGCGTCAACGATTTGCGTCTGTTCTTCGACAACGACCTGCGGTTCCTTGCCCAATTCCGCTAGGCCCAATCGACGCACATTCTAGGAGAACAGCATGAAATTCAGTGAACAGTGGCTGCGCGGTTGGGTAAACCCGCAAGTCTCCCGTGACGAACTGGTCGCCCGCCTGTCCATGGCCGGCCTCGAAGTTGACAGCGTTACCCCCGCTGCCGGCCAGTTCAGCGGCATTGTCGTGGGCGAAATCCTCGCCACCGAACAACACCCGGACGCCGATAAACTGCGCGTGTGCCAGGTGA
Organism: Pseudomonas sp. BP01; assembly: GCF_022760795.1. Classification (NCBI taxonomy): domain Bacteria; kingdom Pseudomonadati; phylum Pseudomonadota; class Gammaproteobacteria; order Pseudomonadales; family Pseudomonadaceae; genus Pseudomonas; species Pseudomonas sp. BP01. The sequence goes on from NZ_JAFBKA010000003.1 coordinate 134,128, forward strand.
CCAACGGCCAGGAAACCTTCCAGGTCGTGTGCGGCGCCCCTAACGCCCGCCCAGGCATCAAGATCCCGTTCGCCATGATTGGTGCCGAGCTGTCTGGCGACTTCAAGATCAAAAAGGCCAAGCTGCGCGGCGTCGAGTCCTTCGGCATGCTGTGCTCGGCGGCCGAGCTGGAAATCAGCGAAGAGAACGACGGCCTGCTGGAGCTGGCGGCCGACGCCCCGGTTGGCGAAGACATTCGCAAGTACCTGAGCCTTGACGACGCCAGCATTGAAATCGGCCTGACCCCCAACCGCGGTGACTGCCTGTCCATCGCAGGCCTGGCCCGCGACGTCAGCGCCCTGTACGACACCCCGGTCACCCGCCCGGTAGTGCCTGCCGTAGCGCCTGCCCACGACGAAGTGCGCCCGGTCGAAGTTAGCGCCCCAGCTGCCTGCCCGCGCTACCTGGGCCGCGTTATCCGTAACGTCGACCTCAGCAAGCCGACCCCACTGTGGATGGTCGAACGCCTGCGCCGCAGCGACGTGCGCAGCATCGACGCCGCCGTCGACATCACCAACTACGTGATGCTCGAACTCGGCCAGCCGATGCACGCCTTCGACCTGGCTGAAATCAACGGCGGCATCCGCGTTCGCATGGCCGAAGAGGGCGAAAAGCTCGTCCTGCTCGACGGCCAGGAAGTGGCCCTGCGCGCCGACACCCTGGTCATCGCCGACCACACCCGCGCCCTGGCCATCGCCGGCGTCATGGGTGGCGAGCACAGCGGTGTGAACACCGAAAAAACCCGCGACCTGTTCCTGGAAAGCGCCTTCTTCGAGCCGATTTCCGTTGCCGGTAAAGCCCGTTCCTACGGCCTGCACACCGATGCCTCGCACCGCTACGAGCGCGGCGTCGACTCGCAGCTGGCCCGCGAAGCCATCGAGCGCGCCACCCAGCTGCTGCTGGACATCGTCGGCGGCGAAGCTGGCCCGGTGGTCGAAGCTGTCAGCGAACAGCACCTGCCGCAAGTGGCCCCGGTTACCCTGCGCGCCGAACGCATCACCCAGATGCTCGGCATGGAAATGGACCCAGCCCAGGTCGAGCAACTGCTCAACGCCCTGGAACTGACCACCACCAAGAGTGGCGGCTCTGAAGGTGTAGCGCAGTGGACCGTCAACGTCCCAAGCCACCGCTTCGACATCAGCCTGGAAGTGGACCTGATCGAAGAGCTGGCCCGCCTGTACGGCTACAACAACCTGCCGGTTCGCTACCCGCAAGCCCGCCTGGCCCCACAGGGCAAGCCGGAAACTCGCGGTGACCTGCCAACCCTGCGCCGCCTGCTGGTTGCCCGCGGCTACCAGGAAGCCATCACCTACAGCTTCATCGACCCGAAACTGTTCGAACTGTTCAGCCCGGGCGTAGAGCCGCTGTTGCTGGCCAACCCCATCTCCAGCGACATGGCCGCCATGCGTGCGTCCCTGTGGCCGGGCCTGGTCAAGGCACTGCAGCACAACCTGAACCGCCAGCAAGACCGCGTGCGCCTGTTCGAAAGCGGCCTGCGCTTCGTCGGCCAACTGGGTGACCTGCAGCAGCAGCCAATGATTGCCGGCGTTATCACCGGCAGCCGCCTGCCAGAAGGCTGGGCCAACGGCCGCGACGGCGTCGACTTCTTCGACGTAAAAGCCGACGTGGAAGCCCTGCTGGGCTACTCCGGCGCCCTGAGCGATTTCACCTTCAGCGCCGGCAAACACCCAGCCCTGCACCCAGGCCAGACCGCCGCCATCGAGCGCGACGGCAAACTGGTTGGCTACCTTGGCGCCATCCACCCGGAGCTGGCCAAGGCCCTGGGCCTGGACCGCCCGGTGTTCCTGTTCGAGCTGGTGCTGGGTGACGTGGTCGAAGGCCGCCTGCCGAAATTCAGCGAGCTGTCCAAGTTCCCGGAAACCCGTCGTGACCTGGCTTTGATTGCAGGACGTGATGTAGCTTCTAGCGCGGTGCTTGAATTAATTCGTGACAATGCAGGCGAATGGCTCACAGACCTCAGGCTGTTTGATGTCTACCAAGGTAAAGGCATTGATCCTGATAGAAAAAGCCTTGCCGTTGGCTTGACCTGGCAGCATCCATCGCGCACTCTTAACGACGATGAGGTGAACACTACCCTGCAAAACATCCTCACCTCGCTCGAACAAAGGTTGAACACCACGTTAAGGAAATAACGGCATGGGTGCTCTGACGAAAGCTGAGATGGCCGAAAGGCTGTACGAGGAGCTGGGGCTTAACAAGCGTGAGGCCAAGGAGCTGGTCGAGCTGTTTTTCGAAGAAATTCGGCACGCACTTGAAGAGAACGAGCAGGTCAAGCTGTCCGGTTTCGGCAACTTCGACCTTCGCGACAAGCGCCAGCGGCCGGGCCGCAACCCCAAGACAGGGGAAGAGATCCCGATCACCGCACGGCGCGTCGTCACCTTTCGTCCAGGGCAGAAGTTGAAGGCCCGGGTTGAGGCCTATGCTGGAACCAAGCCATAACGACGAACTGCCCCCCATACCGGGCAAACGCTACTTCACCATTGGTGAAGTGAGTGAGCTTTGTGCGGTAAAGCCGCACGTGCTGCGGTATTGGGAGCAGGAGTTCGACCAGCTTAACCCTGTGAAGCGGCGGGGGAACCGGCGGTATTACCAGCGGCAGGATGTGCTGATGATCCGCCAGATTCGTGCGCTGCTTTATGACCAGGGGTTCACCATTGGCGGGGCGCGGTTACGGCTCTCCAGTGATGAGGCTAAGGATGAGTCCAGCCAGTACAAGCAGCTGATTCGGCAGATGATTGTTGAGTTGGAGGATGTGCTGGTGGTTTTGAAGAAGTGAGATCTTTCCGATAGGTGGAATTTTTTTAAGAAAAAGCTTCCACTTATCAGATGGTTAGGGTACATTCTTCAACGTCCTCAGCAACATTGAGGACATGCTTCAAAGCCCAGTCGGGGCGTAGCGCAGCCCGGTAGCGCACTTGCATGGGGTGCAAGGGGTCGAGTGTTCGAATCACTCCGTCCCGACCATTATTGAAACGAAAAAGCCCAGTCGGAAACGACTGGGCTTTTTTGTGTCGGTCCCTTCCTGAAGAAGTTTCATATCTCCCTTCCGCTATGAGGCACGTCGCGCATGAGCCAGTGGCCTGTAGCCCGGTCTGGTGCGGCTCGTGGGGCATAACGAATTACACAACTCTTAGCGGTTATGTCAATCCTCACTACATGTGGGAAATTTCCTCTTTTTTGGTAGGCTTTTGCAACCAGTCGAGAGGAAATGTAATGCCCTTCGTCATCGTTGAAAACGACACATCGCAATGGGAAGACCAGACAGGCGCTGTCTATCACTTCCCCAAACGCTACAAGGCCTGGCTTGCCCCTGGAACTGAAGTGATCTACTACAAAGGGCGTATTAAGGACCAAGCCTTTGCTTCCGCCCGACTCAGCGCTGCGCCGCATTATTTCGGCAAGGCACGCATCGGTAAGGTCTATGCGGACCCAAAGAGTGATAAGGGTGATCTTTTTGCGTTTGTCGAAAATTTCACGCCTTTTGGAGAAGCTGTCTCAGCAAAAATCGACGGGATGTACCTGGAGACTATTCCTGCTACTCGCGTTAAGAACTATTGGCGTGACGGGGTTCGGCCCATCTCCCAGGCCGATTACGATGCAATCTTAAGCCATGCGAAGCTCTTACCTTCGCAGGCTGAAGCGGTCATGTCGAACGCCGAAGATGATGCATACATCTTTGAATCGTTCAGTGAGGGCAGCAAGACAAATTACTTCGGAACCCGCTATGAGCGCAGGAAAGATCTGAGGATGAAGGCCATTGCCTTTCACGGGCTTGATTGCAAGGCATGTGGCTTTGATTTCGAACTGGCTTACGGTGAGCACGCGAAGGGCTTTATTCATGTTCACCACGTAGTACCAATTTCGAAACTGGGAGGGGAGCAGGTCGTGAACCCTGAGACAGATTTAGTGACGCTGTGCGCCAACTGTCATGCGGTAGTCCATCGCAAGCAAGACATGACTCTGAGCGTAGCTGAGTTGAAAGGGATGTTACGCGGGCGATGGGTCAGCGATTCTCTGTAGAGACCTGAGCGTACGCTGGCTTGAGTCGATACCACGCGACGGACTTGTACAAAACGCGAAAGGTTTTTCAGCTTATTGGTGCCTTTGCGTTTCCTCTTTGATGTCGTTAGTGATGGAGCAGGATCTGGGATGGCAAAGCAGGCCGTTTAGTCGGACTGCCTCCGAGACCGGGTTTGAACTTGGTCTCGAAGACTTCCGTTGAGGTGCGGGCGATTCAGCGCATCATCCCCAGCTCATCATCATCCATCAGCGCCTTGGCCAAAGCGCACAGGTAGTGCGAAGCCCAAATTAGCTGTGGCTTGTCCTCCATCAAGCCATCCAAGGTCATATCCCGTGCGTAGCCCATCATTTCCGATGCCTGTTCCCGCGCACTCTGGCAAGGGATACCGGCCTCAATACGAAACAGCGGATGGGTCTGGTTTTCACCCTGATAGAAAGTGGTTTTGCCGACGGTGAATTTGGTTTCTTCTGTGGACATTGGTCGATCTCCCCGAAATCTCTAGTGCCTGGGCTGGCCTCTCGCCGGCAAGCCAGCTCCCACAAGTGCTGCATAGGCTTCACGATCTGCGACATGGCTCAGATCCATGTGGAGGCTCGGCTTGCAGGCGTTTGGGGGCCTGGGCGACACATCAATTTGGCTTCAGTGCGAAGTCCCAGGCTCAGTAGGCATCTGCACTTGGACTATTGCGGACTCCAGTAAAGCCCGCAGCGTCTCCAGTTCATGCATCGAGGTCATCATCAAAATCGATGCTGGCGACTTGGGCTGTAGCAGCATTGCCTGATGCACGACAGTCGCAGCGCAAAGCGCGTAGTCCGAGGCTTCGAGGAGGGTGTCTTCGAGGCAGAGATTCTTGTGGGGTGGATCAGGAACTATCTTCAGCATGCTCACGCTCCAACAATGGTTGAGCTGCTATCCCCCCCGCTGTCAAACGGGAGGGTGGCAGCTGTACGCGGGTTGACAGACCGAGATTGTTGGCACTCGGCGCACACGATGGTGCCCGCACGTACAGCCGCCATAAGCGTTTGCACACGGACAACAATCGACGGTCTGTCAAAACCGGTCGCTGAATTGGCAGCGACCGGTCGAGACTAGGGCTGACTATTTCCATGTGCAACGAAAATCAGGCGCGAGGAGTATCTTTGGGAAATGGCCTACAAGGAAGGGGTTATTTCTGATTTTTCGACCCGCTGCCGTTCCTCAAGACGTCGACAGGAAACATGCGGGCAAAAGAAAGCCCGCCGAGGCGGGCTAAGTACTATCACGTAGGGATAGCTTGATACTGCCTAAGCCACTGTGAAAATTGGGTGAAAGAAAAGTCCCCAGAATGTGATCAACCAGCGACGTTAGCGGGGCCCCGCGCCATTTACAGCTGGGCTTTTTGCCGCTGGTAGCGCTGAAAACGGGTAACAGCGATTTGGACGGCAGCTGCCACGAGGCACAGCAGGCCGATTTTCCAGCTGCCCTCCAGGCCGTAATGCTCGGCGATTTTCCCAGTGAGGAGGACGCTAACGAAGATGGCGAAAGGCAGGATCAATTTGTTCATCGGGTCTTCCAGCAGGCTACAAATGGCTCGGGTGAGGATGCAGTTCACCCAGCGGAAATGACGCGATCTTAGCAAATCCGTTTGCGGCTTTGTGGTCACATCCACAGCGGCTGCACGGTCTGCTGTCTGTAGCGCGATAATGGCAAAGGGGCAGCATGGACTTCCGCCATTCGGCCCTCGAAACTGATCCACTCTCATCTCGACCAGGGCAGGTCATGAATAACCTGAAACGGACCACCTTTCTCATGCTACTGCTGGCAGTGGCCTCGTTAACCGCCTGCGTCCCTTGGAAACGCGAACGTGCCGCCTACGCGGACATCTGCGAATCCGAGTTCCAGTTCAAGGTGCCAGGGCCGCAGGGTGAGACCACGCTCTACCTGGAAACCTACCTCTACGACCACGCCGCTCTATGGGGCGAAAAGGCCTACAAGCAAGCCCTGTACGTGCAGTACCCGGGCGAGAAGTACTCGCGGCAGGAATTTTATGTGCAAATGGTCGCCTACAACAAAGACCGCCAGCGCCCGTCGACTGATTCCAAGCGTGGTGAGCCGCCGATACCGGTGCTGTACGACAGCCGTCAGGCTTACATTACCTTAGAAGACGGTTCGCGGCTGAATGCACGGCCCCAGGTGTACGTGGGCGTCAACGAGACCTACGACTTTCCGTTGGTGAATGAGAAGACCGCCCGGCCATCGCCGTACGACATCAACAGCGATGAAGTGCACCGGATGATTCCCAGGATGACCAATAACAAGCGCTACGGCTCGGCTTATGTGATCTTCCAGACGGACAAGCTGAACGCCGATTCCAAGTGGACCATTCACCTGGGCAGCCTGGAGGTGCAGGGGCGGAAGGTGGAGATTCCGCCTTTGCGGTTGTGCTATCACCCCGTCAGGAAATGGATCGGGATCGAGCCCCTGATGCGGCCTTGATCGCAACGTTTGGAAGGTAGCGGATACCTTCTTAGTTTTGCTGCGGAAGGCCGGCCCAGCCATCCCGCATGCCAGCAAACACGTTCAAGCTTGGGCATACCAGGCGCACCATGCGGTCCGCCTTGCGACGGAATTTCAGGTTTTCGTCCTCTGTCCAAACGTAGGCTTTGAGCCAGATCGTCACGGAACCGACCTGAAAGCGCAGGGCGCTCTCTTCATCCAGAATCTTCATCGCTCGCTTGATCTTTTCATCGCGCTCAAACACGGTGGCTACCAGCCCGACGCGATAATCCAGGCCGTCATCCTGCTGCTGCTTCACGGCGCGGAAGTCGGCATCGGAGAAACGATAGTAGCCCCCTCGTTCCAGTTCGAGCTCAGTCTTGATTTCATCATCCTGGTAGCTGTAGGGATGGCTGTGATAATCGCCAAGGAACGTGACCTCGGGGAAGAACGTATCGATGAAGTTCTGTTTGATTTCCTGCGGTGCATCACCGTAGGAGATCGACCCTTTGTCTCGGGTGACAGCGGTGCAAGTGTCTGCCCAAACCACGCGATACATGGTTTGCCCGCCTATGGAGGTTTGAGCGTAACCCCACAGGTGGCCGTACGTTTCCACCCGCGCTGCGAAGTCGCCGTTTTCAAGCTGATGCTCGACTTTGTAGGCTTCCAGCGCCGAGGTGACGATGCTGAAGAATGCTTGTTCGGATATGGATACTACTGAGTTGACCATGGGTAGCCTAGGGTTGGTTGATCGTGTGGTGGGACGTAGCTTGGCGCAGCACTTACTTCAGTGCTGTCATCAACCGTGCGGTGGGCCCGGGTCGGTTTGATCATTCGGCTGGTTGCCAAGGAGTATCTGCTCCAGAAGAAAGCGACGTGCCGCGCGTGAGCCGGCACTGAGGCTGCTCGGGTGCTGAATGCGATAGCACTGTATCGAGCCATGCAGGCGGAAGCGCCACAGTTGATTTACCGGAATGCCTTGCGCACGGTAATCACCCAGGTCGTTGCAAACGCTGTGTTCGCCTTTGTGCGGGAAGAACTGCTGGCGTATGTGGGCACTGCTCGCGCCGTTGGCAAACACAATGATGTCTGGGCGAAGTATGGTGATTTGCGCCTCGAGCAGGCGCTTGGATACTTTCGCGAGGTCTTCGAAATGTCGCCAGCGCATGGGTGACCCTTTCTGCCATGCGAAGCTGAAGAGGTTGGCCCAGGCGATACCGATGGGTTGGTCGGCCTGGTGGAGTTCGCGCAGAAAGTTGAAGAAGCTGGCCCCTCGGTCGGCTTTGTCCTGGATGTACTTTGCCAAGTGGCGTTGCTGGATTGCCATGGCGCGCTGGATGTACTCGTCCAGGTCAATGAAGGGTTTTCCGGCGGTCAGCACATCCCAGCGACGCGTTTCTCGGCCCACGACCATAATGCGTTTCGCCGCCTGCTCGAAGAGCGGTGACGTACCCGGAAGAAACAAACCTGAAAGGTGCTTGAAATCCGCTTCGTGCTCGCGGCTGCGATCCAGCCAATGCAGGGGTAGGTCTGATAGCGTTTGGCGGTATGCCGTGATCAATTGCTGCTGCTTGCTTTCCATCGCTTGTGTTCCACGGCCGCATCTATCGGCGGATGTTGTCGGTGCATAAGGTTTGCAAATTGTCGGGATAGTGTCAATTTGATGTCGCGCGAGGAAAATGGTACGTGCTGAACAAGAACTCCTCAGCAGGTTCGTTAACGGACCTTGAAGTAAGGGCTTCCCTCCATTGACTGATTTGAGTGCCATGTGGGTAGCAAAGGTGACGTGGGCTGGGTTGGCAGTGGATGCGGAGCTGCATTGGTAGTATCAAAGTGATATCACTTTGTATATAGTCGCCCGCGGCCGATGAGCGGCCTTGCCAATGACGGCGCGAGGGGGCACTCCTGATGATGGTTCGGAAGTTGATTGGGGCTGCGGTAGCCGTAGCAATACTGGGTACTCAAGGTTGCGCGAGCATTGTGGGAGAGTCGCGATATCCGGTAGCTGTATCGAGTGCACCGCCGGGGGCGTCCTTTGAAATCACCGACAAGAACGGTACTGTCGTGCACACCGGCAATACCCCAAGTACTGTTACCCTGAAGTCGGGGAAAGGTTATTTCTCGGGGCAGACCTACACCCTGCGGTTTAAAAAAGTGGGATATCCAGACAAGACCGTTGAACTGGATTCGAGCCTAAGCGGTTGGTACTGGGGCAATATCCTGATTGGCGGGCTTATCGGAATGCTCATTGTCGATCCCTTGACCGGCGCCATGTACAAGCTGCCAGAGTTCGCCTCTGCGGATATGGGCAAGCCGTTGGCAAATGCTGGTGAACAGCCCTTGAAAGTTGGCGTCATCGACGACTTGACCGCGGCTCAGCGCGAGCGGCTTGTTCCGGTTAACTGACCAACTGCATACATACCCTGACCTCCGAGACCGATGCATCGCGGCCTTGGGGGAGAGGTGCTGCTGTCAGTGAAGCGGGCCAGGCCACTTGCGCTGGGTAGCCAGCGCCAACAACTCACGCTGCCCCGAAATACCCAGCTTGCGGTACAGCCGCTTGATATACGTGGCCGCACTGGACAACTGAATGCCCATGCTTGCGCTGATGGCCTCTACCTCACAGCCGGCCAGCATCAGTTGCAGCAACTCCTGGTCACGCCGGGTCAGTTCCGGGTACAGGCTGACAACCCGCTCGCTGAGCAGTGCCGGCATTTCATTGGCTTCGAGATAGGCCCGGTAATGCAGGCGCGAGATTTGTACGATCAGCGGGGCGGCTGTTTCGAGGAAGTTGATTTCGGTGGTTGAAAAGCGGCCGTGTTCACGACCCCGATAAAAATTCACTGACAGCCAGCGGTTGCCCTCGCAATGGGTTAGCAGTGCGACGCGTTCGGAAATCTGCGGCAGCTCGTAGCAGATGCGTCGGTAGTCGCGGTGGGCGATGTCTTCGATGCCCTGGCGTTGCACCATGATGCGGTCGGCGGTCGACAGGGCAGGGCGCGCGGTCATCGCCTGTTGGTTGCCATCCATGCTGTAGAAGCGTTCGGCGTAGTTGCTGGAAATTCTGGGTAGCTCGATCATCCGCGCACGGTCGGCGAATGAAATGATTTGCGGGCTGCGGTTGGGGCTGTAGGCGAAGATGGTGCATTGGGCCAAGGGGACTTGGGCGCTGACCAGTTTCAGCATGTCGGCGGCCAGCAGCTTGCCGTGGCTTTCGCTTGTGCGCGAGAGCAGGGTGGCGATTTGCTCGATGGGGAGGCGGAAGTCGGTAGTGGAGGGGCGTAATGGCCAGAATTCCATGCTGTACTCCCTGGGGACAAGGCATTACTTATTGTTAGGCGGCCGCTGGGGGCTGTTGGGCAGGATAACCAAATTGGGAGCGAGGCGCTTGGCTTGGGCGCGCGTCCTGGGCTCAAATGTGTAAACCATGTCCCCGGTTTACGGTGTGAAGGGTCTCCGGTCATGCACTGCCCAGAATCTGACACGGTGTACGGCACCGGCTTCGCCGGTGTTCGCGGGTGAACCCGCTCCCACAGGTATTGTGCAGGCTTCGGGTTTACCCTTTACCTGTGGGAGCGGCCTTGGCCGCGAATACCGGCGAAGCCGGTGCCGTGCACCGCGCTGTCTGCAGCATCAGGTCTGAGCAGGTTGGGAGTGGAAGGGCGTGTAGCCGTAGCCCGGTAGTTACCAGTACTCTTGGAGGACTCACCGACTTCTTCAAGGACCGAACAGATGACTCAACCACCGGATGGGCTGCCGATTTACCGGGTGCTGACTGGCCCCGATGACGCTTCGTTTTGCCATAAGGTCAGTGATGCCTTGAAGCTGGGATATCAACTCCATGGCGGACCTGCGCTCACGTTCAATGGCCAAGATGTGATCGTTGCGCAGGCGGTTACCTGGCCCGGGGCGCAGAATGGGGCCCGCGACTAAGCACTCAGGGCGCGTTTCAGCACTTCATAGATTCTGGCGTCACCCGATTGCGCCACGTTGAAACGGAGAAAATCGCCCGCAGTCATCGACTGGCTAAACGCATTTCCGGGCGCCAGCACTACACCTTCATTCAAACAGGCCCTGGCCAGCGTTGCTGCATCCTTGCCTTGAGGCAGCTGGCACCAGAGGTACAGGCCTGCCTGCGGCATTATCCAGGGCTTGATACCGATGGCTTGAAGCTTGGTTGCCGTCTTGTCCATTGCCTCGGCTAACCGAAGGCGCACACTCTCCATGTGTTTTCGGTAGCCGCTATCCGTAATAGCGTGATGAATGATGTCTGCGGCCAAGCGTCCACCGCCGAATGTAGTCGCAATCTTGAGGTCGACCAGGCTCTCGATCCATTCACCACGGGCAGCGATGTAGCCGCATCGAACCGATGCGGAAATGGTCTTGGAAAAGCTGCCAATCTGGATGACGCGAGAGAGGCCATCGAAGGCAGATAGGCGTGGCGCGGGCGTAGTCTCGAAATCCCCGAAGATGTCGTCCTCGACGATCACCAGGCTAGAAGCGTCGGCCAGTTTTAGCAGCCTGTGCGCCGTGACTGGAGACAGGGTGGCCCCGGTGGGGTTGTGAATGCCGGAATTTGTTATGTACAACCGGGGCGCATGTTCGAGCAGGGCAGCGCCGAAGGCATCGATATCCGGGCCCGTCGCCGTGTAGGGTACGCCTACAATCTTTACCCTGTGTGCTTTCAACAGTGCGTGAAAGTTGAAATAGCAGGGGTCGTCCACCAGCACAGTGTCGCCCGGTTCCAGCAGAAAACGGCAAATCAGGTCGATGGCGTGCGTGCTGGATTCGGTGAGCATGATCTGTTCAAGAGTGGCTTCGGTGCCGATGCCCGCCAGCCGCCGCGACAAGAATTGCCGAAGGGGCGGGCTGCCAAGCGGGGATGCGTACTCAGCCAGTTTCTCTGTTTCAGAACGGGCAACAACTCGAAGCGCTTTACGCATGCCAGCTTCGTACATCCAGGAGGGAGGAAGCCACCCGCACCCGGGTTTCAATGCATCGCTGGCGGTTTCAAGCGACTGGCGGGAGATCCACAGCGGGTCGACAACACGATCCAGTTTGGGGCCGAGTTCGGTCAGTGCCAGTGGCGCCGCTGGCCCGGCTACGTAAAAGCCGGAGCCAGGGCGAGAGCTGAGTACACCTTCTGCCATTAGCCGTTCATAGGCTTCAAGCACGGTGGAAACCGATACTTGCATGGTCTGGGCCATTGCGCGGACGGAAGGAATTCTTGCGCCTGGTGTGTAGGTTCGAGCGGCTATCCTGGACTGGATTTCACCCATGACAGTGTGAATTCGCGTGCCGTTGCGTTTCATCGCACCCTCAACTGTGCTGGATTCATATGCATAACAGTTCGGTTTAACTGTATTGGATTGTACGTGGCCTTGCTGAGCCTGTCAGTGATGTACTGAGCCTTGGCTTATCGAGGATGTACCGATGGAAAAATCAACAAGCGGGTGGATCAACGGCTTCATAGGCGTCGCGATCTTCGCGGGATCGTTGCCGGCAACCCGTGTGGCTGTGGCGGCCTTCGAACCTACGTTTCTGACCTGTGCCCGGGCAACCATTGCCGCCTTGTTGGGTGCGCTTTTTTTGATCGTGCTACGCCAGCCACGCCCTTCACGTGGTGATTTGTCGTCATTGGCTTTAACCGCGCTTGGGGTTGTTATCGGCTTTCCGCTGCTGACGGCATTGGCCCTCCAGCACGTCACCTCCGCCCATTCCATTGTTTTTGTCGGGCTCCTGCCACTCTGCACCGCAGGGTTTGCCGTTTTGCGGGGCGGTGAGCGGCCTCGGCCACTGTTCTGGTTGTTCTCGATGGCAGGTGCGGGGCTGGTGGTTGGCTATGCGTTGATAAATGGGGGAGAGGCGTCGGCAGTGGGCGACCTGTTGATGATGGCTGCGGTCGTTGTGTGTGGGTTGGGGTATGCGGAAGGGGCGCGTCTGTCACGTACGTTGGGTGGTTGGCAGGTAATCAGTTGGGCATTGCTTCTGGCGTTGCCGTTTATGCTGCTGCTGACAATCGCTAATTTTCCGGCGCCTGATGCCTTCGCCAAGGTCAGCGCCCCTGCGTGGTTCAGCTTCGGCTACGTTTCACTGTTCAGCATGCTGATCGGGTTTGTGTTCTGGTATCGAGGGCTCGTGCAGGGTGGCATTGCGGCGGTGGGGCAATTGCAACTGGTTCAGCCGTTCATGGGGCTTGGTCTGGCAGCGTTGCTTTTGCATGAGCACGTCAGCTGGATGATGCTTGTGGTGACGCTGGGGGCTGTGATCTGTGTGGCCGGGGCCAAGAAATATGCCCGGTAGATGAAGCGTCTACGTAATACCTCAGTACAAAGACCGCGAGCATACCGCCACACCCTGTGGGAGCGGGTTTACCCGCGAACACCGGCGTAGCCGGTGCCATACACCGTGTTGGATTCTTCGCGGGTGAACCCGCTCCCACAGGGTCGGCGGCGCGCGCTCAGTCTTTGTCCTCCACGCGGCAGCTCGCCGCTCGATCTCACAGGCACTGCAAATCTACAGGCCTGCCAATGCGCATTAGCACCGTACCGTAACCCCCGCATTCACCGAATGGAAGCGTGCACCTGAACCGAATGTAGCCAAGTCTGCGCTCAGGCGCAGGGCATCGAGCTGGGCGCCGGTGTACAGGCCCAGGTGGTAGTTGTCGCTGTGGCCTTTGGCATCGCGGTCGTCGGCATGTTCTTGCCGAATGTGTGATCAATGCCGCTCAGTCTTCGTCAAGACTTCCATAACGAAGTCGAGCCGGTGCTGCGCAGTTACTTCAGTTACTGCGCGCCGCAAATGAACTGCCTGGACCTGGCCCGGGCATTCTGCTTCCTGGCCAACGACGGGTTTTGCAAGCACAGCGAAGAGCAAATCCTCACCCGGCGCCAGGCCCAGCAGGTGAACTCGATCATGGCCACCAGCGGGCTGTATGACGAAGCCGGTAATTTCGCCTACCGAGTGGGGTTGCCAGGCAAGAGTGGCGTGGGTGGCGGCATTGTGGCGATTGTGCCGGGGCAATTTACCGTATGCGTTTGGTCCCCCGAGTTGAATGCTGCGGGCAACTCCCTCGCGGGCATGGCGGCGCTGGAGTTGCTGAGTTCACGGATCGGGTGGTCGGTGTTTTGATCAGTGGGCGGGCTCGCGGCTAACAGCGCCTGCTATCTCCCGAGTCACCCAACCCTTGAACGCCTCCGCTACCGGTGATGGGTGCATGGCGCCTGACTGGGCCAGCACCACTTTTTGCGGTGACACCTCTTCCAGTAATGGTCGGCACAGCAGCGGTGTACCGTCATAGCAGTGGTCACCGGCGGGGCGGGTGCATGACAGGGCAACCCCGTAGCCATGCGCGACCAAGCCTCGTTGCATCTCGAAGGTTTGGGTGTATTGCTGCGTGCGTGGTTGCAGGTTATGCGCCCAAAACAGTGAAAGGAAGTATTCACGCGTTTGTGCGATGTCCTCAAGAATCAGGCATTCCTGGGCCAGTTCATGCAGCGGTATGGCTGCCAAGTGGGCCAGGCGATGGTCTGTGGCGATGAGCGCGTAAGGTTTCAACTCGGCCAACACCTGGCGCGGCAGCGAGGGATCAAGGCCTATGTCGTAAGTAAGCGCAAGTTCTGCCTTACCTGCGCTCAGGTGGCGGTGCACGCCTGCCAGGTCCGTTTCGAACAGCGTTACCTCCACATCGGGGTACTGCTTGCGAAAGCTCGATAGCAGCCGGGGTGCGAAGTAAGGGCCTAAGTCTTGAAAGCAGATAAGCGACAGGTTGCCGCGCAGCGAGCCTTGCGCCGTATCGGTGTTCTGATTCATGGCGATGGCCATACCAATGATATCGCGGGCCTGTGCGAGCAATCGCGTGCCCGCTGACGTCAGCTCCAGCCCTCGGCTGACCTGGCGCCGGAATAGCCGCTCATTCAACGCCTCTTCAAGTTGGGCAATAGCGACCGATACCGACGGCTGTGAAACATGGCGGGCTCTCGCCGCAGCGCTGATGCTGCCGTGTTCGGCCACGGCGACGAAGTACTCTAACTGCCGGAAAGAGAAGCCTATCATTTTTTCCTATACTCAGGATTAGGAAATATATTCTTTTCCTATTGGTGCCGAAAAGCAATACTCGCCGTGCACCATGCTTATCTCGCTTACCTTCTGGCAGTGGTGCTGTTGCCCAATAAAAAAACCAAAGGGTGCTTTATGAAACAGTCCGCCGAATTTCAACTCAGCGAAGAAACCATCGAAGCCTTCCAGCGTGATGGTGCTGTCTGCGTACGTAATCTGTTCACGCCGGAGGAAGTTGCACTGCTCGAAACCGGCATCGAACAGAACCTGAAAACCCCCAGCGAGCGCGCCAAAGTGGCGAGCCGCCCCGACGACCCGGGTTGGTTCTTCGAGGACTTCTGCAACTGGGGCGATATCGCGGCCTATCGCCAGTTCATCTTCGAGAGCCGGGTGGGTAGCGTTGCCGCTCAACTCATGAACAGCGAAACAGCCCGGCTTTATCACGATCATCTGCTGGTCAAGGAGCCCAACACGCGCCAGCGCACGCCTTGGCACCAGGACCAGCCGTACTACAACATCGACGGGCGCCAGAACTGCAGCATGTGGATGCCTATCGACCCCGTCGCCAGGGAGTCCACCCTTGAGTTTGTAGGGGGCTCGCACCTGGGGCCGTGGCTGATGCCGCGCAGCTTCCTCGACAGCCAGGCGCAATGGTTCCCGGAAGGTAGCCTGGCTGACTTGCCGGATATCGAGGCCGATCGCAGCGCCTGGAACATCCTCGGCTGGGAGCTTTCCCCAGGCGACGCCGTGTTCTTCCACATGCTGACCTTGCACGCTTCTGGAGGTGTCGGGGGCAATCGCCGGCGCCGTGCCTTCTCGGTGCGTTTCCTGGGCGACGACATCACTCACGCACCGCGCCAGTGGAAAACTTCACCACAGTTTCCCGGGCTCGAAACACAATTGGCCAGCGGTGCCCAGATGAACCATGAGTTGTTCCCGGTGCTGTGGCCCAGAGCTTGATGATTGAATAAATGCGTGCCTGATTAAAACGCACAGCATCTGCGTTGTGCGGACCTGATAATAAAACCAAGAAGGTATCTATGAGCGCTCAATCTTCACAACAGCTGAAGCGGGGTCTGTCTACCCGGCATATTCGCTTTATGGCGTTAGGTTCTGCTATCGGTACGGGGCTGTTCTATGGCTCGGCATCGGCAATAAAACTGGCAGGGCCCTCAGTTTTGCTTGCCTATTTGATAAGCGGCGCAGCCATTTACATGATGATGCGTGCCCTTGGCGAAATGGCGGTTCATAACCCGGTGTCAGGCTCGTTCGGCCACTATGCCAGCCAATACCTGGGCCGCTATTTTGGCTTTCTGACTGGTTGGAGCTACGCGTTCTCCATGTTGGTGGTGTGCCTGGCAGACGTGACGGCGTTTGGCGTCTATATGGGGCTGTGGTTCCCGGAAACACCCGCCTGGATCTGGGTGCTTGGAATAGTGCTCTTCATCGGGGCGCTGAACCTGTGTAGCGTGAAAGTGTTCGGCGAGATGGAGTTCTGGCTGTCGTTGCTGAAGGTGACCGCTATCGTTGCCATGATTGTGGCAGGCGGGGCTGTGCTGCTGTTGGGTATCCAGTTGAATGACGAGGCAGGCACTGTTACCGGCATCTCGAACCTGTGGAGCCACGGCGGGTTCTTCCCTAATGGCATCGGTGGGATGATTGCTTCGTTCACCGTTGTGATGTTCGCTTTTGGCGGGGTCGAAATGATCGGCATTACCGCAGGCGAGGCAAAGGACCCGAAGCGCGTGCTGCCTAAGGCCATCAACTCGGTGCCTCTGCGCATTCTGCTGTTCTATATCCTTACCCTGTTCGTGCTCATGGCCATTTACCCCTGGACCAGCATTGGCAGCCACGGTAGCCCATTCGTTCAGATCTTCAGTGGCCTTGGCATAAGCTCAGCGGCAACTGTGTTGAACATCGTTGTAATTTCCGCTGCGGTATCAGCCATCAATAGCGACATCTTCAGCGCCGGGCGAATGATGTACGGTATGGCTCAAAACGGCCAAGCCCCTGCCGGATTCGCATTACTGTCGCGTTTCGGTGTGCCGTGGATGACGGTTGCAGTGATGGGCGTCGCTCTGCTGTTGGGCGTGGTATTGAATTACCTGGTGCCAGAAGACTTGTTCCTGGTGCTTGCCGCGGTGGTCACTTTCTCCATTGTCTGGGTCTGGTTGATGATCCTGCTATCGCAAGTGGCCATGCGGCGGGGCATGAGTAAGGAGGAGGTTGCTGCACTGGGCTATCGGGTGCCGCTGTGGCCGGTAGGGCCGGCTTGCGCGATTGCGTTCATGGTGTTCATCTTTGGTGTTCTTGGTTGGTTCCCGGCCAGCCGCACCGCCATGTATGTTGGGGTTGGCTGGTTGGTCCTTCTGTCTTTGGGCTACTGGCTGTGGGGTGTACGCAGACCGCGGCCAGTGTCAGCCAGCGCTTGAGGCATTGAACCGTTCGCGTCCGCATTGCGAGCTTTTGTCTGGGCAGCTGCTCTTGCAGAAATATCCAAGTCATGTGCTGTACCTGTGGGAGCGGGTTCACCCGCGAACACCGGCAAAGCCGGTGCCATCCAGCGCGCGGTTTCGTCCTACAGGCATGATCTTGGCCGAATCGCCAGCACCGAGTGCGGTAGTTTTCAGGAGACCTCATCCGTTGCTGGCGCAGTGCGAGACTCAAGGTCGATTTCCGTCGGCCACTGTACTTTCGGCGCCAGGCAATGCATGTGGCTCAGGCCATCGTCATCGTTCCAGTCGCGGGGTGGGTGCACGAACTTGGGCAGGGCTTCAGGGCCTTGCTGCATGAAGAGCCGGGCGATGGCCCAGTAAGCCTTGCCCTCATGCAGGGTATGAGTGAAGAAGACGCGATCAATGACTTCGTCAGTCTCAGGATTACGGACTGACAGCATGACGTTTTCGATCAGGCCACCATGGCCAGGGGCGAAGATGCGGTATACCTCGGCGGTGACGTCGTCCCAGTTGTAGGCGACGGGTTGGACACCCCAGCGTTTACGGCTGAAGATGAAGATGCGGTCGAAGCGGTACTGGTAAAAATAGACTTTCCGACGCAAGCGATTAAAGCGAATAGGCTCATCCCTGGGAAGAACAACGTCCAGTTTTATGTAAGGAAACAAAACCCACGCGGCAGCAGGAGGGCTAAGTACCAAGAATGCATTCATTGCCCAATCACCTTGCCAGCCATCTACAATAAAGCTCCGGTACAAAAATAGCGCAATTCCACAGCAGAACAGAAGCGTGACAGTCCCAACCAGAACGCCTATGCCACGCAAATTCACCGTAGCTCTTGGCAGCTCCAAATATGCTTGATCGCAGTAGTTGGGAGGTGGGGTTAATTTGTCCACGTCACACTGCAAGGTCGGAGTTTGATCAACATGAGGCAGGTCATAGCTCCAGCCTATTGTTCGAGCCCACAGAACTTTACTGCTGCTTCTCACTCGTTCACCTCCCGAATACAACTCTCTAGATGCGCATTCGCTATCTCTCGATCTGGCCAGTGCGCCACCCGTAGTGTCGCTGCGACTATGCTGTGCCTTCCAATGGCTGGCGCAAGCTCTATCACGCCAACATTTTCCAGAAGGAAAATACCCGCATTGTCTGCGTAGCCATGCAGCTTCGTTTGCAAAGTAAAATTGGGCGTGTAATCAGGGAAGCGTGGTGGTGCATAATCAGAGGTTTTCGCTGCTTCAGATAAAGGTTCTAAATCTGCAGCGTTATATTCCCCTGACGCAATCACTTCCCCGCCGTCAAAATCAGGGAATTCACCATCACGCATGCGGTGGACCGTTAAACTCCAGAGGTAGGCGGAGTGCACCTCACTGTATTGAGGTAAAATTATTTGGAACTTTATTTTATGCTCTACAGTCAAGTTTATTAATCCGCCCAATTTAGGTGCGGTTTGATTGCTCGCCAGGGTTGACTCAAAATTCAGCTTTGCATGCAGCCCCAAGGTTGCCGCATTTAACTCAGCAAACGCTATATCTGCCCACTCAGGAGTATCCCAATGTATGCGTGGGTTCTCATTGGCTTTCCCGAAATAGCACCGTTTCACCCAGCGTTCGAAACTGTCAGATTCATTTTTTTCAGCTCGTTTGCTTAATGAATACGCAATGAGCGTCAAGATAATAGCCGCACCTACTGGGCCTATTAGATAAGGTTGTGCGACTGCCAGGGTAAACGCCCCTGCGCCAGCACCATAGAGCAGACCAGCCACGGCATGCTGTCTACTAGCTATAACGTCGCCCGCCGCCGAGGTCCGTTTGGTCGCAGAAATCGATTGCGCAACATCGAAAATGCCAGCTACAGCACTTAGCAAAGCTCCGAACCTTATCAGTGAAGCTCCAGTGCCTGCCGCCCATGACGTCTTAATTAAAGCGGTACTGGACCTCATGACTAGCCCAACCAACTCGATCTGACCGCCCAATATCCCCAATTGCGAACCCTGCAACGCCAGCTTGGCCTCATGCGCCTTAGGTCCAATCTCGGCTTCCGTCTTCTCCTGGTTTCTGCTCAGGCTGTCGTATTGCAAGTACAGCCCTCCAATCGCCAGCAGTACTTCCCAGCTTCCCGCCACACCCCGCAAGCCGCGAAACCCGGTTCGCACCAACTGCGCCGCCTGCTGCGAAGTAATACGCATGCCCTGCAACACCTTTCGGGCATTCGACTCGAGCGTCCCCGCCGCTACCGAGACATCCACCAAGGTACGCTGCGCCAAGCTGCTTGCCTGAGTTACCTTCATGTTGGCTTCCTCAAACAACCGTCCATGCACGTCCGCCGCTGTACCCTCGACCCACACCGACACACTGATCATGGTGTTGGTAAACCGCGGATCCAGCACGGCCAGGCTCATCAGCCCGTGCTGGATGATCGGCCGCACCTTGTTCCAGGCCTTGGTTGAATGAATGTCGATGTCATCGATGTTGCGATGCATCCGATCCCGTGCCTCGGCAATCGACGCATTGGCCTTGTGCTGCAACTCGCGCAGGTGGGAACTCTGCAAGGCGTAGTACTCGCCCAGCTTCATCTTCACTTCCAGCTCGATCAGGTGCACGCCGTTGTACAGGAACTGCGTTGTACTGTTCAGGTGCCGCACGGCGGCCTGAATGCCAAGTGGCAAATTGGGCGACAACCGTTGGCTGGCGGCGTTGAGCGCGCCCTGAGTTTCGGCGATGGCTTGCTTGAGGGTGTTGCGCATGCGCAAGCCGGCATCGTCGCTGGCGATGATTTTGCTCAGCATCGAGTAAAGCTTGTCGCTGTCATTCCAGTTGATGGTTTCGGCAGCAGAAAAGCTGGGAAGCAGGCCAGCCAACAACGTATGGTCGCGCATCAGCAATGCGCGGTAGGGTGGGCTGTCTGGATCCTCTAGCCATTTCAGCCAGAGGGTTTCGCTGGTGCCGGCCGCAGGAGCCGCTCCCGGCACAATCGCCTCGGTAATCCCGCCACCCAGGCACAGCGCCATGGTCTTGGCATACGCTACGCCAGACTCCCGGTGATCACCGTCGTAGTCGTACTGCTCGGCCACCTTGAACATGGGCGTGTCGAACAGCGCGGCGTAAGCACGGGCGTCCTTGTCGATGAAGCGCTGGAACTCGGCTTCCTGCTGGTCATACTCGGCCTGGAACGCAGCACGTTGTGGTTCGTGGTAGCGCTGTTCGAGTTTATCGTCGCTGTCCTTCATCGCTTGCTCGACCATACGCGGCCGCTCTACCGTAGGGTCAATCGGTACAAACGGTCCTCTACCCGCCATCGGCTCCAGTGAAGGCACCTTCTGCGCTGCCCACTCGCGATGCGTGGCCCGAATGGCCTGGAGGATCTGCGAGGTCTGCAGCTGATAGGCACGCATGGGGTCCTCACGCCAGACCTGGCGCTTCACCACCCAGTTCAAGCGCTGATGGTTGAATTCCTGAATCAGGCCAACGGTATCGTCGAGCACCACCGCCAGCACGCCGTTCTCCAGCTTGTGCCGGTTCATCGCGTTGACCAGGTACCCCTTCAAGGCAAACCTACGTAGCTTGCGAGTGTGAAAGCCATGCGCACTGTCAAACGGCGAGCACCCATGCTGGGCGTACTCGAACACATCCTTGTCGACCTGCAGGTTATCCGGCGTCATGGCAATGCCCAGTAATTCTGGGTTGTTACGCGCCTGGGTCAGGTCGACCCCCTCGAAGCGATGCGCAGGTGCCTGGCCCTTCTTGTAGGCATTCAACACGCTCGCCGGCCAGGGGTCGCTGGAGAAAGCCAGCCAAGCGCTGCCATACCGGTCGGTATCGATGTTCAGGAAGGATGAAGGAATGTCGTGGTTTTCAGTGGCGCATTTTTCGGGCAGCGACGCGGGTAGGCCGTCTGACGGTTCGTAGGGGTTGAAGCGGCGCAGGTGGCCCTGTTCGCTGACTTCGTAGGCATGCCAGACCTGCTGATCGAGCAGCACATACAGGTAACCCATGCGCAAAGTGCGCAGGCCCATCTTCGCCGAGATATGCAGGCTACCCGCCACAGTCGTGATGCACTCCGGTCGTGTATCCGGTACCAGGGCGCGGCGTAGCGGCAGGATCGGCAGGCCCTGGCGTTCGCAAGCCATGCACTGGTCAGAAGGGAGCCCGGCTTCGGCTGTCGCAATGGCGATACGTTGACTGAGGGTCAAAAACGACCTCGCGCTGAAAGGGACTGTGATGGTCCCTGAACACTAACGAGGAATCGCTTGCCGGAGGTTCCTAGGGCGTCCTAAAACCTTGTAGGAAACGTCTCTAAATGAGCCCTTGGACAATCATTAAACTGTCCACTCACAGGCCCTGGAGTCATGCGGAGGCTTGTGGGAGCGGGCGCGCCCGCGAACACCGGCAGCGCCGGTGCCATCCACCGCGTCGCATTTTTCGCGGGTGAACCCGCTCCCACAGATTTTGCGTAAGGCTTGGGTTTATCGAGGCGGCCAACCGCCGGCTACAGCTTTTGTGCATGCTTGGGGACCGAGGTGGGCGAGGGCAGGGGCAGCATGAAGGTCAGCAACGCGCCTATCACCAACAGCACCGTGGCATAGACAATCCCGGCCGTGAAACTTTGGGTCAGGTCTTTCAACCAGCCAACCATCAGCGGGTTCAGCGCCGAACCTGTGTTGCCGAACGCGTTGATCACCGCAATGCCAATGGCGCGCGCCTTGAACGTAAGCGCCTGGTCCGGGGTAGTCCAGAATATCGACATGGCGGTGTACGACCCGGTGGCGGCCATGCAGATGCCGCACAGTTGCACCACCGGGTTACCGGCATAGGCGGCAAACATCCAGCCGGCAGCGGCCATCAGCATGGGCAGCACCAGGTGCCATTTGCGTTCCTGGCTGCGGTCGGAATGGAGCCCCCACACCACCATGCCGATGATGGTACACACCTGCGGGATCATCGCCAGAAAGCCAATGGTGCTGTTGCTGCTGTCAGCGGCACTGATGCTCTTGATGATCAGCGGCGTCCACACGGCGATCATCGCCAGCGTGTTGACCAGGCAGAAATACACCAGGCTGAACATCAGCACCGTGGGTGAGAGCATCTCGCGCAGCAGGCTGCCGGGGCCGTCTCCTGTTGTGTGGTTGGAAGGCGAGTTGTCTGCGGCCAGGGCATGCTGCAGATGTTGCTTGTCTTCGTGGCTCAGCCAGCGGGCCTGCTGCGGCGTGTCGTTCAGGTAGCCGAACACCACAAAGCCCATGATCACCGAAGGCAGGCCCTCCAGCAGAAACAGCCACTGCCACCCGTGCAAGCCCCACACGCCATCCAGCCCCAGTATCAGCCCCGAGATCGCCGACCCGAAGCCTGCGGTAAACGGCATCGCGATCATGAACAGGGCGTTGGCCCGTGCCCGGTATGCCGCCGGGAACCAGAACGTCAGGTACAGCAGCACACCGGGCAGAAAGCCTGCCTCCGTGATACCGACCAGAATCCGCAGCAGGTACAGGCTGCTGGCATCGGTCGCGAACAGTGTCGCGGTCGAGGCCAGCCCCCAGGCGATCATCAGGCTCCCGATCCATTTGCGCGCACCCACCCTGGCCAAGGCCATGTTGCTGGGGATACCACAGGCGATATAGGCGATGTAGAACAGCGTGGTTGCCATGCCGAACTGGGTACTGCTCAGGCCCAGGTCGCCCATCATGGTCAGGCCGGCAAAGCCGATGTTGATCCGGTCGAGAAACGACAGCACAAAGCACAGGAACAGAAAGCCGAGCAGGCGCTTGGACACTTTGCGCATCACGGTTTGATGGGGGTTGCTGGCGGTTTCTGTCGTTGGAACGGGGGCAGTGGTCTGATGCATGTGGGCGCCTGATTATTATTGGTTTCAGCGGCACCGGCTCCGGTGCATGGGCAAGTGCAGGTGCTACAGGTCTTGAAGCGCGCACTGGGCAAGTTCGGTGAAAGCCTGGGCATCGCCGAGCGCATGGGCGCTGAGCAGCGCCAGCTTGGTCAGGAACAGCTCGGCCTTGGCCGGTGTGGCCTGGTCCAAAGCGTCCGCCAGTACGTCGTAAACCACTTCCAGGT
Source organism: Pseudomonas sp. BP01 (assembly GCF_022760795.1). Classification (NCBI taxonomy): domain Bacteria; kingdom Pseudomonadati; phylum Pseudomonadota; class Gammaproteobacteria; order Pseudomonadales; family Pseudomonadaceae; genus Pseudomonas; species Pseudomonas sp. BP01. The sequence goes on from NZ_JAFBKA010000003.1 coordinate 157,260, forward strand.
CTGCTGCGGTCAGGGTGTGCATGGCGCTTCCTCTCAGTGCTTGCCCAGGGCGGTGTCGATGGCGGATTGCAGTTGTGCGGCCGATACCTGCAGCCAGCGGGCGCAGACGTGCTGGTCCGGGCGCACCAAGTAAGCGCCATTGCGGGGGATGCCATACCTGGCGGCGATGCGGCCGGTGGTGTCGTCGATCAGTTGGTCTGCACCGGTGATGATGGCCTGGGCGTTTTGCGCAATCGCGATGATCTGCAAGGGCACGCCGCTGCTGCGAATGGCAGTCGCCTGCTCGACCACGTCATTTGGGATGCGGTCACTGTCGGTGAAATAGAGCAGGTAGAAGCAGGCGCCCAAGTGGTCGAACAGGTAGTCGTCTTCGGCCAGCCTGATGTTCAGCAGCGGGGCGCCGTTGCGCGGGCCGGCAGTGAAATGTTCATTGTCGTCAGTTGCACAGTTGAGCACCGAGTCCGCGTAATCGTGTGGCCGCGAGGTGCGCCAGTGATACAGCGGGCGGACGAACGCCTGGGTCAGCGACAGCGACAACACCGCATCGCGTACCAGGCGGTAACCCGCAGTAGGTGGCGCCATGAACCGGGTGCTCTTGCCGGCCTCGCTGATGATTTCCCGCGCTGCACTGACGCGTTCGGTGGAATAGGACGGCAGCAGCTTGGGGCCTGCCAAACCCTTCAGGGTGAGGGCCAGTTTCCACACCAGGCCATGGCAGTCCTGGAACCCGGTATTAGCGCCACGCACACCAAAAATCGGCAACAGGTGTGCCGCGTCCCCGGCGAATATCACGCGCTTCTGGATGTAATTTGGCAGGGTCAGCGCGCGCGCTGAATAGACCGAGCTCCAGTCCATTTCCCACTGTGGGTCTTTGACGCCAAGCATGTGTAGCTGGGCATTGATACGTTCGCGCAGTGACTCCGGCTGCAGCGCCTGTTCCGGCGTTTCGTTTACGGGCAGTTGGTAGTCAATTCGCCAGATATCACCCGGTTCGCGGTGCATCAATACGGTGTTGCCCGGGTTCCAGTCCGGGTCGAAATAGGCCAGGCGCTCGGTGGGTAGGCCCAGGTCGATCTTGATATCAGCAATCACGAAGCGCCCTTCGTAGGCGGTACCCTCCAGTTTCAGCGCCAGCAGGCTGCGAAAGGTCGAGCGGGCGCCGTCCGCCGCTACTACCCAGTCAGCCTCCAGCTCATAGCTACCGGCTGGGGTATCGATGCTCAGCCGGGCGAAGTCGTCATGCTGCGCCAGGCCGGTTACGCGGTTGCCCCAGCGCAGTTCCACCAACGGGTTGGCCTCGACGGCCTCGACCAGAAACTGCTCCAGGCAGGGCTGCTGCAGGTTGGTCATGGGCGCGTAGCGGTCGTCTGGGTCGTGTGGGCTTTCCATACGGAACACCCGCTGGTTGCGGTAGAACGAATTGCCACAGCTCCACGGCAAGCCGAGCTCGCAGACCCGCTCGGCGACGCCTACCTGCTGCAGGATTTCCAGCGAGCGGCGGGTGAACACGATCGCCCGGCTACCCTCGCTCACTTGCCGTTCCGCCGCCAGTACCACGCAGGCTATGCCATGACGGGCAAGGTCCAGGGCAGTGGTCAGGCCGATCGGGCCGGCGCCTACCACCACTACAGGTTTGCGTTCCACCCGGGCGGCCCCGACGCTGGCCGTATGGGCGGTGAAGACTTGATAGTTGAAATAGAGGGAGCGACGCGGCTCGCTGTGGGGCTGATGCATGCGGTGCACATCCTTATTTTTGTAGCTTTTCAGGTGTGCAAGTGACTGTACGTGAGGCTACAGTCAGCGATGTCCCCTTGAGGGGACAACTGCTATTTCCATGGCCTGCAGAGCGAAGCAGGCGCTGCGCACTGTCTATAATCTGGGCAACTCTTCGCGCAACGGATGCTCACATGGCCAGATCAACAGTCCTTACAGCTGTTCTCACCTCATTGGCCTTGGCTGTTGGCCCGGCGCTCGCTGACCCGGGTAACGGCAAAGGCCAGGGCCAAGGTCAGGGGCACGGCAAGGGCCAGGCTCAACACTCCCAAGGCCAGGGCAATGCGGGCGGCCACAAGCAGAACGCTGGCGCCAAGGACTGGCACGGCGGCCCGTCCATCGACCGTGGTGATGTGCTGGGCATTCTCGGTGGCCACCGCAGTTACTGGAGCCCAGGCCCCGCATTGCCTCCAGGTATTCAAAAGAACCTGGCGCGCGGCAAGCCCTTGCCGCCCGGAATCGCCAAAAAACTGGATGGCCGCCTGTTGGGGCAGCTGCCGCACTATGACGGCTATGAGTGGATGCAGGCGGGCGCGGACTTGATTCTGGTCGCTGTGGCGACCGGGATCATCTATGAGGTGTTGAACGGGGCGTTCGACTAGGGCCGCAGGCAAGGGTGTCAACCGCTGCCGTCAAGGCGGGCTGGAATGAGGCCTGCGGCCGATTGCTGAATTATTTTTTGTCCATCAGGTCAGGTAATGAGTCCCTTATCTGCTTCTGAGGTTCTCATGCACACGTATACCGTTCGCTACCTGCTCAACGGCCAGCCTGCCAGTCATACCTTTGAGCTGAAACAGAATGCACTCGCCCTGCACGAAGCGGCGCTTCACCTGATGGTGCTGCACTTTGGTGATGGCGAGAACAGCCTGGTCATGCCGCCCGCCGACGCCACCCCTCTGCAGATTCTTGCGCAGGCAGAGGTACTGGGTTTATCGCAAATCCAGCTGGCTTGACCGCTGCCAGTTCAAGCCGCCTGCACCCTGGCAAGCAAAAGCCGCGATCCCGGCCTTTTGCACCACCGGTCGAACACAAGGCACTCTCACCAGCCCATTTCTCTCTGAACAACAAGCGCACCTTCGCTGCGCTGCAACCAGGAGAACGCCCATGGCAATCGACCACAATGGCCCCGACTCGCCCTACCCGGGGCCAACGGAAAATACCACCGACGCAGAGGCGGCCCACGGCTCGGGCCTTGAAGAGGCTGAGTCCGAGCCCAAGCAAGGCGTCGGTGAAGCCTGGTCCGAAAAGCGCCCAGTAGACTGGGACCCACCTCCCGGCAATCCCGGTTCGGACCAGGACGGGCAGCTCGACCGGGACAACGGTACCGCAAGAACCAATGATGAGCAGGCGGGTGCAGGTGATGGAGAGGTTCCATTACCCGCAGATGATGACGGCCCGATTGAAGAGGAAATGAAAGACGTGGAGGCTAATAACTCGGTATCTGCCGAGCATCCTCAACCGCGTTGATGGCGTTTGCCTTACAGGGCCAGATGCCAGCAACTTTAAGGCGTCCAGGCCCTGCCATCATGGTTCGATTAGCCGCTTCTCCATGATGATCGTGCGTTCATCGCCGTGGTATTCATCACGTACTTTGCTGTACCCCAAGCGCGTGTAGAAACCCTGCGCCGTAATCGAAGAGGGCACTCGCAACCGTTGTGAGCCATGCATCAGCGCCTCGTTTTCGACTGCCAACATCAAATGCTCGCCGATTCCTGACCGCTGATATTCGGGGGCGACGAATACGCTTCTGACTACATCATCTTCAAGGCTGGCAGTGGCCACGACCTCATCGTGATCGGCCGCAACGAAGATCAGGCGTTTCTCAAGCAGGTCAGCAATGCGCGCTTCGCTGAACGATTGCTCGACCCTGGCAATGGTCGCGGCATCGTAGTCCGCAGCGTTTGTCTGGCGCAGGGCGGCGATGATCACTTGGCTGATGCCAGCAGCATCGGCCATTACAGCTCTGCGAATCATATAGTCCATGGCTTGCCTCGATATATTGATCCAGCAGCGCTGCGCCGGTGTTCTGCACAGCCCAGGATTTACGCGGTCCCTGTAGGAGCGGCCTTGTGTCGCGATGGGCTGCGCAGCAGCCCCAATAGCACATCAACGCCGCCTCAACACAGTGGCCAACCCAACGGTCAGCACCACAGCACAAACCATGGCCAGCCCGATGGTAACGCCAACGCCCCACGTTTCGAGCAGCCCCGCCAAAACCAGATAAAACGCGATCACCCCCACTGCCCCGATCGCATTGCCCCGCACCATCGCAACCATCCCGGCCCGCCCGCCTTGTACGTGGGCGAACACCACCAGCGGCCAGGCAATCACCGGTATCGGCGCGAGCATCCCGCTGGTCGCCGGGCCCAACCAACTGGCCAGGCTGGTGATGATCATCAGCAGGCAAGTAGCAGACACCATGCGCAGCGGGATCTCCCAAAATCGCTGACGGGTGCGGCTCAAAGTGTCGGGCTTGGGCTCGCGGCCGCTGGCGCGTATCAGCACGCCGATCAGCACCAGTGCCACGGCAATCGACAGGTACAGGTTGCCCCAGTGGGTGAACGTATAGGCGGCCACGCCATAGCACAGCAATGCCAGCAGAACGGCCGCGGCGGTGCCGTGCCTGCGCGTGGCCAACAGGTAGAAGGTGTAGGTGGCCTGCACCGCCGCCAGGCCGCCCAGTGCGCCGGGTATCGCGCCCAACGCGAAGGCATTGCCCTGTTCCAGGCACAGGAAGGTCATTACCAGTGCCGAGGTGATCGGCAGGCCGGACAGCAACCCACCCAGCAAACCGCCCCAGCGCCGCGAAGCGAGGGAGATGGCCCACATCAGCAGGGGGGTGACGATAAGTTTCAGGTAGAACAAGGTCATTGCGGATGTATCCAGGCTAGATGACGGGGCGCGCCCGCCGTCGGCATTGGGTAGGGCGCAGATGAATCACCCGCGGCTGGCCTCCAGGGCCTGGGCCAGGTCGGCGATGATGTCGTCGCTGTGCTCGATACCGATCGACAGGCGCACCATGTCCCGCGGCACGCCGGCCTTTTCCAGCTCCTCGTCGTTGAGCTGGCGGTGGGTGGTGGAGGCGGGGTGGCAAGCCAGTGACTTGGCATCGCCGATGTTCACCAGGCGCACCACCAGTTGCAACGCATCGATGAAACGCGCACCGGCAGCCTGGCCGCCCTTGATGCCGAACGACAGGATCGACGCCGGCTTGCCGCCGGTGTAGCGCTGGGCCAGTTCATGCTCGGGGTGGTCGGGCAGCCCGGCGTACTTCACCCAGGCCACCTGCTCGTGGGCTTGCAGGTAATGGGCGACCTTCAGCGCATTCTCGGTGTGGCGCTCCATGCGCAAGGCCAGGGTTTCCAGGCCTTGCAGGATCAGGAAGGCGTTGAACGGCGACAGCGCGGCGCCCATGTTACGCAACGGCACCACGCGGCAGCGGCCAATGAAGGCGGCGGGGCCGAAGGCTTCGGTGTAGGTGACACCGTGGTAGGACGGGTCGGGGGTGTTGAGCAGGGCGAAACGCTCCTTGTTGTCGGCCCAGGGGAACGTGCCGGCGTCGATGACGATGCCGCCGATGCTGGTACCGTGGCCGCCGATGTACTTGGTCAGCGAGTGCACGATGATGTCCGCGCCATGCTCGAACGGTCGGCACAGCACCGGGGTGGCCACGGTGTTATCGACGATCAGCGGCACACCGTGGCGGTGGGCGGCTTCGGCCAGTGCGGCGATATCGACGATATTGCCGGCGGGGTTGCCGATGGATTCGCAGAACACCGCCTTGGTGCGCGCATCGATCAACGCTTCGAGGGCAGCGATGTCGTCATGGGCGGCGAAGCGGGTTTGGATGCCCATGCGCGGCAGGGTGTGGGCCAGCAGGTTGTAGGTGCCGCCGTATAGCTTGGCCACCGAGACAATGTTGTCACCGGCCTCGGCGACGGTCTGGATGGCGTAGGTGATGGCCGCCATGCCCGAGGCCACCGCCAGCGCGCCGACCCCGCCTTCGAGGGCGGCCATGCGCTGCTCGAGCACATCGTTGGTAGGGTTCATGATGCGCGAATAGATGTTGCCGGCCACTTTCAGGTCGAACAGGTCGGCGCCGTGCTGGGTGTCGTCGAAGGCGAAGGAGGTGGTCTGGTAGATCGGTACGGCCACTGCCTTGGTGGTCGGGTCGGGGCTGAAGCCCGCGTGGATGGCGAGAGTTTCCAGCTTCATGCAATCGTTCCTTGAGCGTGGGGTGGAAGCGTTCGAGCATGCGGCGGTGGGGGGGAGTGGGTCAAGGACGCTTTACCGAGCCATTCTCTCGCCTTCGCCACGCCGTTGTGCCTGCACCGACTGTAAAGATATGCAAAGTTTCCCCGGGCCATCATGCCGCAGCTCTAGAATCCGCCCGCTGCCCAGCCGGCTACTGGCAGGCAGCAGATCTAACCCTGTGGAGCGTTCCAATGAAGTCGAAACATCTTTTCCGTGCAGCCCTGGTTGCAGTCCTGGTATCTAGCCTGTCGGGTTGCTGGATGTTCATGCCGCCGGGCGGTGGCGGCGGTCACGGTGGTGGCCACGGCGGTGGCGGTGGCGGTGGCTTCGGCGGCCATCAGGGCGGTGGCCCTCGCTGATCTGACCTCGCGATGGAACGCACTGCCTCGGCCGGGCTGCAGCAGCGCACCCGGCGCGAGCGCGCTCACCACGCTATCCGCTCGCCATCCCACCCCCAAAAACTGCCACTCTCCGACGGCCCAAGCCGCCCCACCTGCTCAATCACACAACGTGCAGCAAACGCCGGTTCAAACAGCTGCCCCTCCGTCACATTCCCTTGAAACGGCCGTGAGAGTTCGGTATCGGTAGTCCCCGGATGCAGCGCCAGGACCGTGGCGTTCGGGTTCAGGCGTTTCAGTTCGATGCTTGCCGTGTGCAGCAGCTGGTTCAGCGCCGCCTTGCTCGCGCGATAGCTGTACCAGCCGCCCAGTCGATTGTCGCCGATCGAACCAACCCTGGCCGACAGGGCTGCAAAGGTGGCGGGCTGTTTGCGCAGCAGTGGCATCAGGTGCTTGAGCAACAGGATCGGTGCGAATGCATTGGTGACGAAGCTGGCCTGCAGGCTGGTGAGGTCCAGTTGGGCCAGCGATTTCTCGGCTTTGGTGCCCTCTTGGTGGAGGATACCGAGTGTACTGATAACCAGGTGAAGGTGCGGGCAGGCAATGCCCACCTCGTTTGCAAGCGCCGCCAGCGCCAGCTCGTCGCGCGCATCGCAATCCAGCAGTACCACGCGTTCGCCATATGCCCGGGCAAGGGCAAGCAACCCGTCAGCGGTGCTGGCATGCCGCGACACAGCCCAGACCCGGCTTACATCATCGCGGGTCAGCAACGCCGTACACAGTGCCAGGCCGATACCTCGGCTGGCGCCACATATCAGCACGCGGGCATTGGCAGATAATCCGGGGATCAGGCTCATAAGATGCGCCTCATGTCTCGAATGAATCTAACTCAATGGCACGGACTTTTGTAATAGGGGCCGTGCCGTTCGGATGGGCTGCGCAGCAGCCCCAATATCTCGCAGGCCACTCAGCTAACTCAAGGTGCCGGGTTCGGCTGTTGTTGGTGAATAGCCTCGATCCCCGCCAGCACTTCGTCATCCAGCCGCAATTCCACACTGGCCAGGTTGCTGCGCAACTGCTCCAGCGTGGTAGCACCAATGATATTACTGGTCACAAACGGCTGCGCAGTCACGAACGCCAGCGCCAGCTGCGCAGGGTCGAGCCCGTGCTGGAGGGCCAGTTCCACATAGGCGCTGGCGGCCTTTTCAACCTGCGTGTTGTTGTATCGCTGGAAGCGCTCGAACAGGCTCAAGCGTGCCCCGGCCGGGCGGGCGCCGCCCAAGTACTTGCCAGACAGCACGCCAAACGCCAGAGGCGAGTACGCCAGCAGGCCGATCTGTTCGCGCAGGGCAATTTCCGCCAGGCCCACTTCAAAGCTGCGGTTCAGCAGGCTGTAAGGGTTCTGGATCGACACCGCCCGCGGCCAGCCGCGGGTTTCAGCCAGTTGCAGAAACCGCGAGGTGCCCCAGGGCGTTTCGTTGGACAGGCCGATATGGCGGATTTTGCCGGCCTTGACCAGGTCGTCCAGCACTTCCAGGGTGTCTTCGATGGCGGTGGCTTGGTCGTCCGGCTCGTGCTTGTAGCCTAGTTGGCCGAAGCAATTGGTTTTGCGGTCTGGCCAGTGCAGTTGGTAAAGGTCCAGGTAGTCGGTTTGCAGGCGGTCCAGGCTGGCGTCCAGGGCGGCGACGATGTTCTTGCGGTCCAGCCGCGGGTTGCCGTCGCGAATGTGCTCGAGGCGGCCGGGGCCGGCGACCTTGCTGGCCAGCACCCAATCACTGCGGTCGCCATGGCGGCGGAAGTAGTTGCCAATGATGGTTTCCGTGCTGCCATAGGTGGTGCCGTTTGGCGGCACGGGGTACATCTCGGCGGTATCCAGTGTGTTGACCCCGGCATCTTTGGCCAGGCGGATTTGTTCGAAGGCTTCGGCTTCGGTGTTTTGCTCGCCCCAGGTCATGGTACCGAGGGTGATGGCGCTGAGCTTAAGGTCGGTGCGCCCGAGGGTACGTTTTTGCATGGCACTTCCTTGATGAATGGTTCGGGAAAAAGGTTCCAGCCTTAGCCTCTCGCAACGGCCTGCCCAGACTCCTGCCCAAGCCGGCTGAAGATCAGCGCCGACAATACGCAAAGCAGGCTAGCCAGCGCCATGGCCAACCCGATGTCTTCAATGGCGGGCACGCCATGGCCATTGGTGTGCTGGATGAGCCCCAGCAGCAGGGCCGCGATGCACACTGCCAGGCTCATGCCCAGCTGAACCGACATGGCCGACAAGGTGCTGGCCTGGCCGGCTTGTTCGCGGCTGACGTCGGCGTAGCCAAGCGCCCCCAGAGTGCTCATCTGCAACGAGCGCGACACGCCGCCCGAAAACAGCACAAGCAGCGTCAGCACCATACCGGTATCGGGCCGTAACAGGGCACACAGGGCCATGCAGGCGGCACCGATGATGGCGTTGCACACCAGAATGCGGCGAAAGCCAAAGCGTCGCACCAGGCGCACCGAGATGAACTTGATGACCAAGGCGCCCGCGCCCCCGGCAAAGGTCATCAACCCGGCCTGCAAGGCGCTCAGGCCAAAACCTACCTGGAACCGCAGCACCAGCAAAAAGGGCAGGGCAGCGCTGCCCAGCCGAAACAGCATGCCGCCCAGCAGCACGATACCGAAGGTGGGGATGCGCAGTAGCGAGAGGTCCAGCAGCGGCGTGGGGTAACGCTTGGTGTGGTGCAGGTAAAAACTGCCGAACACAATGCCCGTGGCCAGTAGCAGCGCAGGCCAGTAACCGCCAAGCAACTGCCCGTGGCCGAGTGATTCGAACGCCAGCATCAGGCTGGCCAGCGCCGCACTGCTGAGCACGAAGCCGACCTTGTCCAGTGGATGCTGCTGTTGGCCGCAGTAGTCGGGCACATGCCGCATTACCAGTACGATACCCAGCAGGCCGATGGGTACCTTGCGGTCCAGCGGTGCATCGGGGGCACTGGTTGCAGGCCGGGGGGTGGCTGGCGCGTTCAGAGGACGCAACCGTTGTTGTCTGGCAGCCGGGACGTGGCGTGTGGCATGAAGGGCGGCTCCTGGGAAGATGGCGCACCTTAGCGATTATTCGACAGACCTGTGAAATACCCAGCGGTGCTATGTTAATAATTAAAATAACTGATGTTGAAATACTTTAAATATGCGTTTTGTAATAGGTTTTTCGGAGCCACTTTGCGGCCCGTCGCGACACAAGGCCGCTCCTACAGGCGATCGCGGTTCTTGTAGGAGCGGCCTTGTGTCGCGATGGGCTGCGCAGCAGCCCCAGTCTGCAAACGGTGCATATCAGAAGTTGTAAGTCAGCCGGGTGAAGTAGTAACCCCCGGTAAAACCATAAGGTGAATACGCCCCATACCCCTTGGTCATGGTCTTGCTGCTGGGGTTCTGCCGTTCGGGGTAAACATCAAACAGGTTCTGTGCCCCCACGGCCAGGTTGAGGTCTTTGGTCAGCTGATACCCCACATCGATGTCGGTAATCCAGCGCGCCTTGTACTCACGGTCCAGGCTGCGGTCGGTCGCCGAGTTCACTTCACGCCATGAACCATAGCGGGTCAGGGTCAGGTTGCTGGTCCAGCGGTCGCGTTGCCAGTTGGCGCCCAGAATCAGCTTGGTGTGCGGCTGCACCTCAGTCAAAAAATTGCGCGCCTGGCGGTCCATCAGGCTGTAGTCCGTGCCCTGGATAGTGACGTTCTCCTTGTAGCTCAGGATCTGCGTCTGGTTCCAGTTGAAGGCGGCTGTCCATTTCAGTTGCCCCCAGTTGCCCAGGTTCTGGTCGAAATTGCCGACCAGGTCCAGGCCCTTGGTGCGGGTGTTTGCGCCGTTGGTGAAGTAGCGCCCGCCAGAGGTGGAGTCGATACCGTTGTCCAGCAGCGTCTGGGTTACTTCGTCGCCCAGCAGGGTGCCGGTGAGGGTGATGCGGTCGCGTACGTTGATCACGTAAGCATCTGCGGTAAACGACAGTTGCGGGGCAGGCTGATAGGTCAGGCCCAGGCTGTAGTTGGTCGAACGCTCGGGCTTGAGTGCGGTGGCGCCCAATGCCTTGGCTGCCGCCGAGTCCACCGGCAGTACGCCGTAGTTGATCGATTGGTACACACCATTGACCACACCGTAGGTAGTCGAGCGGGCGCTGAACAGGCTGTTGGCCAGCGACGGTGCACGAAAGCCGTTGCTGACCGTGGCGCGCACGGCCAGCTCGGGGGTGAACTCGTAGCGCGTGGTCAGCTTGCCGCTGCGGGTGGCGCCCACTCCGCGGTTGTAGTGTTCGTAGCGCAATGCGCTGCCCAGGTACCACTGCGGCAGCGGGTTGAAGCCGACGTCGATGTAGCTGGCCACGCTGTTGCGGCTGGTGCTGGTGGCTTCGTCCGGCGAGATGCCGTTGGTGACCTGTGCACCGGACGCGGCGCAGTCGCCCGGCGCACGGCAGTAGCCGCCGTTGGCCCACGAGGCCCAGTCGCCATCGCGCACCTGGTAGGTGTCACGGCGGTGCTCCAGGCCCCAGGACAGGTCAAGCGGCTTGTCCAGGCCGATGTCGAAGCTGCGTTGCAGGTCCAGGTTGCTGGTCAGCTGTGTGGCGATCCAGGTGCCCGATTCGAAATGGTTGGGCGTGGCCTCGCCCAGCGAGGCGTTCTGGTTGTGTGTGGTGCCCTGCAGCGCCGCGTTGCGCCCGTAGGTGCTGGACAGGTCCCAGGCCCACTCGCCGGCATTGCCCTTGGCGCCAAAGGCCCCTTGCACATCATCTTCCTCGATGTACCAGGTGGGCGCGTAACCGCCGGGGTAACCGTTAGGGCCGGTGGTGATGGTGTTGGTGATGGTCGGCAGGCGGAAGTTCTGCCCCTGCTCGGCCTTGCGGTGCGAATAGGTGGTGAAGGAATACAGGGTCAGATCATCGCTTAGCGGCAGTTCGGCGTTGTAGCCCAGGGTCAGCAGGTTGATCTTCGGCGTGCCGTAGCCGCCGTAGGTCGACTTGCCGGCCTTGTCGAAGGCTTCGGCATAGCTGTAGCCGTTGGCGCTGGCCTTGTTGTCGTCGTTCTGGCTGCGCGCATCCAGGGCCAGTTGCACGATGCCACTGTCACCGATTTCGAACCCCTTGTTCAAGCCTTGCTGCACGGTCTGCTTCTTGCCGTCGTAACCCTGGCCGGCGTTGGTCACCGAGGTGCCGGTAGCGTCGGCCTTGAGGATCACGTTGATCACCCCGGCGATGGCGTCGGAGCCGTACTGGGCAGCCGCGCCATCGCGCAGCACCTCGACGTGGTCGATGAGGCTGATGGGGATCAGGTCAAGGTCGGTGGGCGCAGCGCCCGCCTGGATGCCGCTGATGTTCAGGGTAGCGCTGGTATGGCGGCGCTTGCCGTTCACCAGCACCAGCACCTGCGCCGCATTCAGCCCGCGCAGGCTGGGCGCACGGGCCATGCCGCTGGCGTCCCAGCCGGTCTTTTCCGGCAGGGTGAAGGATGGCACGCTGGCGCTGAGGGCTTCCATCAGGCCGGGTTTGCCGGTTTGCTGCAATTGCTTGGCGCTGATCACATCGATCGGCACCGGGCTTGTGGTGACCGTGCGTTTTTCCGAGCCACGGTTGCCGGTGACGATCACGGTGCCGAGCTGTGACGGGGCCGTGGCCTGGGTAGCGCTTTCGGCAAATGCGTCAGGCGCGGCCAGGCCGGTGGTACCAAGGGCCATGGTCAGCAGTGCGGGTTGCAGGCGCGGGCTGGGCAGTTTCAAGGCGTGAAGCATGTTCGCTCTCCATGAGCGCTGTCGAACAGCGGGTGCACAGGGGCCGCCCGCCGGGTGGCCCCGGCAGGCAAGCAACAAGGGGGTGGGTTAGCGGCGTATCAGGGCGCTTTTGCAGCGACCGCTTCGATCTCGACCAGGGCGCCCGGCAGGGGCAGGGCCACCACCTGCAAGGCGGTGCGAGTTGGCTTTTTCGGTTGCTCGGCAGTGGCGAAAAATTCGGTGTAGGCGGCTTGCAGCCCGGCAAAATCCAGCTTGCCTTCGGTGGCGGGGTCGCCTACCAGAAACACCCTCAGCTGTACCACGTCACTCAGGCCCAGGCCCTGGCTTTGCAGGGCTGCCTGGATCTTTTTCAGTACCGAGCGGGCCTGGGTTTCGGTGTTGCCATAGGCGGCAATGGTCTGCGGTGGCGCCTTGGGGTCGGCGACGTCGGGCAGCGTCCCGCTGATGAAGGTCAGCGAGGTACCGGCGGGTACGGTGACCAGTTGCGAAATGGGGAACTTCGAACCTGGCGGGTCGACACGCTTGATGGTGTCGGCCTGGGCGGTAAGTGCGGACAGTGACATGAAGGCTCCAAGCAGCAGGGCAGTTGTGTTCATCAGAAGGCTTCCTTGTTCAGGCGGCGACGCCGCGTTGCTGTTGCAGGGCGTGCTGGGCGATCTGCCCGACTACATGGCGTGCCGAATCCGCAGCGCTGTTCTGCCAGATGCCCACCCCGCCATGGGCCAGTGCATCGCTGGCCAGCCAGGTGCGGCCCTGGGGCTGGTTGAGGTGCGAGTAGCCGGGTTCGGCCAGCACGTCATGGACAATCCACGGGCTTTCGCTGAACGGCACCTTGGACCAGTTCACCGCCACCCCGCGCTGCAACTTGCCGGCATGGCCCGGGTGCAGCGACTCCACGGCCTGGCGCGAGGACGCCAGTTGCTGCTCTGTCGAACGCGTGGCAAATGTGCGCGCCACTTCGCCGGTGTTGTAGGTGCCCACCAGGATGCCTTGCGCACTGTTCAGGTGGTCGCTGGGGTACCACAGCAGCCGCGCTTCGTGGTTGATGTAGGAGAGCCCGCCATAGATCTGGAACTCGCTTTCCCAGAAGCGCGGTGCCTGCCACGCCACCTTGTTGGCCAGGTCCGGCTTGGCCTGGGCGATGGCCGCCTGGGTGGTTTTGCCAAAGTTGTGGTCAACCCGGGCCAGCAGTGGCAGGGGGATGGTGACGATGGCGTAGTCGGCGGTTTCCACCTGGGTCTTGCCGCTGCGACGGTCACGCCAGGTAACCTGGCTACCGTTGTCGCCGGTGCGGATCGCCTGCACTTCGGCGTGCAGTTGCACCTTGGCCTGCACCTTGGCGTACAGGGCCTTGGCAATCTGGTCCATGCCGCCGACCGGCTGGAACATGGTGGCGGAAAACTCCGGGATCTCGTCAAACACCAGCGGCAGCATCAGGTTAGGGTTTAGCAGTTGCTTGAGTGCGACTGGCTGGCGCTGGATCGGTGTCTGGTCGCCCGCGCCGGCGAAGCGGGTGTAGCCGGCGCGGACCGAGCCCTTGTAGTGGCGCTGCTCGTCGAGGTCGCCATACACCTTGAGAAAGTCCAGCAAGGCCTTCTGGTCGCCGGTGTCCAGTTCCTTGTCCAGGGCTTTGCCGCTGATGCTGCGCGACAGCAGTTCGCTGAGGTGCCCACGGGTGTCATTCACCGCCTGGCGCAGCAGCAACGGTGGCTGGGCAAGGTCTGGTTGGGCGAGGGCGTTGCGGCTGCTGTTTACCAGCACTTCCAGCGGCACGCCCAGCTCGCGGCAGTAGCCGAGGATGGTCAGGTGGTGGCTGGGCAGCCGTGCGGGCCCTGCATTGAAGTAGTGGCCGTTGTCGAAACGCACCTGCTGGCGGCTGCCGTCATTGTGCAGTACCTCGTCGCCGTTGCGCAGCGTCCAGGCGCGCCCGCCGATTCGCTCGCGGGCTTCCAGCACGCGCACCTCAAAACCGGCTTTGCCAAGTTCATAGGCTGCCACCAGGCCACTGATGCCAGCCCCCACCACCAGCACGCGCTTGCCGTTGCCGGACGTGGTCGGCAGGCCCAGCGGCTGGAAGGTGCTGGCCGTGGCCGCAGTGGGCAACAGGCCCAGGGCGGACAGGCTGCCAAGCGCGGCGCCATAGCTGCCAGCGGCCATCAGGTGGGCAATAAGGTCTCTACGGGTCAAGCCCATGGTGTGTTCTCCTTGCAAGTGAAAAGTGAGTCCGTTCAGCGCGGCGCTACAGCTCGTAGCGCACGCTCAGCAGCACGGTGCGTGGATCGTTCACCGAGTAGTAGGCGGTGCGGCTGGCGGCCGAGTAGGCGATGCTTTGCGGGTAGGCGCGGTCGAGCAGGTTCTTGACCGACAAGGTGGTGGTCCAGTGGCCGTCCGCGCTGGCATAGCTGGTGCTGGCATTCCAGAAGCCCTGGGCAGGTACTTCGTAGATATCGGCGTTCAGCGGGTTGGCGTAGGAGCGGGTCTGGTACTGGTAGTCGGTGTTGGCCACCAGCTCACCCGGCAGGTTGACGGGCACCGTCCAGTTCAGGCCAAGGCTGGCGTTCCATTCCGGTGCAAAGATCATTTCCTTGCCGTCGGCACTCACGCCTGGGCCACTGGCATTCTGGAAGTCGTCGTACTGGCTTTTCAGGTAGCCCAGGTTGGCGGTCAGGCGCAGGTCGCGCGCCAGCAGCACGGTATTTTCCAGCTCCACGCCGTAGGTGTGGGCACTGCCAACGTTGGTGCGCAGGTTGGCGCTGATGGCCGGGTCCCAGGCATTAGTTTGCAGGTCGTCGTAGTCGTTGTAGAAGAAGGCGATGTTGCTGCGCAGGCGGCCATCGGCAAAGTCGCCCTTCAAGCCCACCTCATAGGTGGTGACGTTTTCCGGATCAAAGCCTTGCTCGGCAGCGGCGCGGGTTGGCGCGCGGTTGTCGAAGCCGCCAGCCTTGAAGCCCCGGGCCACATAGCCGTATTGCACCAGGTTGTCGCTCCAGGCGTACTCCAGGCCGATCTTGGGGCTGAGCGATGCCCAGGAATCGCTGGTTTCGGCAGCGAAATTGGTGCCGGTGATTGCCCGGTCGGTGGTGATGGCGTAGTTGGTGTAATCGAAGTTCTTGTGCTCGTGGGTGAAGCGCAGGCCGGTGGTCAGCGACAGGCGAGGGGTCAGCTTGTAATTGCTCTGCCCGTACAACGCGTAGCTTTCGGTGTCGGTGGTGCTGTATTGGCCGCTGGCATTGACCCGGTTTTGCGCCACCGAAAAGGTCAGGCTGTCGCGCTCGGCGCGGAAGCGTTCCTTGTACAGATACACACCGAGGGTGTAGCTGAACCTGTCGTATTCGCCGTTGAGCTGGAATTCCTGGGTGGCGTAACGCTGCTTGTAGGTGATCAGGTTGTTCTGGATCGGCGACGCGGTGCCGCTGTTGGCTTGGCCGGAGTTGTCGTAGTCCACCGGCTGGTCGAATTCCGACCAGGCCGTGACCGACTTGAAACTCAGGTGGTCATCGATGTTGTAGAGCGCACGCAGTACCGCACTGCCCTGGTCCAGCTTGTTCTTCGGGTCGAGGCTGCTGTAGGTCTTGAACTTGTCGAAATGGCCATTGGCCGGGTTGAAGGGCGTATAGCTGGTGGTATCGCCGCGGTCGAAGGTGCCGGCCAGGGTCAGTTGCACGTCCCAGGGCGAATCCTGCGGGGCCAGGCGCAGCTTGCCGCGGTAGGACTGGATGTCGATGTTGTTGACGTCCTTGTGGCGGGTGCGGTTGTACACGGTGCCGTCGCGGGTCAGGCGTATGGCCGAAAAGCTGCCGAACAGGGTGTTGTCCACCAGCGGCCCACTGACCAGCAGGCGCCCGTTCTGTGCGTTGTAGTTGCCGGCACCCAGCTCGACGAAGGCGCGGGCCTGCTGGGTCGGGTCGCGGGTGATTACCCGTATCGCGCCGGCTGCACTGTTGCGCCCGTACAGGGTGCCTTGTGGGCCGCGCAGCACTTCAACGCGCTCCACGTCGTTGAAGTCCAGCATCGAAGAAATCGCCCGCGGGATGTACAAATCATCGGCGTATACCGCAACGGCCGCTTCCTGGATCGGGTCGGTCTCGCCAATACCGCGTATGCCGTAGGTTTGTGCGCTGTAGGAAATGGACTGGCGGTTCAGCGTCAGGTTGGGCACCCGACCGGACAGGTCCCGCACGTTGTTGATCTGCGCATCCTGCAGGGTGCGCTCATCGAAGGCGCTGATCGCCAGCGGGGTTTTCTGCAGGTTCTCTTCACGGTGCTCCGCCGTGACGGTGACGGTTGGCAGCTTGTCGCCTGGCGTTTGGGCAGGCTCGGCGAAGGCCGTGGGCGTGAAGAGGGCAAATGCAACGGCGGCGGACAGGTGAGGGCGTACAGGGTAGGGCAAAGGCTTCATGCTGCAGCTTCCAGATAACCAGCATCGAGTGGGATTTCGGATACCTGGATACCGGAGCCGGGTGAGGTGACCTGAGGCTGAAGGAGGTATTAGGTTCCTTTGCCTCCGCCAGTCAGGGGTCGGTCTGGTGAGAACATATCTCTATGAAAAAACGTTTTGAAATACTTTTTGCGTATAAGCTAATATTATTAATATGAATTAATAAAAATGCTTAAAATTCAATAAATGCATTTTATGGTTGATGTAGAGGTGGTTTTTCAGGCGCCGAGTGGTCAGTCAGGACTAAACCTCCACATCCACGAAGCTGGTGGGTTACTTCGAATCGCTGCGGGCCAAGGTTCGTAAGCCTCAAGGATGAAAAGCATACCTCTTTGGCCAACGCAGGGGGCTAGCTGTCTCCGGTTTGCACCCCTGCGCCTGAGCGTCACTCCAGGTAAATCTTGGTCAACAACCGCAACAACTGGTCCCGCTCCTCATCATCCAGCGCCGAGGTCGCCTCGCGGTCGCTGTCCTTGGCGATCTGCTTCAGTTCCTTGAGCAGCGCTTCTCCGGCCTTGCTCAAGAAGATTCCGTAAGACCGCTTGTCCGGCTTGCACCGCACGCGCACGGCCAAGGCCCGTTCTTCCAGCTTGTTCAGCAGGGGCACCACCTGCGGTGGCTCGATCGCCAGCGAGCGCGCCAGGTCCGCCTGCATCAACCCAGGGTTCTGCTCGATCACCGCCAGCGCCGAGAACTGCGCCGGGCGCAGGTCGTGTGCCGAGAGCCTGCCAATAAGGTTCTGAAACAGCTTCAATTGGGCGCGGCGCAGGGCGTAACCGATCAAGTCTTCAAGTACCCCATCCGCAGCTGCAGCGGGCATGGAAGCGGTTTCGGTAGTGCGGGCAGACCTTGCCATGGGGGTACAGGCTCCTGGCTCATGGATAAGAAAGTTACCCAGTCTGCCTGCCTTGGAGAAATCCGGCTAGGGGAGTGACTGGCAAATAACCGCCACACCGGCAGCGGCGGAAAGATAATTTTCATAATAGTTAATTGACATAACTAATTGCCTCGCTTAGCTTGGTGTTCACCACCTCGAACAACAAGAGTGCAGAACCATGAGCAAATACGAAGGCCGCTGGGCTACCGTGAAGGTCGAACTGGAGTCGGGCATTGCCTGGGTCACCCTCAACCGCCCGGAAAAGCGCAATGCAATGAGCCCCACGCTGAACCGGGAAATGGTCGACGTGCTGGAAACCCTGGAACAGGACAGCGACGCCGGGGTGTTGGTGTTGACCGGCGCAGGTGAGTCGTGGACTGCAGGCATGGACCTGAAGGAATACTTCCGTGAGGTGGACGCCGGCCCGGAAATCCTGCAAGAAAAAATCCGCCGCGATGCCTCGCAATGGCAATGGAGGCTGTTGCGCATGTATGCCAAGCCGACTATCGCAATGGTCAACGGCTGGTGCTTTGGCGGCGGCTTCAGCCCGCTGGTGGCCTGCGACCTGGCCATCTGTGCCGACGAGGCTACCTTCGGCCTGTCGGAAATCAACTGGGGCATCCCGCCGGGCAACCTGGTCAGCAAAGCCATGGCCGATACCGTTGGCCACCGCCAGTCGCTGTACTACATCATGACCGGCAAGACCTTTGGTGGGCCTAAAGCCGCCGAGATGGGGTTGGTTAACGAAAGCGTGCCACTGGCGCAATTGCGTGACGTTACCCGCGAACTGGCGCTCAACCTGCTGGAAAAGAACCCGGTGGTGTTGCGTGCGGCCAAGAACGGTTTCAAGCGCTGCCGCGAACTGACCTGGGAGCAGAACGAAGACTACCTGTACGCCAAGCTCGACCAGTCCCGTCTGCTGGACACCGAAGGTGGGCGCGAGCAGGGCATGAAGCAGTTCCTCGACGACAAGAGCATCAAGCCAGGCTTGCAGGCCTACAAGCGTTGAGCTCAAGCGGGCTGGGCCATTACCGGCCACAGCCTGCAGGTATTCCCTATAAGTACAAAAAGAGGAATAAGCATGTTGCAGGTGCCTTTGCTGATAGGCGGGAGGTCGTGCCCCGCCAGCGATGGACGTACCTTCGAACGCTGCAATCCGGTCACCGGTGAAGGGGTGTCGCAAGCCGCCGCTGCCACGCTGGCCGATGCCGATGCGGCGGTAGCCGCTGCCAGTGCAGCGTTCCCGGCCTGGGCTGCCTTGGCGCCCGGCGAGCGTCGCAGCCGTTTGCTGGCCGGTGCAGACTTGCTGCAGGCGCGGGCAAACGAGTTTATCGCGGTGGCGGGTGAGACCGGGGCCATGGCCAACTGGTATGGCTTCAATGTGAAACTGGCCGCCAATATGCTGCGCGAAGCCGCAGCCATGACCACGCAGATTACCGGTGAAGTCATCCCTTCGGATGTACCTGGCAGTTTCGCCATGGCCTTGCGCGCGCCCTGTGGCGTGGTGCTGGGCATCGCGCCCTGGAACGCCCCGGTCATCCTGGCTACCCGGGCCATCGCCATGCCGCTGGCCTGCGGCAACACGGTGGTGCTCAAGGCTTCGGAACTGAGCCCGGCAGCGCACCGGCTGATCGGCCAGGTGCTACACGATGCAGGCCTGGGCGACGGCGTGGTCAACGTGATCAGCAATGCCCCGCAAGACGCCCCGGCCATCGTCGAGCGGCTGATCGCCAACCCGGCCGTGCGCCGTGTCAATTTCACGGGTTCTACCCATGTCGGGCGCATTGTCGGTGAGCTGGCCGCCCGGCACCTCAAGCCTGCCTTACTGGAGCTGGGCGGCAAAGCCCCGTTGCTGGTACTGGACGACGCTGACCTGGATGCAACCGTCGAAGCTGCGGCGTTTGGCGCCTACTTCAACCAGGGGCAGATCTGCATGTCCACGGAGCGGCTGGTGGTGGACAGCCGCATCGCCGATGCCTTTGTCGACAAGCTGGCGGTGAAGGTGGCCGGTCTGCGCGCCGGCGACCCGCAGGCCAGCACATCAGTGCTCGGCTCGCTGGTCAGCGGCGCGGCCGGTGAGCGCATCAAGGCGTTGATCGATGATGCCGTGGCCAAGGGCGCACGCCTGGTATGTGGCGGCCAGCTGGATGGCAGCATCCTGCAGCCGACCCTGCTCGACCACGTCGACAGCAGCATGCACCTGTACCGCGAGGAGTCCTTCGGGCCGGTGGCGGTGGTGTTGCGCGCCGAGGGTGACGAAGCCTTGCTGAAGCTGGCCAACGACTCCGAATTCGGCCTGTCGTCGGCCATCTTCAGTCGCGACACCAGCCGTGCGCTGGCACTGGCCCAGCGGGTGGAGTCGGGCATTTGCCATATCAATGGCCCGACCGTGCACGACGAGGCGCAGATGCCGTTTGGCGGGGTCAAATCGAGTGGCTACGGCAGCTTCGGCAGCCGCACGGCCATTGATCAGTTCACCCAGCTGCGCTGGGTCACCCTGCAGCATGGCCCGCGGCATTACCCCATCTGAGCAACACGCAATTGGCCGCCACCGGCAGCGCCGGGCGGCGGCGGATGTAAAACAAGAACAAGGAGCAACCTGCGTGAATACCGAAGCCCGCTTACGGTCGTCCGACCCTGGCCAATGCCCGCCCTACCGGCAGGTCTCCATCGGGCACCCTCAGGTGCAGGTCAGTGAAGCCGACGGCATCCTGCGCATGCAGCCGGTCGAGCCCCTGGCACCGCTGCCTGCGCGTTTGCTCGACCGGCTGCTGCACTGGGCGCAGATGCGCCCGGATACTGTGTTTATTGCAGCGCGTGAGCCTGACGGCGCCTGGCGTGAAATCACCTATGCGCAAATGCTCAGCCAGGTGCGCACCATTGCAACCCACCTGCTGGGCCTTGGCCTGAGCGCCGAGCGGCCGCTGGCGCTGTTTTCCGGCAATGACATCGAGCATCTGCAGATTGCGCTGGGTGCCATGTATGCCGGCATCCCGTATTGCCCGGTATCGCCGGCTTATGCACTGCTGTCGCAGGATTTTGCCAAGCTGCGGCATGTATGCCAGGTGTTGACCCCCGGCCTGGTGTTCACCACCGATACTCAGCCGTTTTTGCGCGCCTTCGATGCCGTGCTTGATGCGTCGGTACCCGTGGTCAGCATGCGCGGCGAAGCACCGAGGCGTGGGCACTTGAGCTTCGACAGCCTGCTGCAACCCTGCGACACCGCTGCTGGCGATGCAGCGTTTGCCGCAACGGGGCCCGACACCATCGCCAAGTTCCTCTTTACGTCGGGCTCCACCAAACTGCCCAAGGCGGTGATCACCACTCAGCGCATGCTCTGCGCAAACCAGCAGATGTTGCTGCAAACCTTCCCGGTGTTCGCTGAAGAGCCGCCGGTGCTGGTGGACTGGCTGCCCTGGAACCACACCTTTGGCGGCAGCCACAACCTTGGCATCGTGCTGTACAACGGTGGCAGCTTCTACCTGGACGCGGGCAAACCCACCCCGCAAGGCTTCGGCGAAACCTTGCGCAACCTGCGCGAAATCTCGCCAACGGCCTACCTTACCGTGCCCAAGGGCTGGGAAGAACTGGCCAAGGCACTGGAGCAGGACGCCCAGTTGCGTGATGTGTTCTTCGCCCGCATCAAGCTGTTTTTCTTCGCCGCAGCGGGCCTGTCGCAAAGCGTGTGGGACCGCCTGGACCGCATCGCCGAGCAGCACTGTGGCGAGCGTATCCGCATGATGGCTGGCCTGGGCATGACCGAAGCGGCGCCGTCTTGCACCTTCACCACCGGGCCGTTGTCGATGGCCGGTTATGTGGGGCTGCCGGCGCCGGGTTGCGAAGTGAAGCTGGTACCCCAGGCCGACAAGCTGGAGGCGCGCTTCCGCGGCCCGCACATCATGCCGGGTTACTGGCGTTCGCCGCAGCAAACCGCCGAGGCCTTTGACGAGGAAGGGTTCTACTGCTCGGGCGATGCGCTGAAGCTGGCCGATTTGCAGCAGCCCGAACAGGGCCTGATGTTCGATGGCCGTATCGCCGAGGACTTCAAGTTGTCGTCCGGGGTGTTCGTCAGTGTCGGCCCGCTGCGTAACCGAGCAGTGCTGGAAGGCTCGCCCTATGTGCAGGACATCGTGGTAACCGCGCCGGACCGCGAGTGCCTGGGGTTGCTGGTGTTCCCGCGTTTGCCCGAGTGCCGGGCACTTGCTGGCCTGGCGGCCGATGCCAGTGATGCCGAGGTGCTGGGCAGCGACACGGTGCGCAACTGGTTTGCCGCCTGGCTGGCGCGCCTTAACCGTGACGCCCAGGGCAACGCCAGCCGCATCGAGTGGCTGGCGCTACTGGAAGAGCCGCCGTCGATCGACGCGGGCGAAGTTACCGACAAGGGTTCGATCAACCAGCGTGCGGTGCTGCAGCGGCGGGCCGCGCAGGTAGACGCACTGTACCGCCGTGAAGACCCGACCCAGCTGCACGCGCAGGGGCGGCCATGAGCAGCGCCGGCCTGTGCACAACGTTCGATGACGCGGCCATTGTGGATATGGTGCGCACCCCCTGGGTAGACCTGGGCGGCGCACTGTCCGCTGTGTCGCCCATCGACCTCGGCATCAAGGCCGGGCGCGAGGTACTGGCACGGGCCGGCATCGCCCCGCAGGCGGTGGACAGCGTGCTCGCCGGCAGCATGGCCCAGGCCAGTTTCGATGCCTACTTCTTGCCGCGCCATGTAGGGTTGTACTGCGGTGTGCCGCAGTCCGTCCCGGCGCTGGCGGTGCAGCGTATCTGCGGCACCGGGCTTGAACTGTTGCGCCAGGCTGGCGAGCAGTTGCGCAGTGGCGCCCAGCAGGTGCTGTGTGTGGGCGCCGAGTCGATGTCGCGCAACCCGATTGCGGCCTACGAACACCGAAACGGTTTTCGGCTGGGTGCGCCGGTCGGGTTCAAGGACTTTCTCTGGGAGGCGCTGTACGACCCCGCTGCCGGCGTGGACATGATTGGTACTGCGGACAACCTGGCGCGTGAATACGGCCTGCACCGTGAATGCGTGGATGCCTGGGCCTTGCGCAGCCACCAGCGCGCCTTGCACGCCCAGCAGCAGGGCTGGTTCGATGAGGAAATCGTCGGCGTCACGGCGCAGGCATTCGACGTTGAAGGCTGCCTGCCACGCGGCATCGACTTGCCGCGTGGCGTGAGCGAAGTCAGCCGGGACAGCCATCCACGGCCTACCGATGCTGCAGCGTTGGCCCGGCTGCGTGCCGTGCACCGTGACGGCGTACAAACGGCGGGCAACAGTTGTGCAGTGGTCGATGGCGCCGCCGCAGCGGTGGTAGCGCGCTACTCAGCCTGTACCCGGCTGCCGTTGGCGCGCTTGCTGATGGCCACGGCGGTTGGCGTGTCGCCGCACACCATGGGCATCGGGCCCGCTCCGGCCATCGCGTTGCTGCTGGAACGCAGCGGCCTGCACCTGGAACAGATCGACCGTTTCGAAATCAACGAGGCTCAGGCTGCCCAGGTGCTGGCCGTGGCCCGGGCGCTGCAGCTCGATGTGGAAAAGCTCAACGTTCATGGTGGTGCCATTGCCCTGGGTCACCCGCTGGCCGCCACCGGCCTACGGGTGGTGCACACCCTGGCTCGGCAACTGCGCCGGGATGGCCTGCGCTACGGGATTGCCGCCGCCTGCATCGGCGGTGGCCAAGGCATGGCGCTGCTGATCGAAAACCCACAATTCACGGTTTGAACGCGAGGTATCCCATGCCCTGGAAGGCGCCATTGGCGGACATGCAATTCGTGCTGCAACACTGGCTGGGGGCCGAGCAGGCCTGGCAGGCAATGCCTCCCTATGCAGATATCGATCTCGACCTGGCCACTCAGGTGCTGGAAGAGGCCGCCCGCTTCAGTGAACAGGTGCTGGCCCCGCTGAATGCACCGGGCGATCGCCAAGGCTGCCGCCTGCACGAAGGTAATGTGCGCACACCGGAGGGTTTCCCGGCGGCCTACCGTGCCTATGTCGAGGGTGGCTGGCCGGCGTTGGCCTGTGCCCCCCAGCTCGGCGGGCAAGGGCTGCCGATGGTGCTGGACGCTGCCTTGCAGGAAATGCTGTTCGCCAGCAATCATGCCTGGGCCATGTATACCGGCATCGCCCATGGCGCCTACCTGTGCCTGAAAACCCATGCGTCTGTCGAACTGCAGGCGCGGTATCTGCCGGGCATCGTCAGTGGCCAAACCCTGCCGACCATGTGCCTGACCGAGCCTCAGGCCGGCAGTGACCTGGGCTTGCTGCGCTGTCGCGCCGAACCCTTGGGCGACGGCCGCTACGCCGTCACCGGCAACAAGTTGTTCATCTCGGGCGGCGACCACGACCTGACGCACGACATCGTGCATCTGGTGCTGGCGCGGCTAGCGGATGCACCGGCGGGCAGCCGTGGTTTGTCGCTGCTGCTGGTGCCGAAATGGCTGGACGATGGCCAGCGCAATGCCGTGCACTGCGATGGCCTTGAGCACAAGCTGGGCATTCGCGGCAGCGCCACCTGCGCGCTGCGCTTCGAAGGGGCCAGCGGCTGGTTGGTGGGGCAGGCGCACGGTGGCCTGGCCGCCATGTTCGTGATGATGAACTCGGCCAGGCTGCATGTCGGCCTGCAGGGGCTGGCGCATGCGCAGGCGGCTTGGCAGTACGCCAGGGAATACGCTTTGGAGCGCCGGCAGATGAATGCACCGGGGCAGCCCAAGGGCGCTGCCGACCCCATTCACCTGCACCCTGCCATGCGCCGCATCTTGCTGGAGCTGCGTGTGCGCACCGAGGGCATGCGTGCCCTGGGCTACTGGGCAGCGCACTGGCTGGATATTGCCGATGCATCAGCTGACCTCGCACAACGGGCCAAGGCCTCGAAGCTGGCAGCGCTGTTGACGCCCATCATCAAGGCCGTGTTCACCGACCTCGGTTTCAACCTGGCCAGCAAGGCGCTGCAGGTGTTCGGTGGGTATGGCTACACCTGCGAGTTCGCCATCGAGCAAACGCTGCGCGACAGCCGCATTGCGATGATCTACGAAGGCACCAACGAAGTGCAGGCCAACGACTTGCTGCTGCGAAAGGTGCTGGCTGATGGGGGCGACGGCTTTGCGCTGCTGCTGGTCGAGCTGCGGCAGGAAACTGGCGCGAGCGAGGAGGGCGATGCGCTGCGCAGGGTTTGCGACACGCTGGAAGTGATGCTTGCCAAGGTGCAGCTCAGCGCAGCAGACGACCCCGAGTACCCATACCGGGCTGCGGGCGACTTCCTGCAACTGTGCGGCACAGCCTTGCAGGCCTATGCCTGGGCCCGCACGTGCCGCTGCATTCAGGCGCTGCCTGTAGACGCGCCGCAGCGCCTGGAAAAGCAGGAAAGTGCCCGTTACTTCTTCGACTACCTGCTGCCCGATTTCGACCGGCAGGTGGCGGCCATCGAAGCGGCCGCATCACCTTTGCCGTTTATTCACGAACCGTTCTGAACCCCACGTGCGAGGTCGCCATGAACACCGGCTGCGGCTGCCGCGCCGAGGGCCGGTAGCGCATGCAGCGGTCTGCCGAGCACAGGTGCGAACCGCCCTTGATCACGGCCACTTTCACCCCAGGTTCGGCGGGGTCAAAGCTTTCGTCCAAGGTGGGGCCTGGCGGGTCGAGGGCGGCGTCACGCTGCGGGTCGTGGCCAGGACGATAGCCCGTTCGGGTCAGTTCCCACACATTTCCCCCGGCATCGAACAGGCCAAACCGGTTGGTCGGAAAGCATCCCACTGGTGAGGTGCCGGTGAAGCCGTCGGCTGCCGCGTTGTGATAAGGAAACTGGCCCTGCCAGGTATTGGCCATGATCCGGCCTTTGGGCAACTCCGTTTTGCCCCAGCTGAAGTCGGCATCCTGCAAGCCGCCGCGCATGGCGTACTCCAGCTGGGCCTCGGTGGGCAGCGTGCGTCCGGCCCAGTGTGCATACGCCTGCGCATCCTCAAGCACCACCTGCACAACCGGGTGGTTTTCCAGCCCCGCCACGCTGCTGCCAGGGCCTTGTGGGTGCCGCCAACTGGCCCCCGGCACGAACTGCCAGCCTGGGTTGAGTACATCCGGCCCTTGCTGGAACACCATTGCGCCAGGCACCCGCAGGTGCTCGGGGAGGGTAGGGTCGTCCTTGAAGCTGATGCCCCGCTCGGCATGGGTGAGGTAACCGGTAGCGGCTACGAAGCGGGCAAACTGGGCGTTGGTGACCGGATGCACATCGATCCGGAAGGCCGACACGCTTGCCGCCTGTGGCGGGCCTTCTTCGTCGTAGAAACGGTCCGAGCCAAAGCTGAACGTGCCGCCTGGCACGCGCACCATGCCGTCACGCCAAGCGCCCTGGCGCGCTGCGGGCAGGCCACTGTAGCCGTTGCACAGCAGCAGCGGCGCCGGGGCTTCTGGCCAGGCGCTGTAGCCCACGGCGAGCAGGCCGGCGGCGACCAGTGCGCAGCCGGCTACTCGGGCAATCATGGCTTGCTGGCCACGGCCGGGCTGGCCAGTTTGGCAGGGCTTGCGGGGCGGCCATCGGCGTCAATAGCGATATTGCTGCGCTGCGCATACGCCTTCCAGTCGCGCAGCATGCTGGCGACCTGCTCGGGGTGGTCGGCAGCGATGTCGTGGTGCTCACCAGGGTCTGTGCCCAGGCTGTACAGGTGCCAGGCCGGCTTGCCATCGGTGGCATCCCACAGCAGCTTCATGGGCCCTTTGCGCAACGAGGCGCTGCCGTTGATTTCCCAGCCCAGGGCTTCGTCCTCGGCGTGAATGCGCGTGTCCTGGCCCTGCAGGTAGCCCAGGGCCGAGGTGCCTTGCGGCGGCACGATATCGCGTTCCCGGTACTTGATGCCGGGCATGGGGGCGTCAGCCAGTTGCAGCAGGGTTGGCATGATGTCCCTGACACTGGCCAGTTCCGCGCTGCGCCCAGGCTTGATGGTTGCCGGGTAGTAGACAAAGGCGGGCACGCGGATGCCGCCCTGGTAGGTCGTCATCTTGTAGCGGCGGCTGGGCAGGGCGCTGACCTGGGCCCAGGCCGCGCCGATCATCAGGAACGAGTCACGTTTGCCGTAGTTGTCCAGGTTGTTGTCGAAATGCTGCTTGATCCAGTTCGGGTCGACGCGGGTAGCGTTCTCCGGCCCGTTGTCGGACATGAACAGGATCAGCGTGTTATCCAGCTCGCCGGCCTTGCGCAGGTGATCTACCAGCCGACCGACTTCGGCATCCAGGGCAGCGACCATGGCCGCATACACCTCCATGGTGCGCGCTGACTGGCGTTGCTGCTCAACGGTCAGTGATGCCCAGCTCGGCACGCCCTCCAGTTGCGCTTGCAGCGGGAAGTCCGCCGGCACCAGGCCGGCCTTGCGCTGGCGCTCCAGGCGTTCGTGGGCAATGGCCTGGTAGCCCTGATCGTAGCGGCCGCGGTACTGCGCCAGGTATTTGTCCGGTGCCTGCAAGGGCCAGTGGGGCGCGGTGTAGGCGGCGAAGGCGAAGAAGGGTTTTTGACTGGCCTTGCCTTCGTCGATGGCGGAAATCAGGCGGTCGGTGAACCAGGTGCTGGAGTAGAAGTCGTCGGGCAGTTCGATGGGTTTGCCGTTGTGCTGGAACGTTGCGCTGTAGTTCGACTGCAGGTCCATGTTGGCTTGCTTGAAGTGCGCAGCGCCCCCTTCCAGCAGCACGGAGGCCTGGTCGAAACCACGGTTTTGTGGCTGCTGTGCGGGCTGCATGCCCAAGTGCCATTTGCCGGAGATGTAGGTGCGGTACCCGGCATCGTGCAGCAGTTCGGCCAGGGTGGCGACGTTGGCGCCGAGCACGCCTTCGTAGCCCGCGCGCACCTCGGCGCCTGCCGGCAGGCGTTTGCGTGCTTCGGCCATCATGCCCAGCCCGGCAATGTGCGGGTCATTGCCCGACATCAGCATTGCGCGTGTGGGGGAGCAACTGGGCGCGGCATGAAAGTCTAGCATCAGGCGGCCGTCGGCCAGCAGCTTGTCCAGGTGCGGGGTCTGGATCTCGCTGCCCAGGGCGGACAGGTCGGAAAAGCCAAGGTCATCGGCGACGATCAGTAGAATGTTTGGTTGCTTAACTGTTTGCGCAGCCATGGCCTGGCTGGCGCCGAGCATGAGCAGGCCGAGGGCGGCTAGGGGTTTGAGGCAGTTCATGTAGGTGCTCTTGTTGTTTTAATGAGTGCTTTTTGCACGTAAGACGGCGGATCAGACGCCGCGCAGGACAAATACTAGCCACCAATGGCGCCTTGTCGCAGCCCCTGTGCGCATTAGTGTTCGATCAGCGAACGCAGAATCGCGCCTGCCTCTTGCGGGCGTCGATTGGCTATTGACGGCAAGATGATTAACAAAAATAATCGTTAACAGAGTTATCCAATTTTATAAAAACAAGTAAAGGGAAATTCTGATGACGAGGCCGTTGAACCGGGCGTTGGTGCCCGTTGTGCTGCTTTCGCTGTGCCAGTGCGTGCAAGCGGCCAGTCCGCTTGAAGACAGCCGGCCAGGCCGGCCCGGCGCCCCGCGCTGGGTCGAGGACTACCGTTTTCTGGATGACCCCGCCAAGGCCAGCGACCCTTTCGATGGGCTGCGCTACCATCGTTTGTCCGAGTCGGCCTGGTTGCAACTGGGGGCCGAAGCGCGTTACCGCGCCGATGCACTGAACAAGCCGTTCTTCGGCTTGCGTGGCCTGAACGACGACTCCTACCTGTTGCAACGGTTGCAAGCCCATGCCGACCTGCACCTGTTCGATGATGCCCTGCGTACCTTCGTGCAGGTGGAGAACACCCGTGCGTTCGGCAAAGACCTGTACTCACCCAATGACGAAGGCCGAAATGAAATCCGCCAGGCATTCATCGACTTCAACCACGACTTCGCCGCAGGGCGCTACACCACGCGGGTCGGGCGCCAGGAAATGGCCTTTGGCGACCAGGTGTTCGTCACATACCGGGATGTCCCTAACCTGCGCCTGAGCTTCGATGGCGTGCGTGCCAGCCTCAACCTCAAGGACGGGCGCAAGCTCGACGCCTTTGCCGTCAGGCCGTTGAAAACCGGCGAAGACAGTTGGGACGACGGCAGCAACAATGCGGTGAAGTTCTACGGCCTGTACGGCACCTTGCCGCTGACGGCCGTGTGGAACATGGACCTGTTTGCGTTCGGCCTCGAAACCGACGACCGCAGCCTGGCTGGCGAGACGGGGGATGAGCAGCGCTACACCTACGGCACCCGCCTGTTCGGCCGCTATCAGGCCCTGGACTGGAGCTGGAACCTGGCCGGGCAGGGTGGCCACTTGGGCGGCGCCTCGATCCGTGCCTGGGCGGTGTCGAGCGACAGCGGCTACACCTTCGACCGCCCTTGGCTGCCACGCCTGGGCATGCGTGTCGACGCCGCCAGCGGTGACAGTGACCTGGGCGACGGCAAGGTCGGCACCTTCGACCCGCTGTTCCCGCGGAACGGCGTTTACGGTGAGGCCAGCCTGACCACCTTGAGCAACGTGATCGTGGTCGGGCCCACGTTCGGCTTCTCGCCCTGGCGCACGGTGCGCTTCGAACAAGGCGTGCTCGAGGTGTGGAAGCAGCGCGAAGAAGATGGCGTGTACATGCCTGGCATGAGCCTGTTGGCCAACACCCGGGGCACCGGCCGGCATGTGGGCACCATCTACCGCGCCAACACACGATGGCTGGCGACACCCAACCTTACGCTGGATCTCGACATGAAGTACTACGACGTCGGCGCTGCCATCAAGGAAGCCGGCGGCGAAGACTCGTCGTTCGTTTCCTTGCGTGCCACGTTCAGGCTTTGACTTCCCGACCCATAACAACAAAAGGGGCCACACATGAGTCATTCATCCTCATCTTCAAGCAAGCCGGTGCTTACCATCGGCCTGTGTTTTCTGGTGGCGCTGCTGGAGGGGCTGGACCTTCAGGCCACCGGGGTTGCAGCGCCGCACATGGCCAAAGAGTTTGCGCTGACCCCGGCCATGCTTGGCTGGGTGTTCAGTGCCGGGCTGCTGGGGCTGCTGCCCGGCGCGTTTATTGGTGGCTGGCTGGCCGATCGGCTGGGCCGCAAGGCCATCCTGATCGTGGCAGTACTGTTGTTCGGCGGCTTCTCGCTGGGTACCGCCCACGCTGATACGTACACCACGCTGCTGATCGCACGCCTGATGACCGGGTTGGGGTTGGGGGCCGCCTTGCCGATCCTGATTGCCCTGGCCAGCGAGGCCGCGCCGCAGCGCCTGCGCAGCACGGCGGTAAGCCTGACTTACTGCGGCGTGCCCCTGGGCGGGGCGATCGCGTCGGTCATCGGCATGGCCGGGCTGGGCGAAGGCTGGCGGACGGTGTTCTACGTGGGTGGCATTGCCCCCATCGCGATCGCCTTCGTGCTGATGGTATGGCTGAAGGAGTCCCAGGCGTTCCGTGCCCAGCCCGCGGCCAGTGCCGCCGGCAACGGCATGCTGGGCCAATTGTTCGGGCCGGGCCAGGCAAGCCGCACCTTGTTGCTGTGGGTGGCGTGCTTCTTCACGCTTACTGTGCTGTACATGCTGCTCAACTGGTTGCCGTCTCTGTTGATTGGGCAAGGCTATAGCCGGCCACAGGCGGGCGCGGTACAGATTCTGTTCAACCTGGGCGGCGCTGCAGGTTCGTTCCTCACCGGGCGGATGATGGACCGGGGCTTCGCCGGGCGGGCCGTGTTCATCGCTTATGCCGGCATGCTTGTCTCGCTGGCGGGCTTGGGGTTGTCGAGCACTTTTGGCTTGATGTTGCTGGCCGGGTTTACTGCGGGCTATTGCGCCATTGGTGGGCAGTTGGTGCTGTATGCGCTTGCGCCAACGTTGTATTCGACCCAGGTGCGCGCCACAGGTGTGGGTGCTTCGGTAGCGGTAGGGCGCCTGGGGTCGATGGCCGGGCCGTTGGCAGCAGGGCAGATCCTGGCGGCGGGGGCAGGCGTAGGTGGCCTGCTGCTGGCGGCATCACCTGGCCTGGTGGTGGCGGCATTGGCGGCGCGTGCGTTGTTGGGCCAACGTAGCCGCCCGACCGCCAATGCCCCGGTTGAGGAAGTTGCTCGCTAGACAGGTTGGATGGCACCGGCAGCGCCGGTGTCTTCCGGTTCCTGCACAGGCGTGGCGAGCGGGGAGAGCGTCGTTGAAAGCCCCCTGTTCGCCACCCCGAACGGCACATGCACCATCGGCAAATCCCCCGCCGGCGACTGCAGGTGGCTGCGCTGGTCGTCAAAGAATACATGCGGCTTCAGGATCGACAGCACCCTGGGTTTCTCCATCCCGCCGAGAAAGAAGCACTCGTCCGGCGACACCCCCCAATCCTTCAACGTCGTCACCACCCGCTCATGCGAAGGCGCATTGCGCGCCGTGACAATGGCAATCCGCAAGATCCGCTTGTAGGCCGGGTCCTCGGCCAGCTTGCGGTCCTCCAACATGCGTATCAGCGAAAGCTTGCGGTACAGGTCCGCCAGTGGCCCTGGTGAATGCGGAATGCCTTGGTGCACGCGCTCGTGCTCCTGAAAGTCGTCCAGGTTGTCGTTGCGCTTGTACACGCTTTCCGCCTCGTCGTCGGCAATCACGCCATCGAAGTCGAAGGCCACCCGCAATTCAGTGTCGATCTCGTCATCGTAAATGCGCGTCGGCAGCACCCTGCCGGCGGGGTAGTTGGCATCGATGGCTTTCTGTACGTCTTCCTCATTGGCACTGAGAAACAGCGAGGCATTGAATGCCGGGATGTACTCGTAGGGCGAGCGGCCGGACATGAACGCCGCGCGGGTGATGTCCAACTGGTAATGGTTTATCGAACGAAACACCCGCAGGCCGGTTTCCGGGGAGTTGCGCGAAAGCAGCACCACTTCTACCGGCAGTTGCTCGGGAAAGGCCTGGTTGATACTCAGGAAGCGGCGAATGAACGGGAACGCCACGCCTTTGGGGAATGGCTCGTCCAGGTTCTGCTGTTGGTGCTGGCGGTACGCCTCGACACCCTGGGACTTGTAGATGTCGTCCGAGACGGTGAGGTCGAACAGCGCACTCGAGGCAACGCCAATGACCAGTTTCTGTTCGATGGGGTAGGGCATTGAGCAACTCCTGAGCCTGTGCTGATGGCAAGTGTACGCCTGCGCGCTGACGAAAGCCCTCAGGCCTCTGGTACCACGGATACCTGATCAACCGCTCAATGCTCTCGTACGCCAGTGGATTCAGTGATGCCAATTTGATAGCTTTCCGCACTTTACCGCTGTATCCGGGGCAGGAATTGATGAACCAGCTAGACGAACCCAAGCAACAGCTCGACGAACTGCTGGCGCTGGCCGACGGCCATGCCTTCTGCAGGCAAGAGGTGGAGCGCCTTGAAAGTGTGCAGGGCCAGCTTGCAATCGAACTGGCCGCGCTGCAGGCCAGTGGCGAGGTGCAGAACCGGAAACTGGTTGCAAGTACCCTGGCCCGCGTGCAGAAGGAAGGGGCGATCCGCAAGAGCCTTGAGCAGCATCAGGAGCAGCTGGCTGTGAGCAACCTGGCCCGGGAAGCGTTGTCCACCACTGTGACTACGGCGTTGAAGAGGCTTGCCCTGGCAACCAGTACCCAGGCGCAGCGCGTTGACAGCATCGAGGCGCGTTTGGCCAGCCTGGCTGAGCGCCAGCGTGAATGCGAGCTGCCATTGCAGCAGTTGGCCGGGATCGGCTGGGCGGCGTATCTGGAGCGCAATGCCGTGCCGCTGGTGGCGCTGGCGGTGGCTGTGTTTGCGCTGGGGCTGAACCTGTTCGGTTGAACGTTGCTTAAAGGCAAACCTGAGGCCTGCGCGGTCCTTGTGGGAGCGGGTTCACCCGCGAAGAATCCTGCACTGTGGATGGCACCGGCTTCGCCGGTGTTCGCGGGCATGCCCGCTCCCACAGTGATCGCGCGAACTCTGAAATTTTAAACAAGACAGTTGCTCCCGCAGGGCTCAGCGTCGAGCCACCAGGGCCTCAGGGTTGGCAACGTTCTTCGGCTCGCCTTCGAAAAAGGCCAGCACATTGTCGAAGGCGTCGCCAAAGTACAGCTCGTAGCCGTTCTTCTCCACGTACCCCAGGTGCGGTGTACTGAGTACACGTGGGTGGCGCAGCAGCGGATGGGCGGGGTCGAGCACCGGCTCTTCCTCGAAAACATCCACTGCCGCGTAACCCGGCCGACCGGCATCCAGTGCCTGCAGCAATGCCCCCGGAGCAATCAGTTCTGCGCGGCTGACGTTCACCAGCAAGGCGTCGGGCTTCATGTGGGACAGGTCGTCGAAGGTCACCCCGTGGCGTGTCTGGTCGGACAGGCGCAGGTTCAGGCTGACAATATCCGCTTCGGCAAAAAATGCCTCACGCGAGGCGGCTGCGCGGTGGCCATCGGCTTCGGCTGCGGCGCGGCTGCTGTCGCTGCCCCACACCAGCACGGGCATGTCGAACGCCTGGGCATAACGCGCCAGACGCTGGCCGATCTTGCCGTAGCCCCAAATACCCAGCAGCTGGCCGGCCAGCGCCTGGCCCAGGTTGACCTGCCATTGGCCTTGGCGGAACGCATCGATGGCCGGCACCAGTTGCCGGCGGGCATTGAGAATCAGCGCCCAGGCAAGTTCTGCAGGCGCCACCGGCGAGCCGCGCCCCTCGGTCACGGCAATGCCGCGTGCGGTACAGGCAGCCAGGTCCAGGTGGCTCGACACCTTGCCGGTCTGGCTGATCAGCTTGAGGTTGGGCAGGCGGTCGAGCAAGGCGGCGTCGATGCGGGTACGTTCGCGGGTGAGTACCAGTGCGTCGGTATCGGCAAAGCGTGCTGCAAGTTGCTCCAGCGCGGCTGGCTGACGCTCATGAAGCACGCTGACAGCGTGCCCGCTCAGCTTGCCGAAGCAGTCGAGCGTGCGGATCACATCCTGGTAGTCGTCGGGTATGACAATGCGCATGGTGGTCTGGGCCTGGCGGTACGGTGAAGCGTCGAAGATACCCCAACTGCAGGTATCAACGTCAGATCAGGATGTAGTCGCTGCGCACCACCACCGGCTCATGCGCCCCTTCGACCAGGTGCACGAACTGCCCGCCCACCTGGTCGATTGCCAGGCAGTCGTCGACATCGAGCAAGGCGTCGGTGTGCGGCTTCAGCCAGTGTGCCTGCATGCGCTGCTTGCCCAGTGCCTTGGCTTCGGTCTTGTTGTGGGCGGCAACCAGCAGGTAGCGGTGCGCCTCGCCGAACACATCGCGTTCGTAACCGCCGAGGTTGATGAAGTACAGGCGCAGGGCCCCCCTGGCGGGGGCATGCGGGCGCAGTTCGACGCGCTGGCCGTCTACGCCGTGCACCTGCAGCCACGAATCGATGTGCAAGCCTTTTGGGCTACCGAACCAGGCCTGACGCAACTGCGGGTAGGCCTGTTCGAAGGTGTCGGCCTGGGCGAATACCACGTCGTGGACTTCAATCTTGGCGCCGGGATGGCGGCCTCCGAGCATGACGACGTAAAGCATGGGTGGTCCTTTGCATGGCTAAAATGAACATGCGAATTGTACCCAGGCACAGCCCGTTCCATGAAGCGATGACCTAGCATTGTGGGAGCGGGCATGCCCGCGAAGCAGGCAGTGCGGTGGATGGCACGGGCTTCGCCCTTCTCGCCCTCGCTGCCGTTGGCTTCTTCGAACGCCACCGTGGCACTGTGATGCCTCGGCCGGGGCGAGTCATCGATTACAAGGGATTGCGCAGGCCGCCAGCCAGGTGCTCTACAAGAAAGTCCACAAACACCCGCACCCGCGCCGGCATCGCCTGGCCACCGACGAACACCGCATGGATCGGCTCGCGGTCGTCAGGGTTGTACGCCTCCAGCAATGGCACCAGCCGCCCGCTGGCCAGGTCGTCCAGCACCGTGAAGGTACCGATGCGTGCCACTCCGGCACCGATCCTGGCCAGTTGCGCCAAGGCTTCGCCGCTGCTGCATTCGATGTTTCCTGTCACCTTCAACGAGAACACCTGCCCGTCGCGGCGAAACGGCCAGTCGGGCGCGGCACGGCGGAAGTTGAAGCGCAGGCAGTTGTGCCGGGCCAGGTCTTCAGGCTCAAGCGGGGTACCGCAGCGTTGCAGGTACTCGGGCGAGGCGACCACCACCTGGCCGGTTTCACCAATGGCGCGGGCGCTCAACGAACTGTCCGGCAGGTGCCCGAAACGCAACGCTACGTCGGCCTGGCCGCCGAGAATGTCGGCCACTTCGTCACTGAGGGTAAGGTCAACCAGCACTTGCGGGTAGCGTGCGCTGAAGGCCGCCAGCAGCGGTACTACGGTCAACCGGGCGTGGCCCAGTGCAGCGCTCACCCGCAAGCGCCCGCGCGGCACGCCCTGGTCGGTAATGGCTTCTTCCACTTCGAGCATGTCGGCCAGCACCCGACGTGCACCGCGCAGGTACGCCTCACCCTCAGGGGTGAGGGTGATCGCCCGGGTGGTGCGCAGCAGCAGGCGGGTGCCCAGGCGCTGTTCGGTGCGGGCGATGATGCGGCTGACCGCAGAAGGCGTCAGGTTCAGTGCCCGTGCGGCGGCGGACAGGCTGCCTTCTTGCGCCACCCTGGCAAATATCTCCATCTCGCCTGATCTTCCACTGAAGTCCATTTGTGCCTCGTGCGCAAAGGTGGTTAGCAAAAAAGCACTCTAGTGCGATTTTGAAACAGATCGTAGCATTTGCGGCATAGATAAGGAGCTTGCCATGCGTATCAATCCACCTCTTGTCGCACTTGCCATCGGTGCCTTTGGCATCGGTGTCACCGAGTTCGCCCCCATGGGCATGTTGCCCAGCATCGCCACTGACCTTGGCGTTTCCATCCCTGCCGCCGGGCTGCTGGTCAGCGCCTATGCCATTGGCGTGCTGATCGGCGCACCGCTGATGACCCTGGCCACGGTGAAGATCCCGCGGCGGTACTTGCTGATCGGGCTGATGGCCATTTTCACGCTGGGCAACCTGATGTCGGCCCTGGCCAGCGACTACGCCAGCCTGCTGGTGGCCCGCGTGGTCACCTCGCTCAACCATGGTGCCTTCTTCGGCATCGGCTCGATTGTCGCGGCCAGCGTGGTACCGCCCGAGAAGCGCGCCGGGGCGGTCGCGGCAATGTTCATGGGCTTGACCCTGGCCACCATCGGCGGCGTGCCGCTGGCGACCTGGTTTGGTGAAATGCTGGGTTGGCGCACGGCATTCTGGGGTATTGCCGGGCTTGGTCTGGTGGCGATGACCACGCTCTGGTACGCGCTGCCCAATGTGCCGTCGCCCAAAGGCGACGGGGCCATGGCCGAAATCCGGGTGCTGGGCCGCGGCCCGGTACTGGCGGCGTTGCTGCTGACAGTGGTGGGTTCCAGTGCGATGTTCACGGTGTTCACCTACATCGCGCCGATCCTGCAGAGCGAGGCGGCAGCGTCCACCACGTTCGTGACAGCCATGCTGGTGTTGTTCGGTGTTGGCCTGACCTTGGGCAACGTGTGGGGCGGCAAGGCGGCAGACCGCTCGATCGACCGCACGCTAATCCTGTCGTTGGCGCTGTTGATTGCCGTGCTGCTGGTGTTCCCGCTGGTGCTGGACTGGCCGCTGCCGACGGCCGTGGCGATCCTGCTCTGGGGCGCGGCCAGTTTTGCACTGGTGCCGCCACTGCAGATGCGGGTGATGGAGGCAGCCAAGGATGCACCCAACCTGGCATCGGCGGTGAACATTGGTGCATTCAACCTGGGCAATGCGATTGGCGCGGCGCTGGGTGGCGCAGTGATCAACGCAGGTTTGGGCTACCCGGCGATT
Source organism: Pseudomonas sp. BP01 (assembly GCF_022760795.1). Taxonomy (NCBI): domain Bacteria; kingdom Pseudomonadati; phylum Pseudomonadota; class Gammaproteobacteria; order Pseudomonadales; family Pseudomonadaceae; genus Pseudomonas; species Pseudomonas sp. BP01. The sequence continues at coordinate 193,449 of NZ_JAFBKA010000003.1, forward strand.
TCCCTGGCGGGCGCAGCGATGGCGGCGCTGGGTTTGGTGATGGTGTTGCTGTTTGCCTGGCGTGGGCGGGTGGTGGCAGCGGGGCGGCAGGTTGCGGTGTAACTGGCCGAGATCCCGGGGGCGCTTTGCGCCCCTATCGCGACACAAGGCCGCTCCTACAGGGAAAATGCGATCCCTTGTAGGAGCGGCCTTGTGTCGCGATGGGCTGCAAAGCAGCCCCAGAATCCAGCAGGTATCACCGAAATCGCGAGCAACACTGCACGATTCAGAACTTGCCGCGCAAGGTCAGCATATAGTTGCGCGGCGCGCCGTACCAGTTGCCGGTATCGCTGGCATCCACGGTCTGGTAGTACGTCTTGTCGAACAGGTTGTTGCCATTGAGCGTGGCCGTCCAGTGCTCATCGATGCGGTACTCGACCAAGCCGTTCCACACCGCATAACCGGCCTGGCGGAACGCATACGGGTCTTGCTGGCTTAGCCCGCCGTCGGGAAGTCGGCGCTGAATGAAGCCACTCTTGTAGCTGTCGCTCTGGATGATGGCACCCAGGCCGACCTTCCAGCGTTCGAACTCGCCGGGCAGTTGATAGGTGGTGAAGAACTTGAACAGGTGCTTGGGTGTTTGCGTGCTCATCGGCGTGCCGTTGTTGGCGGCATTGCCGGCAACACGTTGCCTGTTGATGTTGAAGGTGTAGCCGGCCATGGCTTGCCAGCCGGGGGCCAGCTCACCGGAAATCTCGCTGTCGATACCCTTGCTGATCACCTCGCCAGAGGCGCTGTAGAAGCCTTGGCCAGTGCTCACCGCTTCGTTCAGGCGCTTGGTGTAGTAAAGCGCGCTGGACAGGTTGAGGCGCCCATCGAGCAACTCGCCTTTGGTACCGAACTCGTAGGTTTCGCCCTCGATCGGGTCCAGTGGCTGGCTGCTGGGGGACTTGAAGGCGGTTTGTGGCTGGAAGATCTCGGCATAGCTGGTGTACAGCGACCACTGCCGGTTCAGGTCGAGCACCAGCGCGCCAAACGGGGTGATGACGCCGCGGTTGCTTTCCTTGACCCGGGTGTCGGCATTGTTGAAGGCCGGGACCACGGTGCGGGTGTTGTCACGGTAGTCGGAGTAGCGTGCACCCAAGGTCAGGTGCAGTGGCTCGGCAAGCTGCGCCTTGAAGGTGGCATAGGCACCGGATTTGCGCTGGTTCCAGTCGGGGTTGTAGTAGTAGCTGGGGGGTGTGCGCGGCTTGGGCATGGCGCCGGCGTCACCTGTGGTGATGTCGAAGGGCACGTTGATGTCGCTTACTTGCGACAGGTCGCTGTCGTCGGAGTAGCTGCGCATCACTTCTTCATAGTCGGCACCGACCAGCAGTTCGTGGGTCAGGCCAAAGGCTTCGAAGGTGCCGGACAGGTTGGCATCGAACAAGTCCTGCTGGTTGTTGTAACCGCGGATGAAACGCTTGAAAGTGGTCTGGTTGGTGTTCGGGTCGACGGCGGCGCTCACTTCGCCAATGTCCTGGGTCGAATCGAACTTGCTTTTGGTGTAGCTGGCCTTGAACTTCCAGTTTTCGTCCAGCGCGTGCTCGACCTTGGCGAAGTACTCGGTGCGCTTGTAGTTGTTGGCTGACCAGTCGGCGGCCAGCGAGCGGCTGCGTGAGGTGCCGATCTCGGTGCCGTCCTTGTAGCGCACCAGGCCGCGGTCCCAGTATCCATCCATGTCCCGCCATTCATAGGTGCCGCCGATGCTCACCAGGGTGGCCGGGCTCAGGTCTGCCTCCAGGGTGCCGAAAATCACGTGCTTCTCGCTGTCGGCATTGTCGTAGAAGTATTTCTTGTCCTCGAACGACATCGCCACGCGGCCGCGAAGTGCACCGTCGAACCCAAGCGGGCCGGTCAGGTCGACTTCGGAGCGGTAATTGTCCCAGCTGCCCGCCGACTGGCTGATGCTCAGCTGGTTGAACGGCAGGGCGCGTTTGCGCACCAGGTTGATGCTGCCGCCCGGGTCGCCAGTGCCGCCGAACAACCCGTCGGAGCCACGCAAGACTTCGACGTGGTCGTACGCGGTCATGTCGGGCAGGGTGTCGAAGGCTTCGTTGCGCAGCATCGGTGCGCCGCCGTCGGTCTGAATACTGCGGATGACGAAGCCACGCGAGTAGATCTGGTTTTTCGTGTCGTTGCCGCCGACCACGGTGATGCCGGTGGTCTGGTCCAGCACCTGGGTCAGGCTGGTGAGGTGCTGGTCATCCATACGCTGGCGGGTCATAACACTCACCGACTGCGGGGTTTCGCGCAGGCTGCGAGGTGTCTTGCCGCCGGTGGTGATCGCACCTGTGGTGTAGGAACCGGTGTTCTCGGTCTGCTCGCCGAGGTTGGCAGTGCCGGTCACGTTGGTCGGGTCCAGTGCCACAGCACCCAATGGCAGCGGTTCGCTGGCGGGGATCAGGCGGTAACCGCCGTCCTGCGGCATCGATTGCAGGCCGCTGCCGACCAGTAGCTGGTGCAGGGCTTGCTGGCTGCTGAAGCTGCCCCGCAGCCCGGCGCTGTACTTGCCGGCCAGGTCACCCGGGGTGAAGGCAATGTTCAGGCCGGTGCTGCGGCTGAGGGTGGTCAAGGCTGCATCCAGCGAGCCAGCTGGGATGGCGAGGTCGTAGCGCGTGGTGGTGCTGGCGCTGTCTGCGGCATGGGCCAGCGGCAGCATAGCCAGGCCAAGGCTGGTGCAAAGCAGGGCTTGGCGGATGGCGAGGCGCAAGGGGGCGGGTCGGGTCACGTGGGGTTCTCGTTGGCAATTTGAGTGTTCTGCTGTGTATGCCGGGCGAGATTGCAAACCCCTTCACCCGGCGAGCACTTTTTTGCCAGGTTGTTTCAGGCGCTCAGGCGTACCCAGTAACGCGTCATTGCCTGTACGCGCAAGCCGTGGGCCTGGGCGATGAACGTCAGGGTGGCGTCGGTGTCGGTGAGGTTGAAATTACCGCTGATAGTGCGTTTCGCAACCTGCGGGTCACAGCCCAGATAGCCGTTGCGATAACGGCCGAGCTCGTCGAGCAGTTCAGCCAGCGGCATCGCCCGTGCGGTCAGCAGGCCGTCGCGCCAGGCGGCGGCGTCTTCGGCGTTGCCGGGCAGGCGCAGCACGTTGTCGCGGGTTACCTGCCAGGTTTCTCCGGGTTGGGCAACGGCACCGGTACCCGAGCGTGGCTGTATGTTCACGGTGCCTTCGGCAACGCCCAGGCGGCAGGCGTCGGCGTACTGACGTATGTTGCAGCGGCTGCCGTGGGCGGTGAACGTGGCCAAGGTGGTGGTGACCTGCAATGGGCGCTTTTGCAGGCTGGCGCAGTCGGCACCACTGACCAGGTACAGCTCGCCGCGCAGCAGGTCGATGCGCCGTTGCCGGGCATCGAAATACACACGCACGGCGCTGTCGGTATTTAGCTCCAACTGGCTGCCATCGGCCAGGGTCCAGCGCTGATGTTCGCCGACACGGGTGCTGTAGTCGGCCATCAGCCGCTGCCAAGGCGCGGTTTCGCGAGTCCCCCAAGCGGTGCTGCCGACTGCTGCGAACAGTGCCAGCAGTTTCAGCACCTGGCGCCGTTGCAGGCGGGCTTCAGGCAGTTTTTCCAGCGCTTGGCGCGCCAGCCCGCTCGGCACACCGGCAAAGTGCCCGCTCAGGCTCTGCATACGCGCCCAGGCCAGGCGATGGGTTTCGTCATCCGCCAGCCAAGCCTGGAAGGCCGCCCGGGTGGCAGGGTCGGGGCGGTTGTAGGTGAGACGGATCGACCATTCTATGGCCTGGTCCACCGTTGCGCTGGGTAGTGCCGGCAGTGTGCTGGCGCTCATGGCATGGTCTCGAAGACCAGCTGATAGCAGTGGCGCAAGGCTTTGCTGAGGTCGCGCTCAACGGTGGACAGCGACACCCCCAGCTGCTCGGCAATGCGCGGGCAGGGCATGCCATCCAGTTGTGCCAGCAGGAAGATGGTACGCGTGCGGGCGGGCAGCGCGTCAAGTAGGCGGTCAATGGCCACCAGTGCCTCGATGGCCAGGGCACTGGTCTCCGGTGACGGCACTTCGGCCTCGGGCAATTGCGCCAGCGTCTCCAGCCAGGCCCGCTCGATGTCGCGATGGCGCCACAGGTCGATGACCAGGCCGCGGGCGATCGTGCGCAAATAGGCGCGTGGCTCCAACAGCGCCCTTGCCTGGCGCCTTTGCAGCACGCGGACAAAAGTGTCCTGGGCAAGGTCGGCAGCATCCGCTGCGTTGTTCAGCCGATGGCGCAGCCAGCCTTGCAGCCAGCCGTGGTGCTCGACGTAAAGATGCTCGATGGGGTGTCTGCTGCCGGGCATGCCATTCTTCCGTGTTCGCGCACTAATGGTAATGACTCGCATTATTACCCAATGCCCGGCAGTGAAACCAGTGCTGTACGTTTACGGCGTACCGTTACGGCCGTGCAGGTGATAGGCCGGGCGCTCGCTCAGGCGCTCGTAATAATCACGTACCGCTGGCAGGTGCGGGTGTTCGAACGGCGTTTCGAACCAGCGGTTGACCGACAGGCCGATAGGGATGTCGGCCAGGGTGAACTGGTTGCCGGCCACATACGCACCGGTGCTGGCCAGTTGGCGGTCGAGGATGTGCATGTAGCGTGACCAGTCCGCGCAGCCGGCGGCAAGCGCTTGCGGGTCCTGATGGGCGGGCGAGTGCCGGACCAGTGACATGAACGCGTAGCTCCACGAGCGGTTCAGGTCCGAGGCCTGCCAGTCGATCCACTGATCGATCCTGGCCCGCGCCTGGGCATCGTCGGGGTAAAACGCGGTGGCACCATAGCGGTTGGCCAGGTAGCGGATGATGCTGTTGGATTCCCACAAGGTGAAGTCGCCATCCTTTATCACCGGGATCATGGCGTTGGGGTTCAATGCCAGGAACTCTGGGCTGTCAGTGGCCTTGAAGCCAGAGCCCCAGTCTTCGCGCTCGAATGCGACCTCGAATTCGGCGCAGGCCCACAGGACTTTTCGTACATTGATGGAAGAAGCTCTGCCCAGTATCCGTAGCATGGTGTTCGTCCTGATGTGGGGAGGTGAAGATCGTCCGACACTGCCATGCGCCGGTCAAGGGGCTGATCGGTAGCAGAGAGCCCACTTCAGGGGATCTTGTAGTCCATTTCCGAAAGTGACCCTTGCCACACTCCTGGTCATTGTGATGGGCGAGGCTGCGTCCTAGTCTGGACATGCTCGTAACCCCGAGGAATGGACATGGATAACGACACCCTCAAAAGCAACAAGCTCAATGTCGTGCGTGCAGCGAGCCGGTTTGGCCACGCCGACGCCGAACTGGTGCAGATGAAACCGCAGCTGCCAATGAGGACCGCACTGACGGAGGCCTCGAGCATCATGGGCTGCATCACTGAAATTACCCGCAAGGCCATCGACCGGCCAGGCGACCGCAAGGTGATGATGCAGGCCACGTTTTACCTGGCAGGCATGGCCAAGGCACTGATCGATGGCCAGCTGCTGCAGATGCGTCAGGCGCGCGAAGGCGAGCGCGAACCCTAGTCAAGCTTGCCTGGGGGGCCTGAACTTGGCACCCTTGGGCGGTTTGAATCGTCTGTATCACCACAGAAGGAAGTTTGCATTGAGCTGGGACAAGGTGGGGAAACTCCTCGTAGCCGTGCTTGTTGGCCTGATGGTCCTTTTGGCCGCCTACGTGTTGCTCAGGGGCAACCCGCGTCTGGAGGCGTCACTGAGCTATGCCTACCTCACCTATCCCACCCAGTTCAGCGAGCGTATCAGCAAAGCCAGCGAGCAACTCAAGTATGAGCAGTTGCAGGGGCGCATCAACAGCATCGGCCAGGGCGAGCTAAGCCACGACCAGGTCGAGAGGTTGATCGAAATGGCACAGGCACCCTATGCCCAGCTGTTCGCCAAGCCTTTCGAGGCCGGGCTGGTCGATCACCGTACTGGCTTGCTCATCGAACTACGCAACAGTGGTGACGCGCCGGTACGCGAGGTAAAGATCCGCCTGCCGGCCAAGGGCCTGGTGCAGGTGCGTGATGCTGCCGGCAACGACACCCTGCTGGAGGCCGCCACCGCGCAGGTGGACATCCCGGCCATCGAGCCGGGTGGCACGTGCAAGGTCTGGGTCTATTTCGATGCAGACTATTTGCAGATCCGCCAAGGCGGGGTCAGCATCAGCCACGCCGACGGAGTGGCCAATGTGCAGGTGTACCACGAGGTCATCGGTTTTCCAGCCATGGTGGCCCGCTACAGCCGGGAGTTGATGGTGTTGCTGGGTGTACTGGCGGTCAGCGTGCTGGGCCTGGGTTATGCCTGCCTGGCACGGCGTAGACCGCGGTAAACGCGTTACTCGAACATAAATACCTGCTTGGGCGGGGACCTGTGGGAGCGGGCAAGCCCGCGAACACCGGCGCAGCCGGTGCCATGCAGCGCGTCGCTCTCTTCGCAGGCGCGCCCGCCCACAGGTTAAAGCGGCGTTTGCCGAAGCCTTGTTCCACGGGCGACAGCGCAGCATAACGGGCTGGTATGCGTGTTCTGCGATCAAGGGTCATTTGCTTGAAACTCAACACTCCCCCCGTTGCCGACCCTCTATAGTGCTCGGCATTACAAGACCCCTGTCGAGCCTGCCTGATGATCCCTTCACTGGATTCCATTTTTTCTCGCCTGCGCCTGCGCCAGTTGCGTCTGCTGATCGAGCTGGATCGCTGTGGTTCGCTGCACAAGGCGGCCGAAGCCATGGCCATTTCCCAGCCTGGGGCTACCAAGGCGCTGCGCGAGGTGGAGGAGGTGCTGGGGGTACCGTTGTTCCAGCGCCTGCCCAGCGGGCTGGTAGCCAACGACGTGGGTCGTTGCGTGGTGCGCTATGCGCGGCTGATCCACAGCGACCTGGGGCATCTGCGCGAAGAGGTGCTAGGCATCGTCCAGGGCCAGGGCGGGCGCCTGGCAGTGGGCAGCATCATGGGGGCCATGCCGACCCTGGTCAGCGCCCTGGGGCGCTTGCGCCGCAAGCAGCCGCAGTTGGCGGTGGAAATTGCCGAGAATACCAGCGCCAACCTGCTCGCCCAACTGGACGAGGGGCGCCTGGACCTCGCCATCTGCCGGCCCGGGCTGGGCCGCGACGCGGCGGACTATGCCTTTGTCGAGCTGGCCCAGGAGCCGTTGGTGGTGGTCGCGCACCCGCAGCATCCGCTTGCCGGGGCAGCGGCACTGGCGATCAGCGATTTGAGCCATTACCGCTGGGTGGTCTACCCGGTGAACATGCCCATGCGCCAGGCGCTGGAGCGCGAGTTGAGCGAAGCAGGGGTGCAGGTGCCCCGCTATCCGCTGGAAACCTTTTCCACCTTCGCTACGTTCATGCTGCTGGAAGATGACCCGACGCTGGTGGCGGTCATTCCCAGTGCCGTGGCAGCCTTCGCCGAGCAGCGAGGGTTGCTGGTGTCGCTGGCGGTGCAGCTACGGGCGTTGAGCGAGCCCTTCGGCATCGTGCACCGTGTGGCGGCGCCGCTATCGCCAGCGGCGCGGTTGCTGGTAGAAGAATTGACGGCCAATTGAAGTTTGACGGCGCTCGCCCGCCAGCCCATTGCTGGCGGGCTGGTGGGGATAAGCGATGGTTATTGGTGGATCAGCTCTTTTCATTATCGGCGGCCTTGCCTGTGCTCTAGATTACCCCCGGCACGGCCTGCCAGTACCCCTGTAACCCTATTGCATCAAGGAGCAACCCAATGGATCTAGGCATTACCGGCCGCTGGGCCATCGTCTGCGCGGCCAGCCAGGGCCTGGGCAAAGGCTGCGCCGAGGCGCTTGGCAAAGAAGGCGTGAACCTGGTCATCAATGCCCGCACCCAAGCCACCCTGGAGCAGACCGCCAGCGAGTTGCGGGCGGCCTGCCCAGGCATCGAGGTGCGTACTGTGGCCGGCGATGTGGCCGATGCCCAAGTGCGCCAGGCGCTGTTGGCGGCCTGCCCGCAGGTCGACATCCTGGTCAACAACGCCGGTGGCCCGCCACCGGGGGACTTCCGTGACTGGGGGCGCGACGATTGGCTGAAGGCGCTGGACGCCAACATGCTCACCCCGATAGAGCTGATCAAGGCGGTGGTCGACGGCATGGCCGAGCGCGGTTTCGGCCGGGTGGTGAATATCACCTCTGGCGCGGTGAAGGCGCCGATCGACATTCTTGGTTTGTCCAACGGCGCCCGCAGTGGCCTGACCGGTTTCATTGCCGGCCTGGCCCGGCAGCAGCGCCTGGCGGGCAGCAATGTGACACTGAACAACCTGCTGCCAGGGGCGTTCGACACCGCACGCCTGCAAAAGACTTTGAAGGCGGCGGGTGGCGATGTGCAAGCCACTGCCCAGGCCCGGCGCAAGGCTATTCCGGCGGCGCGCTTTGGCGATGCCGGGGAGTTTGGCGCGTACTGTGCATTTCTGTGCAGTGCGCATGCCGGTTATATCACCGGGCAGAACCTGCTGATCGACGGCGGGGCGTATCCGGGTACCTTCTGAGAGGTGCGGGGGCAGAGTGCCCCCTCAACCACGGGGGCCAGGCAAACTGGCAATGATCCGGCGAATACCGCATACTTGTCGGCAAACGCCGAAACAGGAGTATGCCATGCTTGCCGAAGTGCTTCGCGACAACGGTTACCACGAGTACCGGGCGCGCCTGCAGGCGCTGCTGGAAATACCCGAACTTGCCAGTGACTTCGAAATCCACACCCGCATCACCCATGGTTTTGCTGCCACCTGGCTGGTGAAGCTGACTGAGTGTGGTGTGTTCACGCCGGTGGAGCGGGACCAGATCATTCCCCTGCGCACCCTGAAAACCCGTATCGAGCGGGATCAGCCGCTGACCGTCGAAGAGAGTGATCGGCTGTTCCGCTCGGCCCACATCACCGCCATGGCCGAAGCCGTGTTCGGTGAGGCGGACAAGGCCAAGCGCTGGCTGTCCAAGCCCAAGGAACGCTTCTCGGGGCTGACGCCCATGCAGATGCTCACCACCCAGCAAGGCACCACTCAGGTCGAAGAGATGCTGCTGCAGATTGCCGAGGGCTTTGGCCTGTGATTTTGTGGCGTATCAGCGCCTACGCAGATTTGAGTGGCACTGGGGGTTTGCGTGTAAGCGGCCGCTGGCACCAGGCGGGCCGGCCCGTGGTATATGCCGCCACCAGCCCTTCCGGGGCCATGCTCGAGGTGCTGGTGCACCTGGAGATCGACCCCGAGGACTTTCCTACCACCATGCGCCTGATCCGCATCGATTTGCCAGACACGGTTTCACAGGCGCAGTTGCCCGCCTTGCAGCCCGGCTGGTCCGCTCAGCCTGAGTTGACCCGGGCGTTGGGCAATCGCTTTCTGGATGACTGCTCAGCATTGTTGCTGCCGGTGCCGAGCGCGATCATGCCCAGTACCATCAACTTCCTGTTCAACCCACGGCACGCGCAGGCGCAGCGTGCGAAGATCCAGGTCGAGGATTTTACCCCGGACAGCCGCTTGTTCTAGCGCGTGTTCACCACAGTGCAGCCGATGCCGTCGTCAGCACCCGGCTAAACACTGCGAGCGCCTGGTCCACTTGCGCCTCGGTGGTGAATCGGCCGATGCTCAAGCGCACGCTGTTGCGTGCCTGACGTTCGTCCAGCCCCAGTGCCAGCAGTACATGCGAGGCGGCGTTGCTCGCCGAGTTGCAGGCCGATGTGGTCGACAAGGCCAGCTCGCTGGCCAGGGCCGCGCTGTTGAAACCCTTGCTGTCGATGCACAGGTTCAGGGTATGGGGGATGCGTTGGCTGGCGCTGCCGTTGAGGGTGACGCCGCGTAAAGCCAGCAAGCCCTCGCGCAGGCGCGTGGCCAGTTGCTCAAGGCGCTGATGCTCGCTGTCACCTGGTTCGCCGGCCAGCGCAAAGGCGCTGCCCATGCCGGCGATCTGATGGGTGGCCAGGGTGCCGGAACGCAGGCCCTGCTCATGGCCGCCGCCGTGCATCTGCGCACGCATCAGCGTCCGGGCGCGTGGCCCGACATACAGCGCGCCTATCCCTTTTGGCCCGTAAACCTTGTGCGCCGAAAACGACATCAGGTCCACAGCCATCGCGTTCAGGTCGATGGCGAGCTTGCCTACGGCCTGTGCAGCATCCACGTGCAGCAGGGCACCGTGGGCACGTACCCGTTGGCCAATGGCGGCAAAATCGGTAACCGTGCCCAGCTCGTTGTTGACCGCCATCAGCGATACCAGGCGGGTGTCCGCGCGCAACGCTGCCTGCACGCTTGCAGGCTGGATGAGGCCGGCGGCATCCGGCGCCAGGCGGGTAACGGCCCAGCCTTGGCGCTCCAGTTCGGCCACCGTGTCGAGCACGGCTTTGTGCTCCAGCTGGCTGGTGATCAGGTGCCCAGGCTGGTCGAAGCCTTGGGCAATGCCTTTGAGTGCCAGGTTGTTGGATTCGGTCGCGCCCGAGGTCCAGACCAGATTGCTGGCTTGCGCGCCGACGCGCTCGGCCACTTGCTGGCGTGCTTGCTCCACGGCTTGCCGGGCGGCTTGGCCATAGGCATGGCCACTGGACGCCGGGTTGCCGAAGTTGGCCTCGCTGCCAAGGCAGGCAAGCATGGTTTCGATGACCCGATCGTCGACGGGGGTAGTGGCGGCGTAATCGAAATAGAGTGGGGCGCTGGGCATTGGGGCGGGTCCATGTCTGTCGCCGTGAAATCGGCGATTATTGGGCTAAGCGTATCCGCCATGGGCAAGATATTTTTCGCTTCCCGCCGCTTTTTTCTCATTTGGTGTGAGAAAACGTTCTCTCTATCTAACCTTTAGTAGAATATTTTTCTTCTGGAGGGGCCAGGCTGATCGGCTGCCCCTCGCAGGCGGCTTCAGGCGGGCTGCAGGGCTTTCTCTTCCTCGGCTACCACGCGTTCGCACAATTCGGTGATCTGCTCGCGCATCCAGCGGTTGGCCGGGTCCTGGTCGGTGCTTTCATGCCAGTACAGGTGCGTTTCCAGGGCGGGCACCTCCACTGGCAGTGGCTGGTAACGCAACTGATGACGACGGGCGAAGCGCTCGGGAACGGTCATCGCCATGTCGGTCTGCTGCAACACCTGCGAGGCCATCAGGTAGTGCTGCGAACGCAGCGCGACCTTGCGCTGAACACCCATCTTGCCCAGCGCCAGGTCGACGTAACCCAGGCCGTTGCGGCGGCTGGAAATATGGATATGGGTCATGCCCAGGTAGCTGTCGAGGGTCAGCTTGCTGTCAGCCAGCGGGTGGCCCTGGCGCAGGGCGCACACATAGCGGTCTTGCATCAGCTTGATGTGGCGCACCTGCGGGTCGGTGTTCAGGGGGGCGTCGATGGCGAAGTCCAGGCGGCCGGCGGCGAGCTCCTTGGTGGTCTCGCGGCGCTTGCACAGGAAGCTTTCGATCAGCACCGCGGGCGCCAGGCGGCGCAGGCGCTGGAACAGCGGCGGCAGGATGACCGCCTCGGTCAGGTCGGTCATGCTGATGCGGAAGGTTTTGTTGGCCTGCTGCGGGTTGAAGATGCGGCTTTCCTGCACCGAGCTACGCAGCAGTGCCAGGGCGTTGCGTACCGGGCCGATGATGTTCTGCGCCATCGGCGTGGGCACCATGCCTTGTGCGGTGCGCACGAACAGTGGGTCGTTGAAGGTTTCGCGCAGCCGCGAAAGGGCGTTGGACACTGCAGGCTGGGTAATGCCGACAATCTGCCCGGCGCGGGTCAGGTTGGCTTCGGTGTAGATCGCATCGAACACGATGAACAGGTTGAGGTCGACCTTGCTGAGGTTCATGGGCGCCGCTCTTTGTTGGAATTATTGGCCGATCATATATCGGTTATGAATGTTTATACACGCGGAAAATAGACTAGGTGGATGGGGGCGGGCTGCTCTAGGCTCTGCCCATGTACTCCGAACCGTGAAGGTAGCCCCGATGGATTTCGCCTATTCGCCCAAGGTCCAGGCACTGCGCGAGCGCGTTACTGCGTTCATGGACGCCTACGTGTACCCCGCCGAAGCCGTGTTCGAGCGCCAGGTTGCCGAGGGCGACCGCTGGCAGCCCACGGCAATCATGGAAGAACTCAAGGCCAAGGCCCGCGCCGAAGGGCTGTGGAACCTGTTCTTGCCCGAATCGGAATACGGCGCCGGCCTGAGCAACCTGGAATACGCCCCGCTGGCGGAAATCATGGGCCGCTCACTGCTCGGTCCAGAGCCCTTCAACTGCTCGGCGCCGGACACTGGCAACATGGAAGTGCTGGTGCGTTATGGCAGCGAAGCGCAGAAACGCCAGTGGCTGGAGCCGTTGTTGCGCGGTGAGATCCGCTCGGCGTTTGCCATGACCGAGCCGGACGTGGCCTCCTCGGACGCTACCAACATGGCCGCCACTGCCGTGCGTGACGGTGACGAATGGGTCATCAATGGCCGCAAGTGGTGGACCTCCGGCGCCTGCGACCCGCGTTGCAAGGTGATGATCTTCATGGGCCTGTCCGACCCCGAAGGCCCACGCCACCAGCAGCATTCGATGGTGCTGGTGCCCACCGATGCGCCGGGCGTGAAGATCGTCCGCCCGTTGCCGGTGTTCGGCTATGACGATGCCCCTCATGGCCACGCCGAGGTGCTTTTCGAGAACGTACGGGTGCCGTATGAAAACGTGCTGCTCGGCGAGGGGCGCGGCTTCGAGATTGCCCAAGGGCGCCTTGGCCCAGGCCGTATCCACCACTGCATGCGCTCGATCGGCATGGCCGAACGTGCGCTGGAGTTGATGTGCAAGCGCTCGGTGGAGCGTACTGCTTTTGGTCGGCCACTGGCACGGCTGGGTGGCAACGTCGACAAGATCGCCGACTCACGCATGGAAATCGACATGGCCCGGCTGCTGACGTTGAAGGCGGCGTACATGATGGACACCGTCGGCAACAAGGTGGCCCGCAGCGAAATCGCGCAAATCAAGGTGGTGGCGCCGAACGTGGCGTTGAAGGTGATCGACCGGGCGATCCAGATGCATGGCGGGGCAGGGGTGAGCGGCGATTTCCCGCTGGCCTACATGTACGCCATGCAGCGCACCCTGCGCCTGGCCGACGGGCCGGATGAAGTGCACCGGGCGGCGATTGGCAAATATGAAATTGGCAAATATGTGCCGGTGGAGCTGTTGCGTAGCGGGCGCTGAAGTCGTCAGCCTGAGCCGGCCTCTTCGCGGGTGAACCCGCTCCCACAGTGATCCCGCAAACTCCCGCAATGTGTAGGAAGTATCTGAATTTCGGCTGAGGCCCCCTGAATCTCCCTTGCTGGTGATAGGTTTTCAACCCTAACCAGCTACAGGGAGTTTAGGGATGCGCGTCAATTTGGAGGGAAAGGGTCAGGCGGTAGATGGTGATGTCACTACAACGGGCGCTGTCTGTATTGCGACCGGGGCGGGCTACTTGGACGAAGGCCGGATGGTACTCCGTGAAGGCGACCACACCACGCCATGCCCTCTTTGCGGGCAGGTGGGAACCGTCGCTGAAGGTGTGGATCACTTTATTTCCGATGGCCAGCGGGTGGCCATGGATGGCGCGCTGGTTGCCTGTGGCTGTTCGCCGGGCAGCAACCGGGTGGTCGCACCGTTATATGAAGCACCGCCGTCCATGTATTCCATTGCGGGGGGTACCAATACCCACTTTAATCAGCCGTCAGCCACCGCCTACCCCGGGCGCTTCTCCCGACCCGTCGTAGGGGCACTGCCCGATTCGCTAGAGCCTGGCTTCTATGTAGTTCCTCGGCGCATGTCGTTCCCCCAAGTGCTGCTGCAACTGGCCGAGCACGATGCCACGTTGCCCATCTCCCGGTTGCAGCGGCTCAACCCGACGTTTGAGCAAGGCTTCAAGGCTGGGGAAATCTTCGTTATCGGTGATCCTGACAACGCAAATGCCTGTACGCGCGAAGAGGGAGAACTGATGGCGGCTGCACAGCATGCGCGGCGTGCTTTGGAGGTGCTCGACTACGCCGAAGCGGATTTCATGATGCAGCACCAGGCCGAAATCGCCGGCTTGCTCAGCAACGCCAGTCTGTCCATGGGCGTCGGCAAGGACATGCTCGATCAAGGCTTGAAACAGGTCAGTCATACCTTGACCAGTATCGAGCAGTTGCACCAGCGGGAGTTCATGCGCCACGGCCATTTGAACAGCCCGGGCTTTTTCGCTGAACGGCGGCGGCTTCTGCAGCAGCTGGATGGACAGTTGAAAACGGCATTTTTGAACAAGCAGTTGAACCTTGGGAACTATGAGCGCTTGAGGAGGAGCTTGAATATTTCGACCAAGAGTCTTGTGCATCATTGGTCGAAAGCGGGCGGGCCGGGGCAGATTCCGGGGTACGCCACGCATTTGGATAAGGTGGCGCGGCTGAGCAAGTATCTTGAATATGGTGGGTATGCTGCAATTGGGCTGGGGGCTACGTCATCTTATCTGAAAGTGCAAGAGGTCTGTGTTGCAGGTGAAACTGATGACTGCCGGAAAGTCCGACTCACCGAAACGGGTAGTTTCGCTGGTGGCTTAGGAGGAGGGATGGTGGGAGGTTACATCGCAGGTGCTGCCGCTGCCGCGCTATGCGGTGTTTTCGCGGTGGGTACCGGCGGCCTTGGTGTTCCCGTATGCGGGATTGTCCTGGTTGGCGCCGGCTCTGCGGCAGGCTCTATGGGTATTGGCGCAGCTGGCGAGAAGCTCGGTGAAGTAATTTATGAGGTGATGGATGATTGACTTTGATAGCTGGTCGCCATACTTGCGAATAGCTTTCTTAGTTGCGCCCTTCATTATCGGCCTTGTCGGTATTGCTATGAATGTACAGATTGCGCTGTCGACGGATTTTGATATAGCTCTTTCAGCGATTACCAGCAATCCCTACCTGCAACAGATGAAGCCCGTGTGGGGCCGAGGGAATCTGAGGTCTCGATGTCTACTGATGAGCACGGTAAGCGCGTTGGTTACATTTCCTTGGCTTCATTTGCGCTTGGGATGGTTGGACGAGGCGGAACTTGAAAGGTTTCCGCCCAAGTTGAGGCGAAAATTAGGGGCAGCTCTTTGGCTGATCCTGATCTCATCAGTCTGGGCGGGGGTGGGTTATTTCATTATCAAGAAATGATCTCCGCCCAGATTCGTAATTTCAGACCCGCATCTGCGGGTCTTCCTTTTTATTGCTAAATTCACCACCGGCATTCGCAGGCTGTTTGGGTTGAATTTCCGCCTTCTCCCCCCGCGTCTTCACCAACGAAACCACCACCCCACCCAGCAACAACCCAAACGTCACCCCCAACGACAGCAGCGCCGGTACCTTGCCCACCATGCCGTGATAGAAAATCTTGCAACCAATAAAGATAAGCACCAGCGCCAACGCATACTTGAGGTAAACAAACCGGTGCATCAACGCCGACAGCGCGAAGTACAACGAACGCAGCCCAAGGATGGCAAAGATGTTCGAGGTGTATACAATGAACGGGTCCTGGGTAATGGCGAAAATCGCCGGCACGCTGTCGACGGCAAACACCAGGTCGGCCAACTCGATCAGCACCAGTGCCAGGAACAACGGGGTGGCATAGCGCAGCGCCTTGCTGTGGCCGGCCGGGGTCTGGTGTACGAAGAAGTGCGAGCCGTGGATCTGGTCGGTGACCCGCATGTGCCTGCGCACGAACTTGAGTATCGGGTTGTTGGCCAGGTCAGGGTGGCTGTCTTCTTTCGAAAGCGCCATCTTCACCCCGGTAAACAGCAGGAAGGCACCGAAGATATACAGCACCCAGGCAAAGTTCTGCACCAGCGCGGCGCCCACGCCAATCATGATCGCCCGCAGGAACACCACCCCCAGGATGCCCCAGAACAGCACCCGATGCTGGTAACGGCGGGGGATGGCGAAGTAGCTGAAGATCATCGCCATGACGAACACGTTGTCCATCGACAGCGATTGCTCGACCAGGAAACCGGTGTAGAACTCCAGCGCCGATTGCGCGCCCAGCTGGAACCAGACCCCGACGCCGAACAACACGCCGACGCTGAAGTAGCCCGAGTACAGCAGCAGGCTTTCGCGCATTTCGATTTCGCGGTCGTGGCGGTGCAGCACGCCCAGGTCGAGCACCAGCAAACCGATGACGATGGCTATGAACACCAGCCACATCCAGGCGCTGGTGCCGAGTACAGGGGTGGTGAGGAATGCTTGCAGAGCTGTCATGAGCCCCTCCTTGAATGTCGACGTTGCATGGCAACAGTGATCCGACATGGCGGCTTGGCAGCCGTCAGAGGGGCCCGGTATCACATGAATTTGAGCCTAGACCCGATTGCAGGAGATACCGAATGGGGAGCTGTTACATTTCTTTGCCGGCGCCCCTGGAGGAGCACAAGCCCCCCCTCAATTCAATACACCCACACCTCGACCCGCCGATTGCGCAGTCGCCCTTGCTCCAGCTCATTGCCGGCCACCGGCAGTTCATCGCCCATGCCCGTCACCTCCAGCAACTCCACGCCATCGCGCGCCAGCTCGCGGCGCACTGCCTGGGCCCGAAGGCGCGAGAGCAGGGCGGCGCGGCCAGGCGTTTCCTTGGGGTCGCCAAACCCTACCAGCACCGCTTTGCTCTTAAGCTTGCCAGCCTGGCGCAGGTACTCGGCCACCCGCTGCACATCGCGCAGGGCCTTGTTGTCGAGGCTGGCGCTGCCTTCCTGGAAGCGGAAGTTCACGCTCAGCCGCTGCGCCTGTTGGGCCAAGGTACGGTAGCGCGGCGGCATGTCTGCCTGGGGCACTACTGGCTGGGCCTTGATCTGCTGCGAAACAAAGCCCTGCTGGGCAACGATGGCCTGGCCGGCCGGGCTCTGGGCAAAGTCGGCCAGGGCCCTGGCCTGTGGCTTGGGGTTGGCCGGCAGGTAGAAGTACAGGCGCCGTGACAGCGGGTAATCTTCGCTGGCCACCAGGGCGCGCTCCGGCAGCATGGCCGGTGCGTCGCCTTCGGCTACCGCCAGCACCTTGGCCCCGTGCACCGCAGCCAGGCTGCTGAAGCCGATGGCCTGGCGGTCGGTGGCCACCTGCGCAGCCAGTTCGTCACTGGACTCGAAGCGCCGGGCCTTGGCTGACAAGTCGTGGTGCTGGGGCTCCAGCACCAGCGCCTTGAACGTCTCGAAGGTGCCGGAGCGGTCGTCACGGGCGTATAGGTGGATGGCGCCGCCAGCAATACCCAATTGCTCCCAGTGTTGGATCTGCCCGGAGAAAATCTGCGCCAGTTGCTGCGTGTTCAACCGAGGTAGCGGGTTGTCGGGGTGGACGATGACCGCGACACCGTCCAGCCCGATCACTTGCTCGGCGCTGGCAGCACGCAGGTCGCCTAGGGCCTGAAGTTGGCGCACTTCGCTGTCGTTGATCGGTCGCGAGGCGGCTGCCAGGTCGGCGTCGCCACGGCCGAGGGCCGCGAAGCCGGTGCTGGAACCGTGTGCGGCGATGTCGACACGCAGGGGTTGGTCATGCGCATCGCGTGCGGTGATCACGGTCTCGTTGGCCCACTTGCCAGGTTGCTGCTCGATTGCGGTGGCTTGCTGCGCGCGCAATTGCCCCTGCACCAGCGCTGGCAGCAAGGCCGCGCCGATGGTGTTGGAGCCTTGCGCACGCATGTGCATGGGCTCGGCCAAGGTCGCTAACGGGATCAGGGTGAACAGCAATACAAGCAGGCGGGGCATGCCGGGTGGCCCTGTGGCATAGAGTTGGCCGGCAGATTACGACAGTGGCGTGATGATAATGTGACAGTCCGTAGGGGAGGGCTCTGCCCTCCATTCGCGACACAAGGCCGCTCCCACAGGCGACCGCGATTCCTTGTGGGAGCGGCCTTGCGTCGCGATAGGGCCGCAAAGCGGCCCCGGTTATCTCAATGCGCCCCGGCAGACTTGCTCAAATCACTCTCGGCCCACTCGGTATAGATGCACGCATCCGCCACCGCCCAGCGCACCTTCACGCTGTCGCCCGGCTGCATCGGCATGCCCGCGGCCGACAGTGCCTTCACCGTCAGCTCGGTACCCCCTGCAGTCATCACATGGCAGGTCTGGCTTTCACCCAGGAACAGCACTTCGCCAACCTTGGCACTGACCTCGTTCCAGCCCGCCGGCAGTGGCTCGCGCGCGGCCTGTTCGACGGTCAGGGCCAGGGCTTTTTCCGGGCGCACCATGATCAGCGCATCCTGCCCAGCGGCCAGGCCCGGGGTCAGGCGGATGGCCACCGGCTGGCCCTCGAAACTGCCTGCGCCATTGCTGCTGGCCTTGATGCGCAGGAAATTGGAGTTGCCCAGGAACGAGGCGACAAAGGCATTCGGTGGGTTCTGGTACAGGTCGTAACCGGTGCCCAGCCCGACGATCTTGCCATGGCTGAAGATGGCGATGCGCTGGGACAGGCGCATGGCTTCTTCCTGATCATGGGTGACGTAGACGATGGTGATACCCAGCCGGCGGTGCAGTTGGCGCAGTTCGTCCTGCAGGTCTTCGCGCAGCTTCTTGTCCAGCGCGCCGAGTGGTTCGTCCATCAGCAGGATGCGTGGCTCGTACACCAGTGCCCGGGCAATCGCCACGCGCTGCTGTTGCCCGCCGGACATCTGCGACGGCTTGCGGTGGGCGAACTGCTCCAGCTGTACCAGCTTGAGCATGGCGTCGACGCGCTTGTTGGTCTCACTGGTGCTCAGCTTGCGGATGGCCAGTGGGAAGGCGATATTGTCGCGCACGTTCAGGTGCGGAAACAGCGAGTAACGCTGGAACACCATGCCGATGTCACGCTTGTGCGGCGGTACATTCACCAGCGACTGGCCATCGACCAGGATTTCGCCGCTGCTGGGCGTTTCGAAGCCGGCCAGCATCGACAGGGTGGTGGATTTGCCCGAGCCGCTAGACCCGAGGAAGGTCAGGAACTCGCCGTCCTGGATTTCCAGGTCGAGGTTGTCCACGGCGGTGAAGTCGCCGTAGTGCTTGTTCAGGCCGCGCAGGCTGACCAGGGTTTTGCCTGGCGCGTTGTCTTTGATCACTGCACTCATTGTTGTTTTCTCCGCGCGCTCAGGCGTTTGTTTCGGTGCGCCGGCGCAAGGCGGCGGCAATGAACATGACAAACAGCGACAGGCCGATCAGCAAGGTCGAGGCCACGGCGATGACCGGGCTCAGGTCCTGGCGCAGGGTGGTCCACATCTTCACCGGCAGTGTCTGCAGGTCGGGGCTGGCCATCATCACGCTCAGCACCACCTCATCCCACGACACCAGGAAGGCGAACAGGCCGCCGGCGATCATCCCCGGGCGAATGGCCGGGAAGGTAACCTTGAAAATCGCCTGCAGGCGCGAGGCACCGCAGATCACCGCGGCATCCTCGATCGACTGGTCGAACAGCTTCAGCGAGTTGATGATCGAGATGATGGTGAAGGGCAGGGCGACGATCACGTGGCTGACCACGAAGGCGAACAGCGTGCCGGTGTAGCCCAGCTTGAGAAACAGTGCGTACACCGCCACGGCGATGATCACCAGCGGCACGATCATCGGCATGGTGAACAGCCCGTACAGCAGCTCGCGGCCCGGGAAGCGGCCACGCACCAGGGCGAATGCGCTGGGCAGGCCCAGCAGCACGGCGGCGACGGTGGTCAGCACGGCCACCTTCAGGCTGGCCAGCGCGGCGTCCATCCACTCCGGGTTGGAGAAGAACTGGCCGTACCACTTGAAGGTCCAGCCCGGTGGCGGAAACACCAGCCACTGGGACGAGCCGAACGACAGCAACACGATGAACACCACCGGCAGCAGCAGGAAGGCCGCAATGACCCCGGTGGTCAGGTACAGGCCCGTACGCAGCGGGCGGCCCATGGCATTGGGAGACAGGAGCATGGCGGTTTACCTCGCGTTGCCAACCGGGGATTCCGGCTGCAGCTTCAGGTACAGGTAGAAGAGCACCAGGGTGATCGCCACCAGCAGTGCGGCAGCGGCGCTGGCCAGGCCCCAGTTGAGGAACGACTGCACCTGCTGGATGATGAATTCGGGCAGCATCATGTTCTGCGCCCCGCCCAGCAGTGCCGGGGTGACGTAGTAACCGAGCGACATCACGAACACCATCAACGCGCCGGAGAACAGCCCCGAACGGCACAGCGGCAGGAACACCTTCCAGAAATTGGTCCACGGGCTGGCGCCGCAGATGGAGCCGGCCTGCAGCACCATCGGGTCGATGGCGTGCATGGTGGCCTGCAGCGGCAGCACGATGAACGGGATCATGATGTAGCTCATGCCGATTACCACGCCGGTGAGGTTGTGCACCATTTCCAGCGGGGTATCGATGATACCCATGGCCATCAACGCCTTGTTGATCACCCCCGAGCTTTGCAGCAACACCAGCCACGAGTAGGTGCGCGCCAGCAGGCTGGTCCACATCGACAACAGCACGATGTTCAGCAGCCAGCGGCCCCAGCCCTTGGGCACCAAGGTAATTGCCCAGGCCAGCGGGAAGCCCAGCAGCACACTGATCAGGGTGACCACGCCGGCCACCGAGAAGGTGTTGAACAGCACCCGTGCGTAGGCCGAGTTGGCGAACAGCTGCTCGTAGTTGCCCAGCCCCGGCGTTGGCTCCAGCACCCCACGCAGCAACAGGCCGACCAGCGGGGCAAAGAAGAACAGGCCAAGGAACAGCAGGGCCGGCAGCAGGTTGCGGCTGCCCTTCCAGCGCTGGCTCAGGCTGGCGCGGCGGGGGGCCGTTCCGGGGGCGCCGGTGCCCGTGGGGGCACCTTGCGCGTTATGCAGGGCGTTGATGGCGACTTTCATTTGACCAACCACTCATTCCAGCGGGCCGCGATGGCCTGACCGTTCTTGGCCCAGTAGGCGAAGTCGAGGGTGACCTGGTCCTGGGCGTAGGCAGTGGGCAGGTTTGGCGCAAGGTCTTTGTCCAGCTTGGCCACGCTGTCGACGTTCACCGGGGCGTAGGCGGTCTTGTTGGCGAACTCGGCCTGGCCTTCGGCGCTGCTGGCGTTGGCCAGAAACTTCATGGCCGCGTCCTTGTTCTTGGCGCCTTTGGGGATGACCAGGAAGTCCGCCATGACCAGGTTCTGTTTCCAGCTTACGCCCACGGGTGCACCGTCTTGCTGCAGGGCGTAGACACGGCCGTTCCAGAACTGGCCGAGCGAGGCTTCACCCGAGGCCAGCAACTGCTGCGACTGGGCGCCACCGCCCCACCAGACGATGTCTTTCTTGATGGTGTCGAGTTTCTTGAAGGCGCGGTCCAGGTCCAGCGGGTACAGCTTGTCTGGCGCTACGCCGTCGGCCAGCAGGGCCAGTTCCAGCACGCCGGGGCTGGGCCATTTGTACAGGGCGCGTTTGCCCGGGTAGGTCTTGGTGTCGAACAGTGCAGTCCAGTCCACCGGCTTGTTGGCACCCAGCTTGCCTTCGTTGTAGCCCAGCACGAAGGAGAAGAAGAACGAGCCGACGCCATGGTCGGACACGAAGCGAGGGTCGATCTTGTCACGCTTGATCTGGGTGAAGTCGAGGGGTTCCAGCAGGCCTTCGCTGGCGGCGCGCAGGGCAAAGTCGGCTTCGACATCGACCACGTCCCATTGCACGTTGCCGCTTTCGACCATGGCCTTGAGTTTGCCGTAGTCGGTGGGGCCGTCCTGCACGACCTTAATGTCGGTGGCCTTGGTGAAGGGTACGGCCCACGCTTCTTTCTGGGCGTCCTGGGTGGTACCGCCCCAGCTGACGAAGTTCAGGCTGTCAGCGGCCTGGGCGGCTTGACATGCCAGGGTCAGCAGGCTGGCGGACAGCACTGCGGTTACACGTTTGCTCAACAGCATGGTTACGCCCTCGTTGCTTTTGTTATTCGAGGCGGGGCTTTTGATGCACCCGCCAACAGTGTTCGGGGAGCAGCTAAAACAAAGTGTCTTGGTGGCCGTTTTTAATTGTAGGTGCCGGCCTACAGATTCAAGGTCTACGGGATATCATATTATGGTATTCCAAACTTTTGGCAAGGGGTATGAGGCGACCGGCCATCACCCCGGCCTTTGCCAGCTGCCGCAACCCTTTGTAGGAGCGGCCTTGTGTCGCGAAAGGGCCGCACAGCGGCCACAGGGTTTCAGCGTCGACACACAAATTGACGGGGCCGCTATGCGGCCCTTTCGCGACACAAGGCCGCTCCTACAAGGGGACTGTGTCAGGTCGGAAGGCCTGGCTCGAACGGAATGCTCTGCACCACCTCCAGCTCATACCCCGCCAGGCCGGCGTACTTCAGTGGTGGCCCCAGGTGACGCAGCTTGCCCACGCCCAGGTCCTGCAGAATCTGCGCCCCGGTGCCGACTTCGGAGTACACCTTCGACTGCCCACGCTGGTACGGCCTTACCGGCTGGGTCAGCTGCGGCACACGCTCAAGCAGGGCCTGGGAGGATTCATGGTTGGCCAGGATCACCACCACGCCTGTACCTTCGTCGGCTACCTTCTGCAGCGCCGCCCACAGCGTCCAGTTGGCGGGGCCAGCGTATTCGGCACCGACCAGGTCGCGCAGCGGGTCGATCACGTGCACCCGCACCAGGGTCGGTTGCTCGCGACGGATGTCGCCCATGACCATGGCCATGTGCACGCCGCCTTCAATGCGGTCCTCATAGGTGACCAGGCGGAAGGTGCCGTGCACGGTCGGCAGTTCGCGCTCGCCGATACGTTTGATGGTCTGCTCGGTGCTCAGGCGGTAGTGGATCAGGTCGGCGATGGTGCCGATCTTGATGCCATGCCGGGCGGCGAACACTTCCAGGTCGGGGCGGCGGGCCATGGTGCCATCGTCGTTCAGCACTTCAACAATGACCGACGCCGGGCTGAAGCCGGCCATCCGGGCCAGATCGCATCCTGCTTCGGTGTGGCCGGCGCGGGTCAGCACGCCGCCTTCGCGGGCGCGCAGGGGGAAGATGTGGCCAGGTTGCACCAGGTCTTCGGGGCGGGCGGTCGGGGCCATGGCCGCTGCCACGGTGCGTGCCCGGTCGGCAGCGGAAATGCCGGTGGTGACGCCGGTGGCTGCTTCGATCGACACGGTGAACGCCGTGCTGAAAGCGCTGCCGTTGGCCGGTACCATCTGCTCCAGGCCCAGGCGCTGGCAGTGTTCGTCGGTCAGGGTCAGGCAGATCAGGCCGCGCGCTTCGCGGGCCATGAAGTTGATGGCCTGGGCGTCGCAACGCTCGGCGGCGATCAGCAGGTCGCCTTCGTTCTCCCGGTCCTCGTCATCCACCAGCAGGACCATCTTGCCTTGCCGGTAGTCCTCGAGAAGCTCCTCGATGGTGTTGAATGCCATGTTGCACGCTCACTGTGGTGGGGTGGTTTTTATGGTATACCATCATACACAAATATCGCCGTAACAGGAGAGCAGCGCATGAAGGCCTATTGGATCGCCCATGTGGACGTGACCGAACCCGAGCAGTATCAGCAGTACACCCAACGCGCGCCGGCAGCCTTCAAGGCATTCGGCGGCCGCTTCCTGGCACGTGGCGGGCGCAGCGAGGCGATGGAAGGGCGGCCTACCCCTCAGCGTAGCGTGGTGATCGAGTTCGATTCGTACGATCAGGCGGTGGCGTGTTATCACTCCGCGCTGTATCAGGAGGCTTGCAGCCATCGCCAGGGGGTGGCGAAGGCTGAAGTGATCATTGTCGAAGGGTTTGAACCCTGATGTTGGGCTGATGGCCCTTTCGCGGGTAAACCCGCTCCCACAGGTGCACCACAAACTTCCAGTTCTGTGGTGTACCTGTGGGAGCGGGTTTACCCGGGAAGAGGCCTGGCCTGCCTTACGGCACGCCAGCCTGTGCCGCATGGGTGGATAAGGTTATTGAAGGTGGGCTTTGAGTTCACCGGCCGCCTGGCGCATGGCTGCTTTCACCGCTGGCACCTGGCTCAGCGGATTGAGCAGGCCGTAGTCGTGGATCATGCCGTTGTAGCGCACCGAGGTAACGGTTACCCCAGCAGCGTTCAACTTGCGGGCATACGCTTCGCCTTCATCGCGCAACACATCGAACTCGGCCGTTTGCACCAGCGCCGGCGGCAGGCCCTTCAACTGCTCACTACTGGCTCGCAGCGGCGAGGCGTAGATCTGTTCCCGCGCCTTGGCATCGGTGGTGTAGCTGTCCCAGAACCACTTCATCATCCCGGTGGTCAGGAAGTGCCCTTCGGCAAACTGTTTGTACGAAGCGGTCTCGAAGCTGGCATCGGTCACCGGCCACAGCAGCAACTGGAAGCGCAGGGCAGGGGTGCCGGCCTGTTTGGCTTTCAGCGCCACGACTGCCGCCATGTTGCCGCCAACGCTGTTGCCAGCCACCGCCAGGCGCTTGCCGTCCACGCCGATCTCCTTGCCATGCTCGGCCACCCAGCGGGTCGCAGCGTAGGCCTGGTTGATCGCTGTGGGGTAGTGCGCTTCCGGCGACGGGGTGTAGTCCACATAAACCGCCACCGCACCCGAACC
This sequence comes from Pseudomonas sp. BP01, assembly GCF_022760795.1. Lineage (NCBI taxonomy): Bacteria > Pseudomonadati > Pseudomonadota > Gammaproteobacteria > Pseudomonadales > Pseudomonadaceae > Pseudomonas > Pseudomonas sp. BP01. Next base: position 217,828 of record NZ_JAFBKA010000003.1, read on the forward strand.
AACCACCAGGTCGCGTATCAGCCGCTGGTGAGTCGGGAAGTCGCCAAGCACCCAACCGCCGCCGTGGAAGAACATGAATACTGGCAGGTCACCCTTTACATTGGCCGGGCGTACCACTTGCAGCTTGATCGACTCGCCGTTGGCCTGGAGGGTGTGTTCCTTCACCTCGATACCGGAGAGGTCGACCTTGACCGAAGCCTGGGCGCTCGTCAGCACTGCTCGGGCATCTTTCGGGCTGAGTTGCTCCAGTGGCTTGCCGCCGCCTTGTTCCAGGGCTTCGAGGAAGGCCTGGGTGTGTGGCTCGACACCTGGGCCACCCGCAGCGAAGGCGCTGGAAACGGACAGGGCCAGAAGGGAGGCGGTAAGGGTTTTGTGGACAATGTTCATGAGCGAATCCTTTTCCATGCAAGTGTTAGTAGTGGGCGTCTTGCCTGGCCTGCTGGGCCATCGCTGCGACTTGTGCATAGGTTAGGCAGATGCACTGGCGGGAAAAAGCCGCTATAAAGCGTTTGACTGTCACCATGAGCGAGACAATGAACCCCTACGAAGACATGCGTATCTTTGCCCAGGTCATGGAGGCCGGCAGTTTCACCGCTGCCGCCGACCGCCTGGGCATGTCCAAGCAATCGGTAAGCCGGCGCCTGATGCAGCTTGAAGAGCGCCTGGGCGTACGCCTGCTCAACCGCTCTACCCGGCGCCTGGACGCCACGCCGCTGGGCCAGCACTACTACCAGTCGGCGCTGCGCCTGCTGGGCGAGGTGCAGCAGGTGGAGCACGACATCAGCGGCCAGGCCCAGGCCCTGCGCGGCACTTTGCGGCTGAGCGCACCGCTGTCGTTCGCCATGTCGCACTTGGGCTGCCTGTTGACCGAGTTTTTGCAATTGCACCCGCAAGTCGATGTTGAGGTGGACCTGAGTGATCGTGCCGTGGACCTGATCGGCGAGGGCTACGACCTGGCACTGCGGATTGGCGCGCTGGAGGACTCCAGCCTGATTGCGCGGCGTATTGCCAGTGTCGAGCGGGTTTATTGCGCAAGCCCGGCGTACCTGCAGGCGCGGGGTGTACCGCTAAAACCGGAGGATCTGGCCGGGCACGACTGCCTGCCCTATGGGCATTCGCGACAGGTGCAGTGGCAGTTCCGCCAGGGCGGCAAGGCGCAGGCGATTCAAGTGACAGGGCGCATGCGTGCGAACAACGGCGAGTTGCTCAGGGATGCCGCCATCGCCGGGATGGGCGTGACCTACCTGCCGACCTTCATAGTCGGCCAGGCGATGGCGGATCGGCGGCTGGTGAGGGTGCTTGAAGCCTGGACGCCGCCGGCGTTGCAGTTATCAGCGGTGTACCCGCAGCACAGGCAGGTGGCGAGGCCGGTGCAGGGTTTTGTGAGCTTTCTGCACGAGCGCCTGGTGCACTTGCTGTGAAATTCACCCGCGAACGCCTTGGCCCATGGCTTGATATCGCGTCATGCAAACAAGGCGGTCGCGCGCGCCTGCCACAGGCATGACTGGCCCGAAACAAACGTAGGTGCGAGCTTCGCTCGCGATGCGCCACGCGGGCGGCGCTCGATCTCCCAGGCACCGAAACTTCTGCGGCGAACCCTCCGCACACCGCACCGCGTATCACCCCAGCAACACACCCGGCTCAATCAAACTGCCATCGAATTCATCCATGGCATCCAGCATCGCTTCGCGCAAATACCCCAGTGATGCCCGATCAAACAGCAGCTGCAACGCCGGCCGCTCATCACTGCCCACATTCACCACAATCACATTGATGCGTGCCACCGAAGTCTGCGCCACCGCCCCAACCGGAAATGCCCCGGCACGCAAGTCCACGGCGCACAACTTGGCCATTACCGCGCTGCCATATACCCCTGACAGCTGCAGCCAGGCATGGCTGTCCTGCCGCGGCAGCAGGTAGTTGCGCCGGGCATCCTGAACCCACCCGGCCTCCAGGCCAGCCACCCGCGCGCCATCGTTGGCCAGGTTGCCCAACAGCAGGTACTCGGTCTGAGACAACCGTGTCACCCAGCTTCCGTCATCCTGGCGCACGGCATGGTTTGGCTGTGCAGGCAAATCGTAGCCAAGCTGTTGAAGATAAGCGGCGCTGTCACTCCCGCGAAATCCGACTCTCGCCAACTCGGTCAGGTCAGTCAACGCACAGGTGTGCAACAACTCGGCCCGCGGGGTGCGAGGGACAAACGCTTCGGCTTGCAAACTGGTCATGGTCAGAGCTCCTGGCGCAGGTTGTCGGGGTCGTGGAAGGGCAGTTGCACCACCTTGGCATGCACCATCGCGCCGCCCTCCACGCGGATCGGGATGTGCATGCCTGGGGTGGCCTGGTGGGCGCCGGCATAGGCCAGGCCGATGATCTGCCCCAAGGTTTGCGAGTACTCGCAGGAAGTGACATTGCCGGTGATGTCCGGCCCGTCCAGTACCAGGTGCCCCTCAAGTGGCTGCGGGCTGCCCTGTGGCAGGGTGAAGCCGACCAGCTTGCGCTTGAGCGGCTGCGCCTCAAGGATTTCGATGGAACGCTTACCGACGAAGAACGGCTTCTTGCGGCCGATGGCCCACTGCATGTCGATCTCTGCCGGGTGGGTCATGCCGTCGGTGTCCTGGCTGATGATCACATGGCCTTTTTCCAGGCGCAGCAGGCGCTGGGTCTCCACGCCGAAAGGGCGAATACCCAGGCCTGCACCGGCTTGCATCAGTTCGTCCCACAGGCGCTCGGCATGGCGCGCTGGCACATGCACCTCATACCCCAGCTCACCAACGAAGCCGACCCGCAGGATGCGTGCGGGGATGTCGGCCACCTTGCCCTGGCGTACGCCGAGGTAAGGGAAGGCTTCGGCCGACAGGTCCACGTCACCGCACACCTTGGCCAGCACCTGGCGTGACAGTGGCCCGGCCAGGTTGACGGCAGCCAGGGCGGCGGTGACGTTGGTGATGTCCACGTCCAGGCGCCACTGCGCATTCCACTTCAGCATCTGTTGATAGATGCCGTCGACGCCGCTGGTGGTGGCGGTGACATAGAAGTGTTGCTCGCCCAGGCGTGCGCAGACGCCGTCGTCTATCACCACGCCCTGTTCGTTGGTCATCAGCGCGTAGCGGGTGCGGCCGACCGGCAGCTTGGCAAAGCCGAAGGTGTACACGCGCTCCAGCAGTTCTGCGGCGTCTGGGCCGCGTACGTCCAGGCCACCCAGGGTAGAAACGTCAATCAGGCCGACTTTTTCGCGCACATGGCGGGCTTCTTCCTGCATGCAGCGCTCACGTTCCTCTGGCTTGCCGTAGTAGGCCGGGCGTTGCCAGATACCGGCAGGCATCATTTTCGCCCCGGCTTGCAGGTGGCGACGGTGCATGGGTGTTTGCCGGTACGGATCGAAGGCACGACCGGCCACGTGCGCCAGTTTTTCTGCCTGGAACGGTGGGCGGGCGGTGGTCACCCCGGTCTCGCTGATGCTGCGGCCGGTGGCATGGGCGACCAGGCGTGCAGTGGGCAGCGCCGAATGGCGCCCCTGGGACGGGCCCATGCCGACCGTGGAGAAGCGCTTGACCAGTTGTATGTCGCGGTAGCCACTGCGGGTGGCGTTGACGATGTCGCGCACTTGCAGGTCTTCGTCGAAGTCGACGAAATCCTTGCCTTTGGGGTGCGGGAAAATCGGCCAGGGGAAATTGACCTTGGCTTCGGCGCTGAACACCGGCTGCGACGGTGCTTGCAGGCCCAGCGCTGCCACTGCTTCGGCGGCCCCGCGTGTGGCATCGGCCAGCACGTTGGCCAGCGCGTGACGGCCGTTCACCGAGCCTGCGATATCCAGCCCGGCCGGCAGGTTGCTGAGGGTGAACTCGTCACGGTTGACGTCATAGGCCAGCTTGCCACCGGCCTGGCACAGCAACTGATACACCGGCATGTAGCCCGCCGACATGCACAGCAAGTCGCAGGCCAGGCGCAGGCCATGCGCGCCGACCTTGCCCTGGCCGGTGATCGGGCGAATGTCCACGCCGCTGACATGGCGCATGCCTGTTTCGTGCAGCGCTTCGTACACCGTGCTGCCCAGGTGCACGGGGACATCGCGGCGCTTCAGTTCGGCGGCCAGTGCGGCATCGGCTGGCGCGGCGCGCATATCGACCACGGCGGCTACGGCTACGCCTTGCTCCTGCAGGTCGAGGGCGGCCAGGTAGCCGTCATCGTGGCCGGTGAGGATCACCGCACGCTGGCCCGGCTTGACTGCGTACAGCTTCATCAGCCGCTGGGCGGCGCTGGTCAGCATCACGCCTGGCAGGTCGTTATTGCGGAACACCACCGGCTGATCGAACGAACCGGCCGCCACCAGGCAACGGCTGGCGCGCACCTTGTACAAGCGTTTGTGCTGGATCACCGGCAGGTAGTTGTCGGTGAACCAGCCGTTGCAGGTGGCATCCAGCAGCACCTGGATGTTCGGGTGGCCCTCGATGGCGGCCAGCAGCTCCTGGCGCAGGCTGGCGGCGCGGGTGCCGGCGATGTCGAAGCGGGCGTAGGTGAGCGAGCCGCCCAGCACCGGCTGTTGTTCGATCAGCAGCACCTTGGCCCCGGCATTGGCCGCGTCCAGCGCGGCGCGCAGGCCGGCGGGGCCGCCGCCGATCACCGCCACATCAACGAACAGATAGGCTTTGTCGTAATACTGCGGCTTGAAGCCAAGGTCGAGCACCCCCAGGCCGGCCTTCTTGCGAATCAGCGGCTCCCACACTTTCCACATGCCCTTGGGCTTGTAGAACGAGCGGTAATAGAAGCCCACCGGCATGAAGCGGGAAAACTTGCCCAGGTAGGCGTCGCGGTCATGCTCCAGGCTGCCGTTGAAGTTCTGCCCTTCGACCACCTGGCCCTCGCGGGCAAGCTCCAGGTCGGCCAGCACGTTGGGTTCTTCAGGCAACTGCACCAGGGTGTTGGCATCCTGCCCGGCCATGCTCAGCGGGCCGCGTGGGCGATGGTATTTGAACGAACGTGACAACAGCCAGCGACCGCCACCAAGCAGGGCGCTGGCAATGGTGTCACCGGCAAAGCCCTGGCAGGCCTGGCCGTCGAACTGGAAAAGCAAGGGCCGCTCGCGGTCGATCAGCAGGCCCATGGGTGCGGGGAGGCGAGTGTGGCTGTTCATCCGGCGATCTCCGGGGTGGCGGCGGGGGTGAAGTCGACCCGGCGGTCGAACAATGCTTTCGGGTCGAAGGTGCGCAGCACCTGGTCGCTCACCGTGTGGCGCTCGGCCAGAAACCAGTAGCTGGAGGCGTTGTGCAGCCACCACTCGGTCACCACCCCGGCCAGGTTGTCGCTGTTGAACACATAGTCGGCCCACTCGGCGTCGCTGCAGCTGGCCGGGTCGGGCATGTGCTTGAACTCGCCGCCGTAGGTGAACTCGCTGATGTTGCGCGGGCCGTTCAAGGGGCAGGTCAGGATCTTCATCGTTGATGCTCCTAATGGCTGGCCGCAGTTGCGCCCATTTCGTTGACTTGCTGAAAGCGGCTGAAGCGCTCCAGGGCGAAGGGGGCGATCATTTCGGGCACCTGGCCGCCGCTGGCCACCAGCTCGGCCATGGTCTTGCCGCAGATTGGTGTGGCCTTGAAGCCCCAGGTGCCCCAGCCGGCGTCCAGGTAGTAGTTGTGTACCGGCGACAGGCCCATGATCGGGCTGTAGTCCGGGGTCATGTCGGTCATCCCGGCCCACTGGCGCATCAGCTTGGCGTTGGCCATGAACGGGAACATCTCGATGGCGTGGGCCAGCAGGCTTTCCTTGAGGTCCAGGGTGGAGCGGGTGTTGTACAGCGGGTAAGGGTCGGAGCCGCCGCCAAAGACAATTTCTCCCCGGCTGGTTTGCTGCACGTAACAGTGCAGCGCCGAAGAACTCACCAGCGGGTCGAGAAACGGTTTGAATGGCTGGGTGACCATGGCCTGTAGCGGGTAAGTGTGGATCGGCGCACGGATGCCAGCCTTGGCCATCAGCAGCGAACTGGCGCCGGCTACGGCCTGGACCACACAGCCGCACTGCACCGTGCCCCGGTTGGTCTTGACCGCTTCGATGCGGCCATTGCGAATCAGCAGGTCCTGTACTTCGGTCAGTTGGTGGATTTCCACGCCGCGCTTGGCTGCCTGCTTGGCGTAGCCCCAAGCGACGGCGTCGTGGCGCGCGGTGGCACCGTCGATGTGCCACAGGCCCGCCAGTACCGGCAGGTGGCCAGGGTCGAGGTTGAGGCTGGGCACCAGTTCGCGAATCTGTTGGCGGTCGATCATTTCGGTACGCCCGCCAAAGTGCCTGTTGACCTCGGCACGCTGGCGGAAGGCGCGCACGGTGGCATCGGTGTGCGCCAGGGTGAGTTGGCCGCGCTCGGAATACATGATGTTGAAGTCGAACTCGTTCGACAGGTTCTGGAACATGCGCACCGATTCTGCGTAAAAGCGCACACCCTCGCTGGTGAGGTAGTTGGAGCGGATAACCGCGGTGTTGCGTGCGGTGTTGCCACCGCCCAGGTAGGCCTTTTCCAGCACGGCGACGTTGGTGACGCCGTGGTACTTGGCCAGGTAGTAGGCGATGGCCAGGCCGTGGCCACCGCCGCCAATGATCACCACGTCATAGCGTGGCTTGAGTTCGCACGGTGGCGGCAGGTCGACCTCCACCGGGTAGTCGGCACTCAGGCCGTATTTCAGCAGGGCGAAAGGCATGCGGTGCGCTCCTGGTGGGCGGCCTGTTGCTGCAGGTCGAGGGCGAGCAGGGTGTTTTTCATCAGGTAGGCGATGGTCATCGGGCCGACGCCACCGGGCACCGGAGTAATGCCGGCGACCTGGGGCAGGGCAGCGGCGAAGTCGACATCACCGACCAGGCGGCTGTGGCCGCCGTCATCGACGCGGTTGATGCCGACGTCTATCACCACCGCGCCGGGCTTGAGCCAGTCGGCACCGATCAGCCGTGGCTTGCCCACCGCGGCCACCAGGATGTCGGCCTGGCGGCACAGCGCCGGCAGGTCGCGGCTGCGCGAGTGCACCACGGTCACCGTGCAGTCGGCCTGCAGCAGCAGGGCAGCCATGGGCTTGCCGACAATGTTCGAGCGGCCGACTACCACTGCATGCTTGCCGCGCAGTTCGCCACAGGCGTCGCGCAGCAGGCGCATGCAACCGCTGGGGGTGCACGGGGTGAGCACATCGCGGCCCTGGGCCAGGCCACCCACGTTCTCGCTGTGGAAGCCGTCCACGTCCTTGAGCGGGTTGATGGCCTGCAATACACGGTGCTCGTCGATGTGCCCGGGCAACGGCAGTTGCACGAGGATGCCGTTTACCTCCGGGTCGAGGTTCAGGCGGTCGATCAAGGTCAGCAGGTGGGCCTGGGTGGTGTCGGCGGGCAGGCGATGTTCCAGCGAGCGGATGCCCACCTCTTCGGCGCGCAGCACCTTGTTGCGTACGTACACGTGGCTGGCGGCATCGGCGCCCACCAGCACCACGGCCAGGCCCGGTTGCACGCCGCCGTGGCGCAGTTGCTGCACTTGCTCGCGCACTTCGGCCAGCACCCGCGCGGCGGTAGCCTTGCCATCGATCAGCTTGACGCTGGGAAGGGTGTTCATTTGAAGATCACCGTGCGGTCGTGGTTGAGGAATACCCGGTGTTCAAGGTGGTATTTCACGGCGCGGGAAAGGGCGATGGTTTCGGTGTCGCGGCCGATGGCCACCAGATCCGCCGGGGCGTAGGCGTGGTCCACGCGCTGCACTTCCTGCTCGATGATCGGGCCTTCGTCCAGGTCGCTGGTCACGTAGTGGGCGGTAGCGCCAATCAGCTTGACCCCGCGCTGGTAGGCCTGGTGGTAGGGCTTGGCACCTTTGAAACCGGGCAGGAACGAGTGATGGATATTGATCGCCCGGCCCGACAGCTGGCGGCACAGGTCATCGGAGAGGATCTGCATGTAGCGCGCCAGCACCACCAGTTCGGTGCCAGTGTCCTCGACGATGCGCAGCAGCGCGGCTTCCTGTTCGGCCTTGGTGTCTTGGGTCACCGGCAGGTAGACGAAGCGGATGCCTTGGCGCTCGGCCATCGGTCGCAGGTCCAGGTGGTTGGAGACCACGGCGGTGATGTGCATGTCCAGCTCGCCCTTGGCGTGGCGGTACAGCAGGTCGGACAGGCAGTGGTCGAACTTGCTCACCATCAGCAGCACGCGCATCGGCCGGGCGCTGCTGTGCAGGCTCCACTGCATATCGAAGCGCTGGGCCACGTCGGTAAAGCCAGCCTCCAGTTGCGGCGTGTCACCGCTGATACCGGTGTTGAAGCGGAACACGGCGCGCATGAAGAAGCGCCCATTGTCCTCGTCGTCGAACTGCGCCATCTCGCTGATGTAGCAACCGTGCTCGGCCAGGTAGGTGGTCACCGCGGCGACGATGCCGGACACGGCCGGGCAACTGACGCGCAGGATGAAGTGATCGGGAGCGGGGTGCATGTCGGATAGGCCTCGTGATGGAGTGGGGCAGGTCGGGCACAAGGGCAAAAGAAGCTTCGCGAGGGGGCGAAGTGGTGTTTCTTGTCAGGAATATAAATTTCCTTTAGGCGATTTATAGGCGAAATGAGGGGTGACGGTCTAGCGGTTTGTGAAATTTTTTATCCTGACAGGAAAGTTTTTTTTGAGGCCTTTGCCGGGCTATGCTTGCTCCATGACCACACCACCGCCTCTGCGCCAACCTTGCCCTCCTGGTGCCTGCGACTGCGGCCGGGAACACTTGGTCGATCACCCGCAGGCGGCCCAGCGCATCCTCCTGCTGACCCGTCAGGAAGAAAAGCGCCTGCTTGAACGCCTGGAAAACCTCAAGGACCTCGAGGACCTGCAACGCCTGCAGCAACGCCTGTACGAAAACCTCGGCATCCGCGTGCACATTGCCCCCGGCTACAACGAAGTGCGGACCATGCGCGGTATCGTCATTGAACTGGATGACCAGCCGGGTCTGTGCCGCAAGACCCGGCAGTCGATCCCGGCGGCAATTCGGCGTGGGCTGGAGCGCAACCCTCAGGTCGCCTTCCGCCTGCTCGATACCCACGACCTGCTGCGTGATGCCTGACCTTTGATTTCTGCACCGCTTGCTCTTTGTGGGAGCGGCCTTGTGTCGCGATAGGGCTGCGCAGCAGCCCCGGCTGTTTCATTGGAAACGCCGAAATCGGGGGGCCGCTTTGCGGCCCTATCGCGACACAAGGCCGCTCCCACACGGTGGCGCGTCAGTTCCTCTAATTTTTTCAACGCTTGCTACGTCTACTTGAAAGCCCCCCTGCACCAGGCGTGCAGCGGCACTAACCATTCAAGGAGACAGGCAATGACTTCCGTTTTCGACCGCGACGATATTCAGTTCCAGGTAGTGGTCAACCACGAAGAGCAGTACTCGATCTGGCCGGACTACAAGGCCATCCCCAACGGCTGGCGTGCCGTGGGCAAGAGTGGTTTGAAAAAGGACTGCCTGGCCTACATCGACGAGGTGTGGACCGACATGCGCCCGCTGAGCCTGCGCCAGAAAATGGCCGAAGCCGCTACTCAGTGAATCCACTGAACCTGCTGTGCCTGCCGTATTCCGGGGCCAGCGCCATGGTCTACAGCCGCTGGCGACGCAAGCTGCCAGCCTGGCTGCAAGTACGCCCGGTGGAGCTGCCCGGGCGTGGTGCGCGCATGGCCGAGCCGCTGCACACCGACATGCAAGCCCTTGCCCGGCAACTGGCCAGCGAGCAGCGCCTGGCGGCCAATGCCCCCTATGCGCTGCTCGGGCACAGCCTGGGCGCGCTGCTGGCGTTCGAGCTGGCCCATGAGCTGCAAGCGCTGGGCTGCCCGCCGCCATTGGCGCTGTTCGCCTGCGGCACGGCGGCGCCCACGCGGCGTGAGGACTACGACGGCAAGAACTGGCGCGAGCCCAAGAGTGACGCCGAGCTGATCAGCGAGTTGCGCGAGCTTCAGGGTACCCCCGAGGAAGTGCTGGCCAACGCCGAACTGATGAGCCTGACCTTGCCTATCCTGCGCGCCGACTTTCTGCTCTGCGGCACCTACGCCTACCGCCAGCGGCCGGCGTTGCAGTGCCCGCTGCACGTGCTGGGCGGCGCGCAGGACCGGGCCAGCGACGAGCAATTGCAGGCCTGGCGCCAAGAGACCCAGGGCGAGTTCTCGCTGCAGATGTTTCCCGGTGGCCACTTCTTCATCCATGAGCAGGAAGACCACGTGCTCGGCGCGCTGACGGCTTCACTGGAACCGTTCCGGCTTTCTGCCTGATTGACGTCACCGCTTGCCTGGTGGAGGCTAGGCCTTTTCCCAGGCAAGGGGCGGACAATGCTGATCGATCCACACAAGGCCACGCTGCTGGTCGTCGACATCCAGGAAAAACTCATCGGCGCCATGAGCGACCCCGAGGGTACTCAGGCGCGGGCACGCTGGTTGTTGGCGGCGACCGCCGAGCTGGAGTTGCCGACGGTGATTTCCGAGCAGTATCCCAAGGGCCTGGGCCATACTTTGGCGCAACTGCTGGCCGCAGCACCGGCCGCCGAAGTGGTGGAGAAAAGCCATTTTTCCTGCGTGGCCGCCGAGTGCCTGCCGGCCAGCCTGATGGCGCGTGAGCAGGTGATCGTGTGTGGTATGGAAACCCATGTCTGCGTGCTACAGACGGTGCTTGGCCTGCTGACGCTGGGCAAGCAGGTGTTCGTGGTCGAGGATGCCTGCGACAGCCGCACCCCGGCCAGCAAGGCGGCGGGCCTGGCGCGCATGCGTGCCGCCGGGGCGCAAGTGGTGACCCGTGAGATGGTGTTGTTCGAATTGATGGGCAGTGCCGGCCACCCGCTGTTCCGCCACATCAGCAAAACCTACCTGGTCGGTGAACAGCCCTGAACGGCCGGTTACTGGCTGCCGGGTTGATGGCCCTGGCACTGCTGCAAGGCTGTGCCGGGCGCCGTGAAGAAGTCCCAGAAGCTGATCCGGCCAAGGTCCGTGCCCAGCTGCTGCGGTTGCTGCCTGCCCAGGCCAAGGATCGCGAGGGCTGGGCCAGGGACATTCAAGTGGCATTCGAAGCCCAGCGTATAACGCCAAGCAAAAGCAATCTGTGTGCGGTACTCGCGGTGACCGAACAGGAATCGACCTTCACTGCCGATCCGCAGGTACCCAACCTGGGGCGTATCGCCCGTGAGGAAATCGACCGCCGTGCCGCACGCCTGCATATTCCCAGACTGCTGGTCGACGGCGCTCTGAAAACCCCTTCGGGCAACGGCCAGAGCTACCAGCAGCGTTTGCAGGCAGTGCGCAGCGAGAAGCAGCTGAGCGAGCTGTATGACGAGGTCATTGCCCGTGTGCCGCTGGGCAAGACCTTGCTGGACGGGCTGAACCCGGTGCACACCGGCGGGCCGATGCAGGTCAGCATCGACTTCGCCGAAAAGCATGCGCAGGCTTACCCCTACAGCCATGACGGCACGATTCGCCAGGAAGTGTTCACCCGGCGCGGCGGCATGTATTTCGGTATTGCCCACCTGTTGGGCTACCCGGCCAGTTATGAACGCCAGCTGTACCGTTTTGCCGATTTCAACGCGGGCTGGTACGCCAGCCGCAACGCCGCGTTCCAGGCGGCATTGAGCAAGGCGACCGGCGTGCCGCTTGCCCTGGACGGCGACCTGGTTGCACCGGGGGCGATCATGCCAGGCACCACCGAGCAGGCCGCGAGAAAGCTCGGGGTGAAGCTGGGGCTGCGTAACCCGCAGATTCGCAGCCAGCTGGGGGAGGGTGACAGCCTGGCGTTCGAGGACAGCAAACTGTACAGCGGTGTGTTTGCCCAGGCCGATGCCAAAGCCGGCAAACCGGTGCCACGGGCGGTGTTGCCGGGGATCGAGCTGAAGAGCCCGAAGATCACCCGCAAGCTGACCACGGCGTGGTTTGCCGGGCGGGTGGATGAGCGCTATCAGCGGTGCATGAAGCGTTAGTCATGTGTTGCCTGTGCCGACCTCTTCGCGGGTAAACCCGCTCCCACAGGGTTAGCACTGACCATGAGGTCAGCGCAGTACCTCAAGGCCTTTGCAGGGATACCACTGGTTCGGAAGGCAGTGAGGTCCCTGTGGGAGCGGGTTTACCCGCGAAGAGGCCGGCGCAGGCACCATCAGCTTTCGCCCAATGCCCCCACCACCTGGTCGACACTGGCCTTCAACCCTGCAAATGCATCGTCAGGGTCACTCTCCACCACCACCAGCTTGGCCCCGGCTGCCTTGATCACTTCGGCTACAGCCGCGTCTGGCTGGCGATGGTCCAGCACCAGTGCCACAGCCTGCGCTTTCAGGTTCGCCTCCAGCGCCTTGAGCGCGGCAGCATCCCATTCGGTCGGCAGCGGCTGCTCCACCACATCCAGGTTCAACCCGCTGGCAAGGTAACCCAACCGCTCGGACAGGCTCACCACCGTCAGGTTGTCGACCTTGGCCAGGCGTGTCTGGCTGGCGGCAGAAAGCTCCAGCAACTGGCGCTTGAGCCCCGCCAGGTTGCCCTGGATCTTCGCTTTGTCACCCGGTGCCAGGCGCTCCAGGTCGTTGGCCACCACATCGGCCATACGCCCGAGGTTGGTCGGGTTGAGCCAGGGGTAGGCGCCATAGGCATCGTCACCCGAGACCGCAATCCCAGGCAGCGCGCCATCCACCGGCCGTGCGGCATCGATTTCGACGATACGGATGTTGCTGCGCCGGGCCATTGGGTACAGCGGGTCGTCTCGCCAGATCGAACGCACGCCGATCACCGCGTCGGCCTGCTGTGCGGCCTTTTCCAGGCTGGCGCCACCGCGCCCGCTGAAGTACGACGGCTGGCGGCTGGCCGGCAGGTTGGCCGGCGCTGCGCGTTTTAGCTGTACTGCAGTGCCGTCGAGCAGCGCGCTGGCCAGGCTGTGGGTGACGGGCAGGGTGGTCAGCACTTGTGTGGCAAAGGACAGCGACGGCAGGCCGGCCAGGGCCAGCGCCAGGGTAAGGCGTTTGAAATTCATGCCGGGTTTCCTTGCAGGCGGGGGACGAGGGCGCGGGCCAGGGCGGCCAGGGCAAAGCAGATGCCGGCGACCAGGATGATCGCGGCGCCTGACGGCACCGGCAGGTCGAAAACGATCGGCAGCAGGATGCCAAACAGGGTGCTGATGGTGGCAATCACCACCGACAAGAAGAAAAAGCCCTTGAGCGACTGGCTGACCAAGCGTGCGGCGGCAGCGGGGATGACCAGCAGCGCACCGACCAGGATGGCCCCGATTACCTTCACGGCGGCCACGGTCACCAAAGTCACCAGCACCACGAACAGGTAGTCCAGGGTTTTTACCGCTACCCCGCGCACCGCGGCCAGCTGTGGGTTGAAACTGGCCAGCATGATGCGGTTGTACAGCGGCAGCGCCAAGGCCAGCACCAGTACCGCGACGATGCCCAGCACCACCAGGTCCTGGCCACTGACTGTCAGCACCGAGCCGAACAGCACGTTCTCGAGGATGTGCACGTTGATCTTGCCTGCCAGCATCAGCAGCAGGCTGGCGCCCAGCGCCAGCGACACCGACAGGAACACGCCAATCAGCGTGTCCGGCGACAACCCGGTACGGTTGCGCAGGAAATTGAGCAGGATACCGAACAGCAGGCAGTAGCCGAACAGGCTGCCGTAAGGGCCGGTGTAGGGCTCGCCCAGCAGGATACCGATGGCCACGCCGGTCAGCGCGGCATGGCCCACGGCCTCGGAGAAGAAGGCAAAGCGCTTGACCACCACCAGGGTGCCCAGGCCTCCCAGCACTGGGCCGATCATCAGGCCGGCCAGCAGGGCGTTGACCACGAAACCGTAGGCCAATGCCTCGGGCAGGTAACCAGCGGTGGCCCAGTCCTGGACCAGTTGGCGAAATGCTTCAAAACTCATGAGGCAAGGCTCTCGCTACGCGGGTGAACGGAGAACAGGCCGAGCAGGCGCTCCGGGGTCAGGGCCTGGGCGGGTGGAGCGTCGAACAGCACCTTGCGGCTCAGGCCGGTTACCCGGTCAGCAAGGCGCAGCACGGCTTCCAGGTCGTGCTCGATCCACAGCACGGTGGTGCCAGCCTGGCGCCAGCCCTTCAGCAACTGCTCGAACACCTGGATACCGGCTTCATCGAGTGCCGACATGGGTTCATCCAGCACCAGCAACTGCGGCTCGGGGATCAAGCCTTGGGCCAGCAACACGCGCTGTCGCTCGCCCCCGGACAACGCACCCATGCGCCGCTTGCGCTTGTCGAGCATGCCGACTTGCGCCAGGGCCGCGTCGATGGCCGGTTGCACACGCCGGGACAGGCCGAGAAAGGCCGGGCGGCGCTGGCACATGGCGGCCATGAAGTCGTCCACGGTCATCGGCAGGCCGCGGTCGAACTCCAGGGCCTGCGGCACATAGCCAATCACTTCGCGTTCGCTCGGCCAATGCAGGGTCAGCTGGCCCTGATGCGGCATTTGCCCGAGCAGGGTCTTGATCAGCGAGCTCTTGCCGCCGCCATTGGGGCCGACGATGGCGTGCACGCTGCCTGGCGCCACGCTGAAACCGACCTGTTCAAGGATGCGTGTGCGGCCTAGCGTCAGGTCGATGCCAGCGAACTCGATGCGCGGCCCGAAAGCCGTCACCAGGTTGGCTGCGGCGGTCATGCGCGGTTCTCCTGGATGGCGCGGACCACGGTGTCGAGGTTGCGCTTCATTTCCACCTCGTACTTTTCCTTGGTGTATTCGCCATAGGAGATGTGCGTCAGCGGGTACAGGCGCACGCCAGATTCGCGCTGGATGGTTTCGACATAGGCCGACGGGAAGTCCATTTCCGAGAAGATCACCCGCACGTCCAGGGCCTTGAGCTGGTCGATGGTCTTTTTCAGCTGGGCTGGGCTGGGTTCGATGCCATGGGCCGGTTCGACCACGGCGGTCACCTCCAGGCCAAAGTCGCGGACCAGGTAATCGTAGGCGGCGTGGATGGTGGCAACCCGGAAGGTGGCGCTGGGGGCCTCGGTGACCTTGGCCAGGGCTTCGGCACGCAGGGTACGCAGACGCTTGGCGTAGGCCCGGGCATTTTGCGTGTAGAGCTTGGCGTTGTCCGGGTCAAGCTTGCCCAGTTCGCGGGCGATGTTGTTGACCTGGGCGATGGTGGTGCTGATCGACAGGAAGGTGTGCGGGTTGACCACTTTGCCAGCGCCGCGGGCGGCAATGCCGGTGGCGGCCAGCAACGGAACGTTCTGGTTGGCTTCGATGGTGTTGATACCTGGCTTTTCGCTGGCAGCGATCATGCGGTCGGCGAAATCGTCGTGGCCGACGCCGTTGAGCACCACTACATCCAGGGTGCCGATGCGCTTGATGTCCTCGGCCCGTGGTTCGTAGGCGTGGGGGTTGAAGCCCGCTGGGATCAGCGGCACCACTTCGGCCTTGTCGCCGACGATGTTGGTCACGTAGCTGTAGTAGGGGTGCAGGGTGATGCCGATGCGCAACGGCTTGCCGTTATCGGCCAGGGCCATTGCCGGCAGGGCAAGGGCCAGGAGCAGGGCGAGGGCGGAGCGGAACATGGGGAAGTCCTTGGGTTCAGTGACGGTGTTCGCGGGTAACCCCGGCGTCGTAGTGGCTGACCACCTGCTGCCAGCCAGCGGCAATCAGTGCCGCCTGGCCGAGGTCGTCCGGGGCCATGGCGGCGCTGTCGCGACGCAGCCAGATATCGGCTTGGCCAGTGCTGTCGGCCGGCAGGATCAGCAGCAGGCTGCCGGCGACTTCAGGGGCCTGGCTGCGGCCCAGGTAGGCGCCGGGCTCCAGCCACGACCATTGGTGGCCGCCACGGCTCTGGCTGCCGGCATCGACCACGAAGGGCGGCAGACCTTCTTCGGCCAGCGCCTGCACGCTAGGCACGGCAGCGTTTTCTTCACGCAGCAGCTGGATCTCGTCGAAGGCCACCCGCAGGTCGGTGTACAGGCCTTGCTCGGCGGCGGTGAGGTCGCGGCGGGCGTCAATCTGGTGGCCGGCGATGGTCTGTTCGTCTTCGCGCTCACCACGCAGCAGCACCACGCTGGCGGCGAGCACCACGATCAGCAGGCTGATCAGCAGCACGTACAGGGTTTCGTGGCCGGCGCCGGCCGGGCGAATTACTTGGGCGCGGCTCATGGCTGGGCGATATCGGCGTAGTCGACTTCCACCACATGCCCGGGGCCGGCGTCGAACAGCACGTAGAACTCGCCGTCCGGGCGCTTGAAGGTGAGCGTCGAGTCGTCGCCAAGCTTGCCGCCGACCAGCACCTGCTCGTCATAACCGATCACATCCAGGGTCACCCCGGGGGCACCGCTGCCGTCCGAGAAGCCGCCGGTGCACTTGACCTGGCCGCCGGCCGTTTCTTCGCATTCGCACATCGGGTTATGCGCCAGGGCGGGGCCGGCGGCCAGCACCAGCAAGGGCAGGGCGAGTGTTTGCATCAGCTGTTTCATTTCTTGCCTCCTTGTTTTTCGAGCCAGGCCACGGTGGCTGGCGATGCTTTGGCCAGGGGGACCGACGCCTGGTGCATGCTGCCGTCCCAGCCTTCCAGGGTGATCCAGATCTGTGCGTCGGGTTTGGTGCGCGGCGAGATCGGCAGCGAGGTGCCCATGTTGTAAGGCGCGCCGAAGAAAATCGTGCCGGCGGCGCGCAGGCTGCGTGGTTTGCCAATACGCAGGTAGGCTGCCTTGACGTCCTTGACGCACGCCTTGCACAGCGACGCATTGAACGACTTGAAGTAGCCGGCGGGGCCGTCGGCACGTGGCGCCTCGTCACGCAGTTCGGCCAGGTCGAGGCTGTACGGGCCAACCTGGATATTGCTGATCACGTTGGCGCCAAGGCCGGCTTCGCCGCGGAACAGTTTTGCGTCGGCGAAGTACTTGGGCATGAAGCCCAGCGGGATGAGGATCAACAGGATGTTCAGGTGAAAACGCCACTTCAGCCATAGCTGCTTCAGCGGGCTGGCGGGCAGGGCTTGGGCTTGGCTCATGAGTGGATCTCCACGGTGGTTTCACTGCGTGCCGCACGGGGGGCTCGCCCGCTGCGTTTGAGGGCGGCGGCGGTGGCCTGGGCGGTGCGTTTGGTCCAGATCAGCAAGCCGCTGAGCACCATCAAGGTCAGGATCAGCCCGAAGAAGAACCAGATCAGCTTGATCGGCAGGCCGCCGAAGTCGCCGGTGTGCAGCGGGCGCATGGATTCGGTGACGAACTCCAGCGCCGAGCGGTCGCTGATCAGGAACTGGCTGTCGACATTGCTTGTGTACGGGTTTACCGAAGCACTCTGGAACATCAACGGGTACCAGCCCGGGCCGGACAGGGTGATGTGGCTGTAGGCGGTGGCGGGAAGCGAGATGGCATTCACCTCCAGCCCCGGGATCGCCAGGCCGGCGATGCGCGCTGCCTCATCCAGGTCGATGCGTGAGGCCGGGCTGCCATCTTGGGTCTGTGGCACTTCTTCACGGGCAATCACCGGCACGATGGGCCGGCTGGATATGGTGATGTGGTTGTCGAACAGGATCGCCTGGATCAGGAACCAGGTGCCGGTGATGGCAATGACCGCAATGAACCAGATCGACCACACCCCGGCCAGGCGGTGCACGTCACCCCAGAAAATCCGCGAGCCATGGCCGGTGCGCACGGGTTTGAAAAAGCCCTTCCAGAACTTCTTGTACACCACCAGGCCGGTGACCAGCGAAGCCAGCATAGGCAGGCCAAGCAATGACACCAGGTACCAGCCCCAACTGAAACCGTTGGTGAACGGCACCAGCCACCAGCCATGCAGGGCGCGGGTGAAGGCTTCGAAGTTGAAGTCCGGGGTCTTGCCCTGAATGGCCGCTGTGTAGGGGTTTACATACAGCGTTGGGCTGGTGCCGTCAGGCAGGGTGACACTGGCTTTTACTGCGAAGTGCGAACCATCCGGCTGGCTCAGGCGCTCTACCACCATGTCCGGCTCGGCCTTGTTCAAGGCTTCCAGCACCTGCTGAAAGCTCAAACGCTCGACGTCTGCGTCGGGCTTGTTGGCACGCACGGCCGGGTCGGCGAGCCAGACGATCTCCTGGCTGACCACGGCGAGCATGCCGGTAAAGCAGACGATCAGCACAAAGAACCAGATCGGCAGGGCGAGCCAGCTATGGACCAGGAACCACAGCCTGGATTTGGATTTTTTCGGTGATTTGGCCATCAGACGGTCTTCTGCAATGGGTGGTCGAGCGTATGCCCAACCAAAGAGGGCTGTACTGATAAGGACGAATGAGAATTGAAAACCTGCCGATTTAAATGCAAGCAAATGTTTCTAAATGCAAAGCCGGCCTGCGCGCGAGGCGTCAGGCCGGCTTTGAAGGCATGCAGTAGAAAGGTCAGGCGCGGGTCAGGGCCACTGCCGGTTGCGGTTTACCGTGCAATTGCGCCAGGTCCTGGTACAGCGCTCGGCCGATTTCCGCAGCGCGGGCCGGCAGCACCGAGAGCAGTGTGTCGCTCAGGCCGTGACTGGTCTCGCAGAAGCCCTGCAGGTACACCGAGGCCTGCAGATCGGGGCTGGCCAGTACGCGGTAATTGCGATCGACGCTGAAATCGTCCAGGTAACCGGCCAGCGGCGCCAGTAGGTCACGGTGCGAGCGGCGCTCGTAGCCGGTGGCGAGGATCACGGCATCGTAGCGGTGGGTTTGCTGCTGGCCGGTGGCGAGGTCGCGCAGGGTCAGTTCCAGGCCTTCGCGGGTAGCTACTACGGCTTCGACCTGGCGGCGGCACAGCACGTTGTGACGGTGCTGGTGGGCGACCTTCTGCCGGTACAGGATGCCGTAGATGCGTTCGATCAGGTTAAGGTCCACCACCGAGTAGTTGGTGTTGTGGTATTCGCCCAGCAGTTTGCTGCGCTGGTCGGCCGGTTCGTTGTAGACCAGGTCGGTGTAGTCCGGCGAGAAGATCTCGTTGACGAACGGGCTGTCGTCGGCGGGTTTGAGGGCCGAGCCACGCAGGATCATGTCGACCTTCACCGACGGGTAGCTGTCATTGAGATCGATGAATGCCTCGGCGGCGCTTTGGCCCGAACCGATCACTGCGATGCGCATCGGTTTGCCGGCGGTGCACGGCAGCTTGTTCAGGCTGCTCAGGTACTGGGAGTGATGGAATACCCGCGGGTCGTCCTTGAAGGCACCGAACTTTTCCGGGATTTTCGGCGTGCCGCCGCTGCCGACCACCACCGAGCGTGTTCGGCGGCTGTATTCGCGGCCCTGGGCGTCGCGCGAAACCAGGCGCAGGTGCTCGACCCGGCCAGCCTGCACCTCAGGTTCGATGCGCAGCACTTCCTGGCCGTACACCGCCTGGGTGGCAAAATGTTCGGCGGCCCAGCGCAGGTAGTCGTTGTACTCCAGGCGGCAGGGGTAGAAGGTACCGAGGTTGATGAAGTCGGCCAGGCGCTGCTTCTGGTGCAGGTAATTGACGAAGCTGTAGGGGCTGGTGGGGTTGCGCAATGACACCAGGTCCTTGAGGAACGAGATCTGCAGCTCGCTCTGGGTGGCCAGGGTTTCGCCGTGCCAGCGGTAGTCCTGCTGCTTGTCGATAAACAGTGCGTCGAGGGCGTGGCCCTGGGACTCGGCGAGTTCTTCCAGAGCAATGGCCAAGGCCAGGTTGGAAGGGCCGAAGCCCACGCCGATCAGATCTTTGATGGTTTCCTGCTGTGAGGACTGGCTCATGGCTGCGATTCCCTGAATGGTCGATATGGAGGCCCGCCGGGGCTCCGGCTCCTGCGCAAGTACATGTGTTGGAACGAGCCAGTCGCGGGGGAATTTAGGCGGGCTAAAGAACTGTGCGCAATGGCCGATAGGGGGTTACGGCAAGGACTTATCTTTCAGCCAGGGAATAGACATGAGCGCAATTACGGCTAGCAACCTGATGATCAACGGCGTTTCAGCGCAGACGCTGAGCGCCAACGCAGCCACTGAACGCGAACAGGCAAAACAGGCCGGTGAGGCGCTGGGCCCTTTGAGCATCAGTAGCGACAGCATGAAAGTTTCAGCGGGTAGCCAGGCACAACCTGCGGACAGTGAAGACAGTGGCGAGTCAGAGGCCGTATCCGAGCTGCGTCAGCTGATCAAGGACCTGCAGAAGCAACTGGTCGAGGAGCAGAAGCAGTTGGCCGCGCTGCAGAACAGCAAGATGGATGAAACGGCCAAGGCGGCTGCGGTGGGCGCCAAGCAGGCAAGCATTGCCACCATCAACGGGCAGATCATGGCTGCCACGGCGCAGCTGCTGGAGCTGTTGCAGCAAGAGGGTGGCAGCAGTTCGGGCGGGATGGTCAGCGCCACGGCCTGACTGTCTCGCGCAACAACCTGTAGGAGCGGCCTTGTGTCGCGATGGGCCGCAAAGCGGCCCCAGGATTTCAGCTTCGCCGCATCAATTGCCGGGGCCGCTTTGCGACCCATCGCGACACAAGGCTGCGCCTACACAGGTTTTGCGCAGCGCCAGGGCCAGGCGGTTATTCGGACGCTATGCGCCCCTTGTTCTGCCGCTCGCTCTTGTACTGCATGGCCACTGCCGGTGCCGGCTTGGCTGCGCCGGTCTCCAGCCACTGGCGCATGCGGCTGGCATCGGCAAAGTGGGTGTACTTGCCGAAGGCATCGAGGATGACCATGGCCACCGGGCGGTTGTCCATGCGGGTCAGCAGCACCAGGCAGTGCCCGGCTTCGTTGGTGAACCCGGTCTTGGTCAGCTTGATGTCCCAGTTGCTCTTGTTCACCAGGTGGTCAGTGTTACGGAAGCCCAGGGTGTAGTTGGGCTTGCGGAAGGCCACGGTCTTTTCACGGGTGGTCGACAGGTCGCTCAGCATCGGGTACTTGCGCGAGGCCATCAGCAGTTTGGCCAGGTCGCGTGCGGTGGACACGTTCTGCGTCGACAGGCCGGTCGGCTCAACGTAGCGAGTATGTGCCATGCCCAGGCTGCGGGCCTTGGCATTCATTGCCTTGATGAACGCCGGGTAGCCGCCGGGGTAGGCGTTGGCCAGGCTGTTGGCCGCACGGTTTTCCGACGACATCAGGGTAATCAGCAGGGTCTCGCGGCGGTCGAGTTGGCTGCCCAGGCGCACGCGGGAATACACGCCTTTCATTTCCGGGTTGTTGGCGATGGTCATGGTGAGCATTTCATCCATGGGCAGCTTGGCATCCAGTACCACCATCGCTGTCATCAGCTTGGTGACCGAGGCGATCGGCACCACGCGGTCGGCGTGGCTCGAATACAACTCCTGGTTGGTATTCAGGTCGACCAGCAGCGCGCTGCCTGAAGCCAGATGCAGCTTGGACGGGTCACGTTGGACTTGGGCCGGGGGTTGTGCAGCAGCTGTCGACGGAAGGGTCGCGGTACCTGTGAGCAACAGCAGCAGGCTGAGGATGGACAGGGATGTTTTCACGTTGAGGCTCACTAAAAGGTGGTATGTCGTTGGCTGTGCAAGGGTTTCCCCCAAACCGCTGCATTGTGGAGTATGGCCTAAACGCTGTCGAATGCCTTATGACTAAAGGGCGCAAGGTGAACGAAATTTAATCCTGTGCTTTGTTAAAGGCGCATCAGTATGCAATGAGGTATGCCGCTACGCCCTTGGCAAGGCGCCAAGGCTTCCAGAGTGAAAGATGATCGAACAATCGGCTGTAGTTGCCCGCCAGCCCTGCAACCGCGAGGTAGACAAACCACTTTCGCAGCAATCTGGAGAACTTTCTTTTGATGAATCGCAACAATGGGCACACCTTGGAAAATGGCACCGTCGAGTTTACCGGGTCAGTCGGGTTGTAGGGCCGCCGTAATTACCTGTGGGCGAAATTTTTCTGCGGCGGGGCTTTACGCTGGATTTGGCGGTGAGATAAGCTTTCCTGGAATACTGTACGAATATACAGCTATCAGGATGGGAATATGTCTAAGCACATGATGGCAGCACCTCAGCAGTGCCAGGAAATGACCGGGGTAGAGCGGCTTGGCTTGCGGGTTTCGTCGATGATCAACCACCCGGTCGCGCAGACGCAGCGCTGGGTCGTTGTGCATCGCCTGGAGACCGACGGTGACGCGGAATGGGAGGAAGTGATGGGCCGGCTGCTGGAAACGCCCGAGCTGGACCTGACCTTCAACGATGACCAGAGCGTGACAGTGCGCTGGGCGCGCAGCAGCGTGGAAGAGCGTGACGACTTTATCGTTGGGCAGGACAGCGAGGAGCGTGTGGAGGCGGCGGCACCTTTCTAGCTACCAGCAAACGCCCGCCGGGCCGGGCGGGCTTCGTTCTACACAAGGTGGGCATTCCACACCAATAGCACCCTGGCCTGAATGTAAGTCTCTTCTCGGCGAATCATGCGGTCTTTGTGCCGCGAATTGTCGGAGATCATCTCGAAATGGTCCTCATCAGCGATCTGCAGTCGCTTGATGTAGATGTGGTCGCCCCAAGAAAAGAAGTAGATGCCATCGCCAACGAACTCGCGAATGCTGACATCGACGATCAGCGGGTCGCGGTGCTTGATGGTCGGCTCCATCGACTGGCCCCAGCCCGTTACCATCTTCAGGTGGTGATGTTCTGTGAACGCCACACCCAGTTCGCGCAGATGGCTGGGGCTGACGCGAACGTCCTTGAACATTTCGGGGTAGTCGTGGGGGATCTGGCCCCCGCCCATGGCAGCCCGCACATCGTAGTGGGCAATCCACACCTCGTCACCGACCAGGCCAGGGCGAACACGCTCAGCCTTTACCAGCGTGGCATCCTGCGGTTCTTCTGCAGCGGCCAGCAACCTTTGCCGGGTTTCTTCAGGGATGCCTCTGCCGCTTCTGGCAAGCATCTGCTTGACCAGGTCGGCCGCCGAAAGCTTGCCGTCGCCCGTTTCGACCGACGCCTGCACAGGGTCGCCTGCCGACAGTGCGTCGAACCAACCCCGTGGCAAACCTTCGATGCCCTCGATTCTGCGGGCCACGTCATCGCCCAAGTTTTTCGCGGTCTTGTCGGAAAGGATCTGGCTCAGGTGTGCAGGCGCCATGCCCCAGCGTTCTGCGCAGGATCCCTTCCTCTGGCTGCCAATGAGCTTGACCAGGTTGTGCTTGCGAATGTCGTAGATGTCCATGGGGCGAAGCATGCCAGTGTTTAGCTTGCTGCTAAATGTGCGCATGGCTAAATTGGCTCTTGTGGTGTAGTTAGCTGTAGGCTAAATTAAATGCACAAACAAATAAAGCCAGCGAGACATTTTTCTCCCGGGCTCATCGCATCATCATCTGTAATGAGGTTCACATGGATCCGACCGACCTCGGCCTGGGCACAGTCACTTGGCTGAGCGGAACGGGCACTGTGTTACTGGGGGCATTTCTATGGCTGCGCAAGTGGTTGTCCAGGGATGCAACCGAGCGTGCGATGGACAGCGCAGATATTGCAGTCATCCGCCGACTGACCGAGCTGCTGGACATTGAGCGGGATGCTCGCAGAGAGGCAGAGGCCAAAGCTGACCAATTTGCCCGGGAGCGCAACGAGCTGGTGTTAAGCGTAGGGCGGCTACAAGGCAAGGTCCTGGCGCTGACCAGCCAGTTGGCTGTGGCGACAAAAATCACTGGCCCGAAAAAACTGTAGGCGCGAGCGTGCATCGCGATGCGCCGCGTGGGCGGTGCTCGATTTGCGCGCCACCTCAAACTTCCAGCCAGGCGTTTTGGCAAAAAAAAGCCCGCCAGATCGGCGGGCCATAAGGGCGTAGGGAGCAACGCACAACAAATTCGGGTCAGGCGACCAGGGTGCCTGGTTGCAACTGCTCGACCAGGGCCTGGGCCGAGGCAAGGGTCGGCATCGGGCCGCTTACGGCTTCGCCGTTGCGCACCAGGTACCAGCATGCCAGCAGGCCCTGCTCACGCAGTGAAGTGGGAACGGCGCTGCCGACAACGGACATGATCTGGATAGTGGCCATGTGGACCTCCTGTGAAACATGGCTCTACCATACGCAGCAGCCTGAGCGGTTTGAAATCAACTTCGTCGATAGTGGTCATTAGTTCTATCAACCGTTACCAGCGCGGCGGGCCGTAATACACCGGTGGCGGGCCGTAGTAGGTGCGGTAGCCCGGGGGTGGCGGTGCCGGCGCGTAGTACGGTTGGTAGTACACGGGTTGCGGCGGCGGTTGCACGTACACCGGCGGCGGCCCGTAATAGACCGGCTGGCGTTCGACGTACACGGTACGGTCACGCCCGCCATAAACCGTTGCCCCCACCACAGCACCGACCACCGCCGCACCCAGGATCGGGCCCGGCCCATACCAGCCACCGCCGCCATGGCCGCCGTGGGCAGCAGCGGGCCCGCTGATGGCCAAGGCGCCGACCAGCAGGGCGATTCCGGGAATGTGACGGCTCATGGAGCACCTCGCAGAGAAACCCCACGTTCGGGGCCTTACTAATATGACTCCAGTCTCTGTCAGCTGAGCACAGGGGAACGGTAAAGGTTGTGTAAGGGACGACCAGTGGTTGCCTCTGTTACGCTGCACAAACGTTTCAGTTATGACAAAGGAGCAGGTTATGTCGACAACTCCCAGCAGGGATACCGTGCTGTGCATCTCCCTGGCCGGCCGCCCCGGTACCTTCGGCGTACGTTTTCACAACCACCTGTACCAGCAGTTGGGCCTGGACTTCTACTACAAGGCCATGTGCACCGATGACCTGCCTGCGGCGGTGGCGGGTATCCGCGCGCTGGGTATCCGCGGTTGCGGCGTGTCGATGCCGTACAAGGAGGCGTGCATGGCCCTGGTCGACGAAATCGACCCGTCGGCGGCTGCCATCGAGTCGGTCAATACCTTGGTCAATACCGATGGCCACCTGAAAGCCTACAACACCGATTACCTGGCCGTGCGCCAGTTGCTGGCGCAGCATCAGGTCGATCCGGGCACCGCCTTTGCCTTGCGCGGCAGTGGCGGAATGGCCAAGGCTGTGGCCAGTGCCCTGCGCGATGCCGGCTTTGCCGAAGGCGTCATCGTTGCGCGCAACGAGCAGGCCGGTCGGCAACTGGCGGATGTGTGTGGTTATCGCTGGGTGCCGGAGCTGGGCGACATTTGCCCGCCGATGCTGGTGAACGTGACGCCGATCGGTATGGCAGGCGGGCCGGAGGCAGAGGCGCTGGCGTTTTCCGAGCAGGCCATAGCGGCGGCGGAGCGGGTGTTCGATGTGGTGGCGATGCCGGAACAGACGCCGTTGATCCGCCGGGCCCAGGCGTTGGGCAAGCCGGTGATTACCGGGTTGGAGGTGATAGCGCTGCAGGCGCTGGAGCAATTTGTGCTGTACACCGGGGTACGGCCGACGCGGGCGCAGGTAGATGCGGCAGTGGCTTACGCCCGGGATATCTAGTTACTCCTGTGCTGGCCTCTTCGCGGCTAAAGCCGCTCCCACAGGTACAGCGCAGCCACTGAAATCTGTGAAGTACCTGTGGGAGCGGCTTTAGCCGCGAAGAGGCCGGTACAGGCTATACCAGGGTCAGAACACCTTGTGCCCGTAATCCAGCTGCTGGTCGACCAGGGCCCGACCATGGGCCAGCGACACATGCTGCGCATTCTCAAGGTCGGAGAAAAACTTCATTGGCATGGACAGACGCTTGCTGGTATGCCCGTCGGGCGCGGTGATCAGGCAGCCGGCGGCGTAGGGCAGGGGGGAGTCGGGGTGGGGCATCACGCTGGCGGTGATGGTGTGCTCGCGGTATTCACAGTGAAGAGATTGCATCGTCCTTACCTCGCTGTGGCATATGAAGCAGTTACCTTCATATACCACAGCAAGGGGCCGGGAGTTCCCGGTCCGACGAGCGAACGGCGATGAACGCTTAGCCTTTGAGCTCGGTCGGCTGGATCACTTCTACCCAGTAACCGTCCGGGTCCTTGACGAAGGCCAGGTGGTTCATGCGCCCGTCCTGCAGGCGTTTCTGGAAGGGCACTTCCAGTGCTTCGAAGCGCGCACAGGCGGCGCGCACGTCCGGCACCGAGATGCAGATGTGGCCAAACCCGCGCGGGTCGGTGTTGCCGTTGTGGTAGGCGAACTCGGCATCGTTTTCGGTGCCGTGGTTGTGGGTCAGCTCCAGTACGCCAGGGATGGACTTCATCCACTGGTGGCGTGCTGCGTCATCGGCGGGAATCTGCGCCGGGTCGACCAGGGCCAGGAAGTACAGGCTGAAGGCGGCTTCGGGAAAGTCGCGCTTGTCGACTACGCGAAAGCCCAGCACGCGGGTGTAGAAGTCCAGCGACTTCTCGATATCCTTGACCCGCAGCATGGTGTGGTTGAAGACGAATTGTGCGGTAGCGGCATCCGGTTGGGCGGTGACGCCAGGCAGGGTTTGCAGATCGTGCAGGCTCATGGGAACTCCTGAGACGGGGCCGGGCGCAGGGCACCGGCAAAACAGACAGGCTGGCCATGATACGGCAGTGCGCTGATTGCGCAAATGAAAGCGCCCTGCACAAGGCAGGGCGCTGGAATTAGAGGCCCGCATGTGCGGGCGCGTGGGGTCGCTAGTCCTTTAGCTGTCTCGATACTGAGCCAGCCCTTGTGAAAAAAGTGTGAAGTGCGCGTGGACGTTTCATCAGCGTACCCAACTTTCTACCGTGGCGCCTCCGTACTGTTCTTTCCAGGCCTTGAGGCCACGGTGGTTGCCGCCCTTGGTCTCGATCCGCTCGCCGGTGTGCGGGTTTTGATAAACTTTTACCACCCGCGGGCGGCGCTGTTGCTTGGGCGCTGGGCTGGTAGCCCTGCCCACCGCCTTGGGGTCGAGGATGGCGATGATATCGCGCAGGCTCTTGTCGTAGCTTTTCATCAGGCCGACTAGTTTCTGCTCGAATTCGATTTCGCGTTTGAGGCCGGCATCCTTTTTCAACGCCTCCAGTTGCGCCATCTGCTCCTGGAGCGCTTTTTCGGCAGCACGAAACTCTGCAAGTCTGGACACTGTAATCACTCCTGTACGTCAGTCGTGGCAGGGCGTGACGAACATTGAATACGCATAAAACGCCAGCCACGCGGGTGGGTTCCGCTGTTCGCTGATATCGAGTGTAGTCATTCATGGGTACTGGGTAAACTGCTAACTTTTGCAAGTAAGACGGGAACTTTCCTAGTTTTGCGAGCGCTATTTCCCGGTTTTTTCGGGTCTGCCTCCCAGCACGTGTAGACCATGGTCCAATGGCCCGCGGCAGAGCCATTGCGCGATCATTTCAGATGATAGCCGATGATTGTTCGGCTTGTCGCAGTGCCGTGGCCAGTGTGTGCCGCAGTGTGTTAACTCGCCTTTGATTCTGGATGTTTCTTCGCATGTTTGCCCCTTTTCCCCTCGCCCACGGGCGCCGTGTTGCCGGCCTGTTTCTCTTGTGTGCCGGTGCCAACGCCCAGGCTGCCGGTTTTCTTGAAGACAGCAGTGCCAAGCTTGAAGCACGCAATGTCTATTTCAACCGGGACTTTCGTGACGGCCACAGCAGTTCCAGTCAAGGCGCGTCCAAGCGGGAAGAATGGGCACAAGGTTTCATCCTTAATGTGCAGTCGGGTTATACCCAGGGGCCGGTAGGTTTCGGCGTGGATGCACTGGGCATGTTCGGTTTCAAACTGGACTCTAGCCCGGCGGACAGTAACAGCGGTTTGCTGCCTTCTTCCGGGCATGATCCTCGGCACTCGGCTGACCAGTACGCGAAGATGGGGCTGGCGGCCAAGGTCAAGGTGTCCAATACCGTGCTCAAGTACGGCTCGATGATGCCGGATGTGCCCTTGCTCAAATACAACGACGGCCGCCTGCTGCCTACCATGTTCCATGGCGCCATGCTCACTTCTGAAGAAGTGCGCGACTTGAAGTTCACCCTGGCCCGTCTGGACAAATACACCGCGCGGGATTCCACCGACCGCCAGGACATCCGCGTGCACTGCAAGAACAAGCGCTATGCCTGCGACATCGAGGCTGACCACTTCGACCTGGCCGGTGTCGACTACCGCTTCAACGAGCGGATCAGCGCCCAATACCAGGTGGCCAAGCTGGAAAATATCTACCGCCAGCACTTCCTCGGCCTGGTGGCCAGCCAGCCGTTGGCGGTAGGCAGCCTGTCGGCCGACCTGCGCCTGATCAAGAGTGATGACATTGGCAACGCTCGCGCCGGTGCAATCGACCATCGCGCCTTCAGCGGCATGCTCGGCTACAGCCTGGGTGGCCACAAGATCAGTGCGGGCTGGCAGCGGATGTATGGCGACAGCGCCATGCCGTACCTGGATGGCAGCAACCCGTACCTGGTCAACTATGCCCAGGTCAACGACTTCGCCGCCGCTCAGGAGCGTTCCTGGCAGGTGCGTTATGACTACGACTTCAAGGCGCTGGGTGTGCCCGGCCTGACCTTCTTCACCCGTTACATCAACGGCGACAATATCAAGGTGCCGGGCAGCAGCGCCGAAGGCAAGGAATGGGAGCGCGACACCGAGTTCAAGTACCAGGTGCAAAGTGGCACTTTCAAGGATGTCAGCGTGCGCCTGCGTAATTCCACTTACCGTAGCAATTATGAAAAGTGGGCGCGTGACATGGATGAAACACGGGTCATTGTCAGCTACAACTTCTCGATCTTCTAAGCGGGCATTTTGCCAAATACCGGTAGCCGCCTGACAATGGCTGCTGGTTCCCGCAAAGGGCAGGGCGATGAAAGACCTGTTGTTGATCGGTATTGGCGCGGGTGACCCGCGCCAGATCACGTATGAAGCCGTTGATGCGCTGCGTAGCGCTTGTGTGTTTTTCGTGCTCGACAAGGGCAGCGACAAGGATGAACTGGTACGCCTGCGCAAGGCCATTGTGCAACGTTACCGTCCCGAAGGTGGCTATCGCCTGGTGCAGGTGGCCGACCCCTCGCGCGATGGCCAGGCGGATGACTACCTTGGCGCGGTGCAGGACTGGCACCGGCAGCGTGCTGCGCTGTACGCCCAGCTGATCGAGCAAGAGATTGGCGATGGGGAAACCGGCGCTTTTCTGCTGTGGGGCGAGCCGACGCTGTACGACAGCACCCTGCGTATTCTCGAACTGGTCCGCGAACGCGGCGTGGCGCTGCGCCTGCAGATAATCCCTGGCATCAGCAGTGTGCAGGCGCTGGCGGCGCGTCACCAGGTGCCGCTCAACCGCATCGGCGAGCCGCTGACCGTGCTGCCAGGGCGGCGCCTGGCCGGGCATGGACCTATCGACAACGTGGTGGTGATGCTCGATGGGCAGTGCGCATTTGCCCAGCTCGACGACCCGGAGTTGATGATCTATTGGGGCGCTTACCTGGGGACTGAGGATGAAGTGCTGATTGCCGGGCCGTTGCAGGCGGTGAAGGCACGGATACTGGAGGTGCGTGAGCAGCAGAGGCGGCGCAAGGGGTGGATCATGGATACCTATCTGTTGCGCAGGGAGCTGTGAGCTGTGTTGCCTGTACTGGCCTATTCGCGGGTAAACCCGCTCCCACAGGTACTGCACAGCGTTCGAAACGGTGCGGTCCCTGTGGGAGCGGGTTTACCCGCGAAGGGGCCGGTACAGGGAGCCCCAATCTCAAACCGGACCGAGAATGGCCACCACTTTGTCCCGCAACTGGTCGATGCTGAACGGCTTGCCGATCAGGTGCATGCCCTCGGGCACATTGATGCTGTCGGCATAGCCACTGGCGAACAGCACGGGCAGCAGTGGCCGCAGCTCGCGCGCTTTGCCTGCCAGCACCTCGCCACGCATGTCCGGCAAACCCACATCGGTCATCATCAGTGCCAGTGTCTGGCTCGGGTCTTCGAGCACCCGCAGGGCGGCTGCGGCGTCTTGTGCCTCAATGACCGTGTAGCCCAACTCGTCGAGCACTTCGACCATCAGCATGCGTACGATGTCGTCGTCTTCGACTACAAGAAGATGCATGGTTCGGATCCTGTACAAATGAATGTCTTTAATCTGTGCACCTGGTGGCAGCAGAAGTTCCCGAGGATACCGATCCCTGCAATCAGATGGAACGATTGGAGCACACAGCCTTCAAATACTGGCTAAATGCCCTGCCAGACCCTTCAAAGCTGGTTAGACTCGCTTATCAGGACGGCGCAGTGGCAGATAACAACAACGACTGATCCGCCACTCTTTCCAATGGACTTTTCTTGCTCGGGCGTTTTCACATGATTCAAGCAGCCTCGATGGACCAGCGAAGCTTTCGCAAGCTGTTGAGCCGCAACATCGGCCTCCCCCTGGGGGTAGGCCTGCTGGGGGCCGTGGCCTTTGTCGCGGTAATCAACTACCTGCTTTCGGCCATGCAGTGGGTCGAGCACACCGACCGGGTGATCGGCAATGCCAACGAAACGGTCAAGCTGTCGATCGACATGGAAACCGGCATGCGCGGTTTTCTGATCACGGGTGACGAGCGTTTTCTTGACCCCTACGAGGTAGCCAAGCCACGTATTCTCGGCAGCCTGCAAAGCCTGCGCGGCATGGTCGAGGACAACCCGCAGCAGGTCGATCGCATCGACCGGCTGATTGCCTTGCAGCAGGCCTGGAACGACTTCGGCAACGAGATGATTACCCTGCGCCGCAGCCAGGGCGATTACCAGGCGTCGATCGGCAATGGCCGGGGCAAGCGCATCACCGATGAAATCCGCAAGGAATTCGATGGCCTGATCAGCACCGAACAACAACTGCGCATGGCCCGTAACGAAAAGGTCAGTTCCGTCACTTTGACGGCGATCTCGGCCTTCGTGCTGTTCATCGTCAGCCTCAGTGCCTTGCTGGCGTATCTGGGCCGTCGAGACCTGCTGGCACTGTCGACCAGCTACGATGAAAACCTTCAGGCCCAGCAACGCTCGGCGCAGCGCCTGGAGCAGCAGGCCTGGTTGCGCAACGGCCAGACCCAGCTGGCTCAGCAGGTGCTCGGGCAACTGACCTTGCCCATGCTCGGCGACAACATCCTGCGCTTCTTCGCTTCTTATCTGGGCAGCGTGGTGGGCGCCGTGTATGTGCGCGACGAGCATGGCCGCCTGGTGCGCGTGGCCTGTTATGGCCTGGGCGCCGAAGAGCAGGCTCGCGAGCAGATCAGGCTGGACCACGACGGCCTGTTGGCCCAGGCGGTACGCGAAGGCCGCCTGTTGCGCCTGGATGACCTGCCAGAAGACTTCTATCGCCTCAGTTCCGGCCTGGGCAGCGGCTTGCCGCGCAGTGCGCTGCTGATGCCGGCTACCGAAGACGGTCAGATCAACGGGGTGATCGAGCTGGGTTTCCTGCGCCCCCTGGAAGAACGCGACGAAGAGCTGCTAGAACGCGTCGGCGGCAACCTCGGCATGTCCATCGAAAGTGCCCGTTATCGTCAGCGCCTGCAGGAAGTGCTGGCCGAAACTCAGCAACTGAATGAAGAGCTGCAGGTGCAACAGGAAGAGCTCAAGACTGCCAACGAAGAGCTCGAGGAGCAGTCGCGGGTGCTCAAGGAGTCCCAGGCCCACCTGGAAACCCAACAGGCCGAGCTGGAGCAGACCAACGAGCAGTTGTCGGAACGCACCGATGCGCTCGACCGCAAGAACGATGAACTGGGCCGGGCGCAGCTGGAATTGCAGGCCCGCGCCGACGACTTGCAGCGCTCGAGCAAGTACAAGTCCGAATTCCTTGCCAACATGTCCCACGAGCTGCGCACGCCGCTGAACAGCTCGCTGATCCTGGCCAAGCTGTTGGCAGAAAACGGCGAAGGCAACCTCAGCGAGGAGCAGGTCAAGTTCGCCGAATCCATCTACTCGGCCGGCAACGACCTGCTCAACCTGATCAACGACATTCTCGACATCGCCAAGGTCGAGGCCGGCAAACTCGAAGTACGCCCCGAAACCACCCAGGTCGAGCGCTTGGCAGAAGGCTTGCGCGGCATGTTCCAGCCGCTTGCCGGCCACAAGGGCCTGGCCTTCGAGGTCAAGGTCGAGCCGCAGGTGCCGGCCACCCTGTTCACGGACCGTCAGCGCCTGGAGCAGATCCTCAAGAACCTGTTGTCCAACGCCATCAAGTTCACTGAGCGCGGCCAGGTCAGCATGAACGTCAGCTTCCAGGCTGACAGCGGTATCGTGTTCGCCGTGCGCGACAGCGGCATCGGCATTGCTGCCGATCAGCAGCAGGCGATCTTCGGCGCCTTCCATCAGGTCGATGGCACCAGCAACCGCCGCTACGGTGGCACCGGCCTGGGCCTGTCGATTTCCCGTGACCTGGCGCATTTGCTCGGTGGCCAGATCAATGTCGACAGCACCCCTGGCCAGGGCAGTGTGTTCAGCCTGATCCTGCCGGAACGCTACGCCGCCGAGGCCGAAGACATCGAGCCGCAAAGCCTGCGCCCTGCCGTCGACGCGTTGCCGCCTGCACCGCAAGTGCCGGTGGCCGCTGCTGCCATGCGCCCGGCACCGACCTTTGCCGACGACCGCGAGCGGGCACCCTTCGATACCCGTTGCATTCTGGTGATCGAAGACGAGCCCAACTTTGCCCGCATCCTCTTCGACCTTGCGCACGAACTGGGCTATAGCTGCCTGGTGGCTCATGGTGCCGACGAAGGCTTCGAGCTGGCGGCCCAGTACATACCGGATGCCATCCTGCTGGACATGCGCCTGCCCGACCACTCGGGCCTGACCGTTCTGCAGCGCCTCAAGGAGCAGGCCGGCACCCGCCATATCCCGGTGCACATCATTTCCGTGGAAGACCGCGTCGAAGCGGCCATGCACATGGGCGCGGTGGGGTATGCGGTGAAACCCACCAGTCGCGAGGAGCTCAAGGAAGTCTTCGCTCGCCTGGAAGCCAAACTTACCCAAAAGCTCAAGCATATCCTGCTGGTGGAGGACGACGACCTGCAGCGCGAGAGCATCGCCCGGTTGATTGGCGACGACGATATCGAGATCACTGCCGTGGCCATGGCCCAGGATGCCTTGGCGCTGTTGCGCGAGAACATCTACGACTGCATGATCATCGACCTCAAGCTGCCGGACATGCTCGGCAATGAGCTGCTCAAGCGTATGACCGCCGAGGATATCCGTTCCTTCCCGCCGGTAATCGTTTACACCGGGCGCAACCTGACCCGCGAAGAAGAAGCCGACCTGCTCAAGTACTCGCGTTCGATCATCATCAAGGGCGCGCGTTCGCCGGAGCGCCTGCTCGACGAAGTGACGCTGTTCCTGCACAAGGTAGAATCGCAGCTGTCCAACGAACGCCAGCGCATGCTCAAGACTGCGCGTAGCCGCGACAAGGTGTTCGAAGGGCGCAAGGTGCTGCTGGTGGATGACGACGTGCGTAACATCTTCGCCCTGACCAGTGCCCTGGAGCACAAGGGCGCCATCGTCGAGATTGGCCGTAACGGCCGCGAGGCCATCGAGCGCCTGGAGCAGCATGACGACATCGACTTGGTGCTGATGGACGTGATGATGCCTGAAATGGACGGCTTCGAGGCCACTCGGCTGATCCGCCAGCAGGCACGCTGGCGCAAGCTGCCGATCATCGCCGTGACCGCCAAGGCCATGAAGGATGACCAGCAGCGTTGCCTGCAGGCCGGAGCCAATGATTACCTGGCCAAACCGATCGACCTGGACCGTTTGTTCTCGTTGATTCGTGTATGGCTGCCGCAACTGGAGCGAATTTGACTAGCGAACGTAACACCGACATCGAAATCCGCTTGCTGATCGAGGCCATCTACCTCAAGTACAGCTACGATTTCCGCAATTATTCCGGCGCCTCGATCAAGCGCCGGATCCTGCATGCGCTGCGCCAGTTCGATTGCCTGACGGTATCGGCGCTGCAGGAGCGCGTACTGCACGACCCGGGCATGTTCATGCAATTGCTGCAGTACCTGACGATCCCGGTCAGCGAGATGTTCCGCGACCCTGACCACTTCCTTGCCGTGCGCAACGAAGTGGTGCCGCTGCTGCGCACCTGGCCCTCGATCAAGGTCTGGATCGCGGGCTGCAGCACGGGGGAGGAGGTGTATTCCATGGCCATCCTGTTGCGTGAGGAAGGGCTGCTTGAGCGCACCATCATCTACGCCACCGACATCAATCCGCATTCGCTGGACAGGGCCAAGCAGGGCATCTACTCGATGCAGAGCATGCGCGAGTACGAGGAAAACTACCGCCTGGCCGGCGGCCGTCGTGACTTTACCGAGTACTACACAGCGGCCTATGGCAACGCCATCATGGACAGCAGCTTGCGTGACAACGTGACGTTCGCCGATCACAGCCTGGCCACCGACAGCGTGTTCTCCGAGACCCAGCTGGTGTCGTGCCGCAACGTGCTGATCTACTTCAACAAGGAGCTGCAGGACCGCGCCCTCGGGCTGTTCCACGAGTCGCTCTGCCACCGGGGTTTCCTGGTGCTGGGCAGCAAGGAGTCGGTGGACTTTTCGGCCTACAGCGACCGGTTCGAGCCGCTGGTCAAGCCCGAACGGATCTTCCGTAAATCATGAACGGCGTACGCGCAGTGGTGATCGGCGCCTCGGCTGGCGGCGTGGCGGCATTGTTCGAAGTGCTCGGCGCGCTGCCACCGGCGTTCGCCCTACCTGTGCTTTGCGTGCTGCACCTGCCGGACGACCGCCACAGCCAACTGGCCGAAGTGCTGCAGCGTCGGCTGCATCGGCCGGTGCACGAGGCATGTGACAAGGAACCCATCAGCAGCGGGCAGATCTATGTGGCGGGGCCGAGTTACCACCTGTCGGTGGAGCACGACCTGACGCTGTCGCTGAGCCAGGAAGAACCCGTGCATTTCTCGCGTCCAGCAATCGATTTTTTGTTCATCTCGGCGGCCGATGCCTATGGCGACGGCCTGCTTGGCGTGCTGCTCACCGGTGCCAACGAAGACGGCGCCAGGGGCCTTGCCTATATCAAGAACAATGGGGGCCGCACGATAGTCCAGGACCCTCGCGACGCACAGGTCGCCCTGATGCCGGAGGCCGCCCTGGCCCTGCACCAGCCCGACCATATCCTTACTCTGAGTGGTATCGGGCAGCTGCTCGCGACCTTGGAATATAGCGCATGCTAAGCCACACCATCGCCAAACTGCTGATTGTCGACGACCTGCCGGAAAACCTGCTGGCGCTCGATGCCCTGATCCAGGGCGAAGACCGCGAGGTGCACCAGGCCCAGTCTGCCGAAGCGGCGTTGTCGTTGCTGCTTGAGCACGAATTCGCGCTGGCCATCCTCGATGTACAAATGCCGGGCATGAACGGTTTCGAACTTGCCGAGTTGATGCGCGGCACCGACAAGACCAAGAACATCCCGATCGTTTTCGTCAGCGCGGCCGGCCGCGAGATGAACTATGCCTTCAAGGGCTACGAGAGCGGGGCCGTGGACTTTCTGCACAAGCCGCTCGATACCCTGGCGGTAAAAAGCAAGGTCTCGGTGTTTGTTGACCTTTTCCGCCAGCGCAAGGTGCTTGGCCGGCAGCTGGAAGCCCTGGAGCATAGCCGCCAGGAGCAAGAGCTTTTGCTCAGCCAGCTGCAGGTGGCGCGATGTGAGCTGGAGCATGCCGTGCGCATGCGTGACGACTTCATGTCGATCGTCTCCCACGAGGTGCGTACGCCGCTCAATGGCCTGATCCTGGAAACCCAGTTGCGCAAGATGCACCTGGCGCGGGGCAACCTGGATGCCTTCAGCGCCGACAAGCTGCAGGCCATGGTCGAGCGCGACGAGCGGCAGATCAACAGCCTGATCCGGTTGGTCGAGGATATGCTTGATGTTTCGCGCATCCGTACCGGTAAATTGTCGCTGCGCCCCAGGCTGTTTGACCTCGCCCAACTGGTGCGTGGGTTGGTGGAAAACTTCACCGCGCAGGCCATGGCATTGGAAACCCACATCGAACTGCAGCGCTGCGAAGCATTGAAGGGTGAGTGGGACGAATTCCGGATTGAACAAGTAGTGGCCAACCTGTTGTCCAACGCAATGCGTTACGGCGAGCGCAAACCGGTGCAGGTGCGAGTGTTCGAGCAGGAGGGCATGGCTTGGGTGCAGGTGCAGGATCAGGGCATCGGTATCAGCGCCGTCAACCAGCAGCGGATCTTCCAGCAATTTGAGCGCGTCGCTGCCCAGCAAG
This sequence comes from Pseudomonas sp. BP01, assembly GCF_022760795.1. NCBI lineage: Bacteria > Pseudomonadati > Pseudomonadota > Gammaproteobacteria > Pseudomonadales > Pseudomonadaceae > Pseudomonas > Pseudomonas sp. BP01. The sequence continues at coordinate 253,789 of NZ_JAFBKA010000003.1, forward strand.
CCAGCGGAGGCTTGGGTTTGGGGTTGTACATCTCCGAACAGATCGTGCAGGCGCACGGTGGCCGGATACGGGTTGAAAGCGAGGAAGGCAAGGGCGCCACATTCACCCTGCAATTGCCGCTTGCAACATTCAAAGAACAAAACGACCAGGCGCGGGCAACCTCTGCGTGAGCCTGGGGTCTGATGGCCAACTGTAAGAATTTCAAGGCGTTAACATGAGTGAAGATGCACAAGATGTGGTGTTGGTCGTCGAGGACGAACCTGCGATTCGCATGATTTTGCGCGATTACCTGGCGGGTGAGGGGTACCACGTGCTGGTTGCCGAAGATGGCGAGCAGGCGTTTGCGATCCTGGCCAGCAAACCGCACCTGGACCTGATGGTGACGGACTTCCGCTTGCCGGGTGGCATCTCCGGGGTGGATATTGCCGAGCCTGCGGTGAAGTTGCGGCCAGACCTGAAGGTGATATTCATCAGTGGCTACCCGGCCGAGATTCTCGAGTCTGGCAGCCCGATCACCCGCAAGGCACCGATCCTGGCCAAACCGTTCGACCTGGATACCTTGCACGAGCAGATCCAGAGACTTTTGCGTTAAAGCTGGTGGCCCTATCGCCGGCAAGCCAGCTCCCACAAGTACTGCCCAGGCCTTGAGATCTGCAGCGTACCTGTGGGAGCCGGCTTGCCGGCGATAGGGCCAGTACAGGCTATCGCAGGGTGCGCTCTATACCACCTGCCAACATGCTCTCCATCAGCCCCAGCCCCTGTTCCTCTGGCAATGCCTTCAACATCCCCGGCAACTGGTTCAGCAGCGTCGCCACCACATGCGCCGTCGCCACCAAGGCTTGCCCCTGCAACTTTGCCTGTGGCGCGATCAACCTCAGCAACCCCGCCTCGTAACGTTTGCGCAACAAGGCCAGGCGCGCCTGCTGGTCATCGCTCAGGCAGCACAAGTCGCGCTCCGCCAAGCGAAACTGCATCGGCCGCTCGGCATGCAATTGCCAGTGCGCTGCAATCAGGCAGCCCAATGCCGAGGCACCGCGGGCCATGGCCCGGCGGCCTTGGTCCAGGGTGGCCTGCAGTTCTTCGTACAACTCCTCGATCAAGTCGTACAACAGGTCCTGCTTGCTGGGAAAGTGATGGTACAGCGAGCCCGCAGTCAGCCCCACATGGGCCGCCAGCTCGCGCATGCTGACTTGGCCAAAGCCCTTTTCGGCAAACAGCGCCATGGCCCGGTCGCGTCGCTCCTCAAAGCTGGCACAGCGCATTGCGGCATTGACCGGGGGCATGGCGCCTTGTCCTCAGTAGGTGAAGAAACCGCGGCCGGTCTTGCGCCCCAGCCAACCGGCCGCGACCATTTCCTTGAGCAGCGGGGCAGGGCGGTACTTGCTGTCGCTGAAGCCTTCATGGAAGGCCTCCATGATCGCCAGCAGGGTGTCCAGGCCGATCAGGTCGGCCAGGGCCAGCGGGCCGATGGGCTGGTTGCAGCCCAAGCGCATGCCGGTGTCGATGTCCTCGGCACTGGCCAGGCCTTCCTGGCGCACGAAGATCGCCTCGTTGATCATCGGCACCAGGATGCGGTTGACCACGAAGCCCGGGCGGTTGCCTGCGGTGATCGGGGTCTTGCCGACCTTTTCAGTCACCACCAGCGCCTGGGCGTAGGTGCTGTCGCTGGTCTGCAGGCCGCGAATGATCTCCACCAGCGCCATCATCGGCACCGGATTGAAGAAGTGCACACCGATGAAGCGCTCGGGGTGCTCGATGCTGGCGGCCAGCTGGGTGACCGACAGCGACGAAGTGTTGGTGGCGATCAGGCAGTCGGCAGCGACGTTGGCGGCCACTTGCTGCAGGATGCGCTGCTTGAGCTGCAGGCTTTCGGTGGCGGCCTCGATCACCAGCTGCGCGCTGCTGAGCTGGGCGTAGTCGGTGCTGGCGCGGATACGCGTTTTCGCCGCAGCGGCCTTGTCCGCATCCAGGGTGCCCTTGCTGACCTGGCGCTCGAGGTTCTTGCTCAAGGTGGCCACGCCGCGCTCCAGCGCCGCGTCGGAAACATCCACCAGCAGCACCTGGTAGCCGGCGACAGCGCACACCTGGGCAATGCCGTTGCCCATGGTGCCGGCGCCGATCACGGCGATCTGTTCAATGCTCATGTGCCAGGCTCCCTCAGACGCGCTCGAAGACTACGGCGATGCCTTGGCCGCCACCGATACACATGGTGGCCAGGGCGTAGCGGCCCTGAATGCGCTGCAGTTCATGGATGGCCTTGGTGGCGATGATTGCGCCAGTGGCACCCACCGGGTGGCCCAGGGAAATACCCGAACCATTGGGGTTGACCTTCTCCGGGTCGAAGCCCAGCTCGCGGGCCACGGCGCAGGCCTGGGCGGCGAACGCTTCGTTGGACTCGATTACGTCCAGGTCCTGCAGTTTCAGGCCGGTCTTTTCCAGCACCTTGCGGGTGGCCGGGATCGGGCCAAGGCCCATCAGTTCGGGCTCGACACCGGCGTGGGCATAGCCCACCAGGCGCGCCAGCGGCTTCAGGCCCAGGCGACGCACGGCATCACCGCTGGCCAGCACCAGGCCGGCCGCGCCATCGTTGATGCCGCTGGCGTTGCCGGCAGTCACGGTGCCGTCCTTCTTGAACACGGTCTTCATGCCGGCCAGTTGCTCGGCGGTAACGTCGCCACGCACGTGTTCGTCCACGGCGAACTGTACGGTGCCTTTGCGGGTTTTCAGCTCCACCGGGACGATCTGGCTGTCGAAACGGCCTTCGGCAATGGCGCGGGCGGCGCGGCGCTGGCTGGTCAGGGCCAGTTCATCCTGCATCTGGCGGGTAATGCCGTGTTTGGCGGCGACGTTTTCTGCGGTGATGCCCATGTGGAAGTGTTCGAACGGGTCCTGCAGCACGCCGACGGTGTAGTCGATGCCTTGCAGGTCGCCCATGCGCGCGCCCCAGCGCGCCTGCGGCAGCAGGTACGGGCCACGGCTCATGGACTCGGCACCGGCGGCCACGGCCACGTCGGCATCACCGAGCAGCAGGCACTGGGTGGCAGAAACGATGGCCTGCAGGCCCGAGCCGCACAGGCGGTTGACGTTGAAGGCAGGGGTTTCCTTGGGGATGCCGGCGTTCATTGCGGCAACCCGCGACAGGTAGGCATCGCGCGGTTCGGTCGGGATCACGGTACCCATGACCATATGGCCGATCTGCTCGGCGGCCACGCCCGAGCGCTCAATGGCGGCGCGGGTGATGGTAGTTGCCAGGTCGGCCAGGGGCAGGTCCTTGAGCGAGCCTCCAAAACCACCGATGGCGGAACGCACGGCACTGACGACGTAGATTTCTGGGCTGCTCATAGAGGCTCCGTAAGCTTAGGCATGGCGGGACCGGGCCAGGCTCTGCGAGAATGGCCGGCGGTCCCGGAGTGGGATCGAGTCTAGGCAAAGGCTCTGTTGCAGCCTATGCCGGATCTGTTCAAACAACCTGGCACTTTTTGCCACTCAGCATAGACAGCGAAAACCACCATGCGCGATAGCGATTCGGTCGCCGTGTACTTTCTCAATGCCATGCTCCACGCCCTGCGCGACAGCCCAGCCGAGCGTGATGCACAGTTGCACGCGGTAGGCATCGACCCGCAGCTGCTTGAACAGCCCCAGGCACGCGTACCGGCCAAGGCCTTCGCCGAGCTGTGGCTGGCGCAGATCCAGCACCTGGGCGACGAGTTTTTCCGTCTCGACAGCCATGGCATGCCGTTGGGCAGTTTCGCCCTGATCTGCCGGGGGCTGATCCTTGAACCGAACCTGGAAAAGGCCTTGCGCCAGTGCCTGGGTGGCTTCGGCCTGTTCCTGCACGACCTTCGCGGCAGCCTGACGGTGCGCGGTGGGCGCGCGCTGATCAGCGTGCAGTCGAGCATTGCCGACCCGCTGACCCGGGTGTATGCCGAGGAAACCTACCTGGTGCTGATGATCGGCATGTTGTGCTGGCTGGCCGGGCGGCGCATCGCCATCGACCGTACCGAGCTAGCAGTGTCGCGCCCGGCCCAGGAAGACGACCTGCTGTTGTGGGGCCCGGACCTGCGCCTGGGCAGCGGGCGTACCGAAGTGGAGTTCGACAGCGCCTACCTGCGTCTGCCGGTGGTGCAGGACCTGGCGACCCTGAAAACCTTTCTGCGCAGTGCGCCGCAGGGGCTGGTGATCCGCTTTCGCAACCAGAATGGGCTGGTGGCCGAGGTATACCGGCACCTGCGCGCGCGGCACTATGGGCAGTGGCCGACACTGGCGGCGCTGGCACAGCAGCAAGGGATCAGTGCCAGTACGTTCCGCCGGCAACTGGAGCGGGAGGGGCGTTCCTATCAGCAGATCAAGGATGAGGTGCGCCGGGCAATGGCCTTCGAGCGGTTGCGCGAAGGGACATTGAGCATTGCCGAAATAGCCGAGCAGGCAGGTTTCCAGGAGCCCAGTGCGTTTCACCGAGCGTTCAAGAAGTGGACCGGGCAGAGCCCCGGAAGCTATCGAGCGCGGTTGGCCGGGCGGTAGTTGTTCCCTGTAGCGGCCCTATCGCCGGCAAGCCAGCTCCCACATGTTCTCCACAGTATTCGAGGCTTGCGGAGTACCTGTGGGAGCTGGCTTGCCGGCGATAGGGCCGGTGCTGCGATCATTGAATGATCAGGCCGGCACCATGGCAAACCCGACCCCGAAGCGGTTCCAGGCATTGATGGTGGCAATCGCCAGGGTCAGGTTGACCACCTCGGCCGGCTCGAAGTGTTCCTGCAGGGCTTCATATTGCCCCTGCGGCGCGCCGTCCTCAGGCAGTCGAGTCAGGCTTTCTACCCAGGCCAGTGCCGCACGTTCACGCGGGGTGAAGTAGGCGGTTTCGCGCCACACGCTCAAGGTCTGCAAGCGCGCTTCGGTCTCACCTGCCTTGCGCGCATCGTTGGCGTGCAGGTTGACGCAATAGGCGCAGCCGTTGATCTGCGAAGCGCGCAGGCGCACCAGCTCCAGCAGCGAGCTCTCCAGGCCGCTCTTGGCCAGGGCCTGTTCCAGGCCGACCATGGCTTTGTAGGCTTCCGGGGCGTGCTTGGCCCATTCGATACGGTTGTGCATGGCTGTCTCCAAAGGGTATGGGATGGGAATGGCACTACTGTAACGCTGCCCTTTGGCCTCCCCGATAGCCAATTGCACACATAAGCTGGAGGCCAATCGTCCATTCAGGTGGCCACTGACAAGCATCCAATCTCTTCATTTCTGCCAGGCCTGCCAAGCCGGGATAATGGCCGGGTCCTGCTACCCGAGAACCGATTCACAATGAGAGCTGCTTTGAACCTGTTGCTGGTGATCCTGCTGGCGCTGAACCTGCGGCCGATCCTGACCAGTATCGGCCCGTTACTCGAACCCATGCGCGCCAGCACCGGGCTGGGCTACCAGCAGGCAGCCCTGCTGACGGCGGTGCCGGTGCTGTGCATGGGCCTGGTGCCGTTGCTGCAGCCTTGGCTGCGACGCTGGATCAGCGAGCATGGCGGCATGCTCGGTGGCCTGGCTGCAATTGCCCTGGCCTGCCTGTGGCGCCTGCAACTGGACAGCGCCTGGGCGTTGATTGCCAGTGCGGTGGTCGCCGGCCTGGGCGTGGCGGTGGTGCAGGGCATGATGCCGGGCCTGGTCAACCGCTGGTTTCCAAGCCGCCTGGCGGGGGCGATGGGGCTGTACTCGGCGGCGTTGATGAGTGGTGGCGGCATGGCTGCGGTGCTTGGTCCCCATATCAGCGGCCATTTCGGTCACTGGCAGGTCGGCCTTGGCCTGTGGGCGATCCCGGCGCTGCTGGCACTGGTGGCGTGGGCCGTACTGCGGCCACGGCAGGGGGCGCCAAAGCTGGCCGGCGCTGCAGGCGGGCACTGGTTCAGCACGCGCCGGGCCTGGTTGCTGGCCTTGTACTTCGGCCTGATCAATGGCGGCTACACCAGCATGGTGGCGTGGCTGCCGGCGTACCATATCGAGCACGGCGGCAGTGCTCAGGGCGGCGCAGACCTGGTCGGCCTGATGACGGTGTTCCAGGTGGCCGGCGCTCTGGGGTTGCCGCTGTTGCTGCGGCGTTGGGCCGACCGCCGCCCGGGCCTGTGGCTGGCACTGACGATCCAGCTGGCCGGTTTCCTTGGCCTGCTGCTGGCACCCACGCAGGCTTCGGGGCTGTGGGTCGCGATGATCGGTTTTGGCCTGGGCGCCTGCTTCAGCCAGAGCCTGACGCTGACCCTGGAGCACCTGAAGACGCCCGCCGAGGCCGGCAGCCTGGCGGCGTTCGTGCAGGGCATCGGCTTTATCATCACCGGTATCGTGCCGTATATCACCGGCTGGCTGCGTGACGTGAGCGGTGACTTCCAGGCGTCGTGGATGCTGCTCACCGTGACCGTGGTGGCCATGTTGCTGGTAACCAGCTGCTTCAATCCGCGCGGTTACGCCGCAGCCATCGCGCGACCGGTCGCACCAGGTAACGCCGCGCCGGTCAGCTGAGGCGTTGCAGGGTATCGCGCACCCGGTCCAGTGCCGGGTCGATGTCCAGCAGTTCGATGGCGCCGAAGCCCATCAACAGCCCCGGGCGGACCGGCGCTTCGCTGAAGAATGGCGCCAGTGAATACAGGCCGACCTCTACCTTGCGTGCGAGGTTGGCCAGTAACTCCACATCCACCCCGGGCGCCGCCAAGGCGCTGAGGTGGAACCCGGCGCTTGCGGGTATTGCGCTGAACCACGGTGCCAGGTCGCCCCCCAGGCGCCCCAGGATGCGCTCGCGGCGGGCGCTGTAGACCTCGTGGCAGCGGCGGATGTGCTTGTTCAGGTGGCCTTCGCCTAAAAAACGCGCCAGCGCCCATTGCAGCAAAGTCGGGCTGTGCCAGTCGCTCAGGTGCTTTGCCACGCAAGCGGCTTGCAGTACGGCAGGCGGCAATACGGCATAGCCCAGGCGTAGTTCTTGCAGCAAGGTCTTGGAAAAGGTCCCGACATAGGCCACCAGCCCATGCCGGTCCAGGCGCTGGAGTGCGTCCGAAGCTGGCCCGTGGTAGCGGAACTCGCAGTCGTAGTCATCTTCGATGATCAGTGCACCCAGCTCGGCAGCCCGCGCCAGCAGGGCATGCCGGCGTGGCTCGCTCATGGGCATGCCCAGCGGGAACTGGTGCGAGGGCGTTACGTAGATCAGCCGGGTGCCATCGGCGATCTGCTCCACGCACAGGCCTTCATCATCCACCGGCACCGATTGCAGGCGTGCACCCAGGGCCAGAAACAGTTGCCGTGCCGGCGGGTAGCCGGGGTCTTCCATGGCCACCTGGCAGCCTGGCTCAACCAGTACCCGGGCGATCAGGTCCAGCGCTTGCTGGGCGCCGTTGCACACCAGCAGGTCAGCCGCGCTGCAGTGCACGCCGCGGGCGTAGGCGATGTGGTGGGCAATCGCCTCGCGCAGCTCCGGCAGGCCCTGCGCCTGGAACTGCCGTTCGGGGTGGCGCTGGCTGCGGCGCAGGGCATAATTCAGGCAGCTGCGCCATTGGTCGAACGGGAACTGCGACTTGCTCGATGCCCCGCCGACAAAGTCATAGCGCGAGGGCGTTTGCAGGTGGCGTTGGGCGAGCACGGTGGCGCGCTGCTGCCAGCGTTCGAGGGATGCGGCACCGGCCAGGGGAACGGTGGCTGATTCATGGCTGCGCAGGGGTTGGCGCGGAGTGATGAACGTGCCACGGCCGACCACGCCGCTGAGCAGGTTGTCGTAGGTCAGCCGTGAGTAGGCCTCGGCCACGGTCTTGCGCGATACGCCCAGTTGTTCAGCCAGCAGGCGGGTAGGCGGCAGTTGGGTACCGGCGGCCAGGTGGCCGCTGTCGATACCGGCGCGCAGCTGCTGATAGAGCTGGTCGGCCAAGCCTTTGCGGCCGTCCAGGCGAATGTGCAGTTCCATGGGGTGGTCCGGAGCGGTGGAGTGCTCAGGATAGCGGATTGGACAGGAAGGCTCCCACAGGTATCGCGTACACCTCAGCCTTGACGCGGTCCTGTGGGAGCTGGCTTGCCGGCGATGGGCTGCAAGGCAGCCCCGGAAATCTCAGAACCGGGCAGTGCTCACAGTGATATAGCCTTTTTCTGCCAGCGCAATGCGTATCACCGTCTCATCCTCCGGCCCGTTGCGGTTGCGCCTGATGCGCACGCCTTCTACCGTCGAAGCCTTCATATGCTCCGAAATGGCCCGCCCGTTCGCGTCGAAGAACACTTCGCTGGCCAGCAACTCGATACGTTCGATCAATTGCCGGGACTGTTCATCGGTGGCGCAGAAGAACATCACCCCCGACAAGTGCGGGTCTTCATCGGGGTTGCTCATGTCATGGGCCAGCATTTCGCGCAGGCTGCTGCGCAGTTCGGCGATGGGGCGGGCGTACAGGTGCATGCGGAGCCTCCTCTGGAGCGCGGCTTTGCTTCATCCAGATCCGATCTTGTTTTCTAAGGTCAGCGACAGCAAGTAGGACGCTTCCGAGAACCTTGTGGGAAATGTCTGAAGGCGCTGAGGTGCAACGCTTGACTGGCAGGAGGCGGGGGGGCTGCTGCACAATCCGTCGTCTGATACCGTCTTGCCGAGGATTGCCATGAACAGCCATTTCCAACCCGTCGACCTGAAAAAGGCCTATCGCCTGTTGAACCACGGCCCGACGGTGCTGGTGTCGGCCAGCCACGAGGGGGTCGACAACGTCATGGCGGCTGCCTGGGCCTGTGCACTGGACTTCGACCCGCCCAAGGTGACCGTGGTGCTCGACAAGATCGCCCGCACCCGGCAGTTGGTGGAGGGAAGTGGCTGGTTTGTGATCCAGGTGCCGACCGCAGCGCAGGCGCAGCTGACCCACCAGGTAGGTACCCGCAGCCTGTTCGACCAGCCCGACAAACTGGCCAGCATCGGTGTGCAGCTGGCGCGGGTCGAAGGGCATGCGGCGCCGCTGGTACAGGGCTGCTCGGCGTGGCTGATGTGCCGGGTGATCGACGAGCCGCACAACCAGAACACCTATGACCTGTTCATTGGCGAGGTGGTGGCGGCTTGGGCCGATGACCGGGTGTTCCGGGACGGGCACTGGGCTTATGAAAGCGCCGACCCGCAATGGCGCAGTCTGCACTACGTGGCGGGTGGGCATTTTTATGCGATTGGCGAGGCGGTGGTGGTCGATTCGCAGGATTTGTAACGCCAGTGTTGACTTCTTCGCGGGCGCGCCCGCTCCCACAGGTACCGCGCAGGCCTGACGGTTTGCCCAAAACCTGTGGGAGCGGGCGTGCCCGCGAACGCATCAGCGCAGAACCTCCTGCTTGAAGCGCAAGCGCCAGCCATGCAGCAACGGCTCGGTATAGCCGCTGGGCTGCTCGCGCCCTTTGAACACCAGGTCCCGCGCAGCGCGCAAGGCATGCGATGTATCGAAACCGGCTGCCATCGGCCGGTATGCCGGATCCCCCGCATTCTGCTGGTCGACTACCTGGGCCATGCGTTGCAAAGTCGCCTCGACCTGCTCGGCCCCCACCACCCCATGGTGCAGCCAGTTGGCAATGTGCTGCGCGGAAATGCGCAGGGTGGCGCGGTCTTCCATCAGGCCCACATCGTGAATGTCGGGCACCTTGGAACAGCCAATTCCTTGCTCGACCCAGCGCACCACGTAACCGAGGATGCCTTGGCAGTTGTTGTCCAGTTCGGCCTGGATATCAGCGGCACTCCACGGCCGTTCGGCGCTGACCGGAATACTCAGCAGGTCATGCAGCAAGGCGCCGCGCTGGGCTTCCAGGTCGACCTGTTCCAGCGCCTGTTGTACGGCGGCTACGTCTACCTGGTGATAGTGCAGCGCATGCAAGGTGGCGGCCGTGGGCGACGGCACCCAGGCAGTGTTGGCACCGGCCTTTGGCTGGGCAACTTTCTGTTCGAGCATGGCCGCCATCAGGTCGGGCATGGCCCACATGCCCTTGCCGATCTGTGCCTTGCCGCGCAGGCCGCAGGCCAGCCCGACCAGCACGTTGCTGCGTTCGTAGGCCTGGATCCAGGCACTGCCTTTCATGTCGCCCTTGCGCAGCATGGCGCCGGCTTCCATGGCGCTGTGCATCTCGTCACCGGTGCGGTCGAGGAAGCCGGTATTGATGAACACCACCCGTGACGCCGCGCTGGCGATACAGGCCTTGAGGTTGACGCTGGTGCGTCGCTCCTCGTCCATGATGCCCATCTTCAGGGTATGTGCCGGCAGGCCCAGCAGGGCTTCGACGCGGCCGAACAACTGGTCGGCGAAGGCCACTTCGGCCGGCCCGTGCATCTTCGGCTTGACGATGTACAGGCTGCCTTCGCGGGAATTGCCGCGGCGCTTGAGGTCGTGCAAGCCGATCAAGCTGGTAATCACGGCATCGAGGATGCCTTCGGGGATCTCCCGGCCATCGCGGTCGTGGATGGCCGGGTTGGTCATCAGGTGGCCGACGTTGCGGATGAACAGCAGCGAGCGGCCCGGTAGGGTCAAGGGGTGGCCGTCTACGCCGTGGTAATGGCGGTCTGCGGCCAGGGTGCGGTTGAAGGTTTTGCTGCCTTTGCTCACCTGTTCGCTCAGGTCGCCCTTCATCAGGCCCAGCCAGTTGCGGTAGACGTGGACTTTGTCGTCGGCATCCACGGCCGCTACTGAGTCTTCGCAGTCGATGATGGTGGTCAGCGCGGCTTCCAGGGCGATGTCCTTGACCCCGGCCAGGTCCTGCTGACCGATCGCACTGGTCGGGTCGATCTGGATTTCGAAATGCAGCTGGTGGTGCTGGAGCAGGATTGCCGTGGGTGTGCTCGGCTCACCCTGGTAACCCCGCAGTTGTGTGCGATTCTGCAACACGACCTGACGGCCGTCGGCCAGGGTGACCTGCAGGGTGCCCTGGTCGATCGCATAGGCTGTGGCGTCGCGGTGCGAAGCGCCGTCGAGTGGGGCGCTAGCGTCGAGGAACTGCCGGCCATAGGCAATCACCTTGTCACCGCGCACCGGGTTGTAGCCTTGGCCGCGTTCGGCGCCAGCGGTTTGGGCAATGGCATCGGTGCCGTACAGCGCATCGTACAGCGAACCCCAGCGGGCGTTGGCGGCGTTGAGGGCGTAGCGGGCATTGCTCAGTGGCACGACCAGCTGCGGGCCGGCTTGCACGGCGATTTCGCGGTCGACGTTGCGGGTGCTGATTTGCACGGTTTCGGGGGCGTCGACCAGGTAGCCGATACCTTGCAGAAAGTGCTGGTACGCGGCCATGTCGCGGATCGGGCCGGGGTGCTGGCGGTGCCAGTTGTCCAGCTCGGTTTGCAGGCGCTGGCGTTCGGCGAGCAGGGCGCGGTTTTGCGGGGCAAGGTCGTGGACGAGGGTGCTGAAACCTTGCCAGAAGGCGTTGGCTTCGATGCCGGTACCGGGGAGGACTTCGTCTTCGATGAAGCGCTGGAGGGTGGGGGCGATCTGGAGTTCGTTTGGCATTGTCTGTTCGCTCGATGTTCGGTCTTCGGGAATTCAGTCGCCTGCGCGGGCCTCTTCGCGGGTAAACCCGCTCCCACAGGGACCGCAGGCACCTCAAATCCAGTGCAGTACTTGTGGGAGCGGGTTTACCCGCGAAGAGGCCGTTACAGGATTTACAAGGCAGCCGCCCCAGCCTTGGCTACCTGGGCATCCTGTTCGGACTTGACCCCGGATACGCCAATGGCACCCACCACCTGGCCATCCACCCGCAGTGGCACGCCACCTTCCAGGCTGGTGAGCAGCGGTGCGGTGACGAATGCGGTGCGGCCACCATTGACCATTTCCTCGTAATCCCGGGTTTCCTTGCGCCCCAGCGCGGAGGTACGGGCTTTCTCCACGGCAATGTAGGCACTGGCCGGCGCACAGCCATCCAGACGCTCCAGGGCCAAGGGGTGGCCGCCGTCGTCGACCACGGCGATGGTCACGTTCCATTGTTGTGCCAAGGCTTCCTGGCGGGCGGCGGCCAGCACACGGACGACTTCGGCATGGCCGATCACGAACTTGCTATGCATGGGGGTTCTCCGGGTTCAAGGCTGCTTCGACGATTTCGATCCAGTGCCGTACCGGCGTGCGCCCGGCCCCGTCGAGGTGGGCCTGGCAGCCGATATTGGCGGTAGCGATGACTTGCGGTTTGCCGCTTTCCAGGGCGTTGAGGCGGTTGTCCCGCAGTTGCAGCGACAGCGCTGGCTGGGTCAGCGAATAGGTGCCAGCCGAGCCGCAGCACAGGTGCCCGTCCGGCACCGAAGTCAGGGTAAAGCCCAGGCGCGTCAGCAGCGCCTCTACCGCCCCTCCAAGTTTTAGGGCGTGTTGCAGCGTACAGGGGCAGTGGAAGGCCAGGCGCTGCTCGGCGCACAGGCCCAGTTGCTCGACCGGCTCATCACGCAGTACTTCTACCAGATCGCGGGACAGGGCGCTGACCCTTGCAGCTTTGGCAGCGTAGCGGGTGTCGTGCTCCAGCAGGTGACCATAGTCGCGCACGAACGCGCCGCAGCCGCTGGCGGTTTGCACGATGGCCTCGGCACCTGCTTCGATAGCCGGCCACCAGGCGTCGATATTGCGCCGCGCACGCTGCAGGCCTTGCTCCTGGGCATTGAGGTGATAATCCACCGCGCCACAGCAGCCGGCCTGATGGATCGGTTGCACGCTAATCCCCAGGCGGTCGAGCAGGCGTGTCGCAGCGGCATTGGTATTGGGTGACAAGGCCGGCTGCACGCAGCCTTCCAGCATCAGCACCTGGCGTGCGTGGCGTGGCGCGGGGCGCTCGCCGGGCGCCGTGATGCGCGCCGGTAGCTTGCGCTTGAGCGTGGCCGGCAGCAGCGGGCGCAGGGCCTGGCCGCTGTGGGTCAGCGCCTTGAACAACGCAGGGCGTGGCACCACCGTACGCAGGCCCTGGCGCAGCAGGCGCTGACCGAGCGGGCGCTGCACCTGCTGGTCGACCACGGCGCGGCCGATGTCCAGCAGGTCGTGGTACCTGACCCCGGATGGGCAGGTGCTTTCGCAGTTGCGGCAGCTCAGGCAGCGGTCCAGGTGCAGTTGGGTGCTGGCGGTGACCGGCTCGCCTTCCAGCACCTGCTTTATCAGGTAGATGCGCCCGCGCGGGCCGTCCAGTTCATCGCCCAGCAGCTGGTAGGTGGGGCAGGTGGCGGTGCAGAAACCACAGTGCACGCAGGAGCGCAGAATGCTTTCGGCCTCGTCGGCGCGGGCCAGCCGGCGGCTTGTTTCGCTCAGGTTGGTTTGCATGGTCTGGCCTCACAGGTCCGGGTACAGGCGGCCAGGGTTGAACATCCCCTGGGGGTCGAGCTGCTGCTTGAGGGCGCGGTGGTAACGCATCAGTGCGGCGTGCAGGGGTGGGCTGCTGGCTGCACCGGGGGCGTAGCAGGTGGCGTGGCCGCCCACCTTGGTAACCTGGTCGCGAATCGCCTGCGCCGGTGCGCTGGACTTCAGCCAGCGCTGGGCACCCCCCCAGTCGATAAACTGCCGGCCGGGCAGGTGCAACTCGCCGGTGGCGTTGGGCAGCGACAGCCGCCATAGCGGCGCGGGGTCACTGAAGAACGCCAGGCGCTGCTCGCGCAGGTCGCGCCAGAAGCCGCTGTCGAGGGTTTCGCCGCCCAGGCGCTGGCGGGCCGACTGCACCGAGCCCTCACCGCCTTCCAGGCGCAAGTACAGGGCGTCTCCGTCATGGCAGGCCGCGCTGATCGGCAATGGCTGCTGGCCCCATTCGGCCAGCTCGGCCAATGCCTGGTGGCTGCCCATCGGCAGGCGCAGGCTCAGGCATTCGCGCGGCCGAGGCAGCACTTTCAAGGAAACTTCAGTCAACAGCCCCAGGCAACCGAAGCTGCCGGCCATCAGCCGTGATACATCGTAACCGGCCACATTCTTCATTACCTCGCCACCAAAGCGCAGCAGCTTGCCGTGGCCGGTGATTACCCGCGTGCCGAGCACGTAGTCACGTACCGAACCGGCCCACGGCCGCCTGGGGCCGGACAGGCCCGCCGCGACCATGCCGCCCAAGGTGGCCTCGGGGCCCAGATGCGGCGGTTCGCAGGGCAGCATTTGGCCGGCCTCGTGCAGCGCCGCTTCGATCTCGCGCAGTGGTGTGCCTGCGCGGGCGGTGAGCACCAGTTCGGTCGGGTCGTAGCTGACGATGCCACGGTGGCTGCGGGTGTCGAGTACTTCGCCGGCCACCGGGCTGCCGAGCATGGCCTTGCTGTTGCTGCCCTGGATACGCAATGGCGTGCCCTGGTTCAAGGCCTCGTTGACCTGCGCCAGCAGGGCCTGGCTGGTATCGCGGTCGATGCTCATCAGAAACGCTCCAGCTCGGGGAAGGGCAGTTGCCCGTGGTGCACGTGCATGGCGCCGAACTCGGCGCAGCGGTGCAGGGTGGGGATGTTCTTGCCGGGGTTGAGCAGGCCCTGGGGGTCGAAGGCGGCCTTGACCGCGTGGAACAGGGTGATTTCGTCGCTGTTGAACTGCGCGCACATCTGGTTGATTTTTTCGCGGCCTACGCCGTGCTCGCCGGTAATGCTGCCGCCCACCGCCACGCACAGTTCGAGGATCTTGCCGCCGATGGCTTCGGCCCGCTCCAGCTCGCCGGGCAGGTTGGCATCGAACAGGATCAGCGGGTGCATGTTGCCGTCGCCGGCGTGGAACACGTTGGCTACGCGCAGGCCGTATTCGCTGGACAGGTCACTGATGCCCTTGAGCACCCGCGGCAGTTCGCGGCGTGGGATGGTGCCGTCCATGCAGTAGTAGTCCGGGGAAATGCGCCCCACCGCCGGGAAGGCGTTCTTGCGCCCGGCCCAAAAACGCACGCGCTCGGCCTCGTCGCAGGCCAGCCGCACTTCCCGGGCGCCGGCTTGGGTCAGCACGGCGGCCACCCGTTCGCAGTCGTCGTGCACATCGGCCTCCACGCCGTCCAGTTCGCACAACAGGATGGCCGCCGCGTCCACCGGGTAGCCGGCGTGTATGAAGTCTTCGGCAGCGCGGATGGCCAGGTTGTCCATCATCTCCAGCCCGCCTGGAATGATGCCGGCGGCGATGATTTCGGCCACCGCCCGGCCAGCGTCCTCGACGCTGTTGAAACTGGCCAGCAGCACCCTTGCCACCTGAGGTTTGGGCAGCAGTTTCACGGTCACTTCGGTGACGATGCCGAGCATGCCTTCAGAGCCAGTGAACAGCGCCAGCAGGTCGAAGCCGGGGCTGTCCAGGGCATCGCTGCCCAGGGTCAGGTGTTCCCCTTCGACCGTGAGAATGTCCACCTTGAGCAGGTTGTGCACGGTCAGGCCGTACTTGAGGCAGTGCACGCCACCTGCGTTCTCGGCGACGTTGCCACCAATGGAGCAGGCAATTTGCGAGGACGGGTCTGGCGCGTAGTACATACCATGAGGTGCGGCGGCCTGGGAGATGGCCAGGTTGCGTACGCCGGGTTGCACACGGGCGTAGCGGCCCTGTGGGTTGACCTCAAGGATGCGGTTGAAGCGCGCCATCACCAGCAGGATGCCCTTGGCCAGCGGCAGGGCACCGCCCGACAGGCCGGTACCGGCGCCACGCGCTACCACTGGCACCCCGCGCTGGTGGCAGAGCTTGAGCAGCGTTTGCACCTGCTCCAGGCGCTCGGGCAGCACCACCAGCAGCGGCACAGTGCGATAGGCCGAAAGGCCATCGCATTCGTAGGGTTTGAGGTCTTCTTCGCGGTGCAGGACTTCGAGGTCCGGCAGGGCACTGCGCAGTGCCTGCAGCAGGGCTGCCTGGTCCACGGCGGGTAGTGCGCCATCGACGCGTTCGTCGTACAGGATATTCATCGGCTCACTCGGCAACGGTTTTTGTAGTTGTTGGCAAAGCGGTCACCGTTGCAGCCTGCGCGTGCCAGCAGCAGCGGTCGAGCATGGCAGGCACTGGTCCTACCAGTTTTTCTTCGGGGTACTGGTTATTGATGGGTTTACCCGGCTAGATTGGGGCAGGTGGTCTAACTGGTCCTACCAGCAGGAGGGTGCGCAATGGTTACTGACGGCAAGGGCAAGGTCGCCGACCAGGTGGCCGAGCGGGTCGAGCGGCTGATCGTCGACGGCGTGCTGAAGGTGGGCCAGGCCCTGCCGTCGGAGCGGCGGCTGGTAGAGAAGCTGGGTTGTTCACGCTCTGCCCTGCGCGAAGGGCTACGCATTTTGCGTGGGCGCGGCATCATCGACACCGAGCAGGGGCGAGGCTCGTTCGTCGCCGACCTGACAGGGCAGGCGGGCGCCACACCGTTGATGCACCTGTTCAGCTCCCAGCCGCGCACGCTGTTCGACCTGCTGGAGGTGCGGGCGTTGCTGGAGGCCGAGTCGGCGCGGCTGGCGGCGTTACGCGCCACCGAGGTCGACCGCTTGCTGATTCGCCGGCGTTATGAAGAAATGCTGGCTGCCCACGAGGCGGCAGAGGCGCTGGACGCCCGTGAGCACGCCCGCCGTGACCATGCCTTTCACCGGGCGATCAGCGAGGCGTCGCACAACCCGGTGCTGGTGCATACCCTGCAATCGCTCAGTGACCTGACCTTGAGCACCGTGTTTGCCTCGGTCAACAACCTGTATTGCCGGCCGGCGCAAAAACGCCAGATTGATCGGCAGCATGCGCGGCTGTATCACGCGGTGATGGAGCAACTGCCGGAGCAGGCGCAGCGGGCGGCGCGTGAGCATATCAACGGGATACGCGACAGTCTGCGGGAGATCGAGCAGGAAGAGCAGCGCCTGGTCAGGGCGACCATGCGCATGGATGGTTGGGGGTGAGGTCGCCTGTGCCGGCCTCTTCGCGGGTAAACCCGCTCCCACAGGAAACGCACTAGATCTGAAGGCGGTGCAGTCCCTGTGGGAGCGGGTTTACCCGCGAAGAGGCCGGTACTGGCTGACTTCAATGATCGGCTATACGGTCATCCTGGGAAAGAATAGCCCTGGCCAGCTCTTCATCATTGGCCTGCAGCCCCGGATGATCCTTGCGGGCCTGTTCCAGCGCCGACTCTACATAAGCGCCACGGATCGCACCGCCGCTGGCGACGAAGGCAGACAGCTCGTCACGGGCCGGGATGATCCGTTTGTCGTCCTTGAAGGTCGAATACAGCGAAGCGGAAACACCGGCCGAGGTGGCGACGTCGCCCGCATCGACGCGGGCCAGGGCAGCACCAGCAGGCAGCAGGAGCAGCAGCGCAGGGGCGAGGAGTAGGTGGCGCATGTCGAGTTCTCCAATAGCGTGAAGCACAGGGAAATAAACCACTCAGTGTTTAAGAGGGCCGGGGGGGCGGGTAGTTCCCTTTGCTGGCTGGAGATTGTCGGGGCCGCCGCGCGGCCCCCGAGGTAGGGTCAGGCCAACTGGTAGGTGGTCTTCACCCGGGTAAAGAACACGAAGGCGCCATCGACGTAGCGGTTTTTGGTGACAAGGGTCATGCAGTGCGAGTCCTTTTCTCACAAACCTGGCGGGCGACGAAGTCGCTGATATTGTCCACGGCGCTGTCCATCAGCTGCTGCATGGCGTCTTCACTGCTCCAGGCGATATGCGGGTTGAGCAGGAAGTCGTCGCGGTCGATCAGTTCGAACAACGGGTTGCTGGGGTGCAGCGGCTCCACTTCCACTACATCCAGCGCCACACCGCCCAGGCGGCCCTGTTGCAGCGCCTGAATCAGCGCCGCTTCGTTGACCACACCGCCGCGGCCGGTGTTGACCACGATGGCATCGGGCTTCATCAATGCCAGCTGCCCGGCATCAATGAGGTTGTGGGTTTCTGGCGTGAGCGGGCAATTTATCGACAACACGTCGCAGCTTTTCAGCAGCTCGGCCAGCGGCCGGCAATCGGCGCCCTGGCGCTTGCCGCCGCGGTCTTCGAACAGCACCTGCATGCCGAATGCCCGCGCCAGGTGTGCCAGGCGCAGGGCAATCGGGCCGCTGCCGATGATCGCCAACTGCTTGTCGCGCACATCGCGGATGCGGTGGTTGAAGTAGATGTTCTGGTACGGCTTGTCGCCGGCATGCACCTGGCGCATCAGGCGGGTGAAGGCGGCCGGGCGGCGGAACAGTTCAAGGATCATCGCCAGGCTGTGCTCGGCCACGGTGTTGGCGGCATAGCCCGGTACGCTCGATACTTCGATGCCGTTGGCTTCGCAATAATCGACATCCACGATGTCACGACCGGTCAGGGCCAGCGAGATCATCTTCAGCCTGGGCAACTGGCGCAGGTGCTCTTCGCGCAGCGGCACGCTGCAGGTCAGCGCCACGGTCGCGTCTTTGAGGTGCTCCGGCACCTGGTCGGGGTGGGTGTAGGCGTACTGCTGCCAGCTGTGATCGCAGTCGGGGCGCTTGAGGCGGGTGGAAGGCGCCAGGCTTTCGTCGTCAAGGAAGACGATATGTTCGCTCACGGTCTTGTCCTTATTTTTTCTGCGCGGGCACGTAACCGGCGGGCGCCATGCCCACAAGCTGGCGGGTGATGAAGCTGGCATCCTGGTCGTGGTCTTCCAGCGATTCCTTGCGCACCAGTGCATCGCGAACCAGATGTGCGCCAAAGAAGCGCAACGGCTCTGGCGGCAGCAGCTTCATCTTCTGGTTGACCAGGCCACAGTTGGCCCACTCGTCGTTGGCATGGGTGGCCAGCGACTTGATGATGCGGCTGGCAAACACCGTGGTGGCGACGCCGTTGCCGGAAAAACCGATGCCGTAGCTGACGGTCTGGTGATGGTCGAGGTAGCCAAAGTTGGGCAGGCCCTTCATGGCGCGGTCGATTGGCCCGGTCCAACTGCTGACCACCGGTACATCCTGCAACTGCGGGTACAGGCGGCGCAGTTCGGCAGCGACCTTGTCGGCGGCCGGCGAGGGTTTTTCATACAGGTTGCCAATGCGCCCGGCATAGGCGAACTGGCCCAGCGGCTTGCCAAACACCACGCGCCCGTCCGGGGTGTTGCGCCAGTAGTTGAGCACGGTGCGCGAATCGGTCATGCATTCGCCGCGGCTGAAACCGATGGCGTCGAGCTTGGCCTTGACCGGCGCGGTGGCGACCATGTCGCTGGACATGATCGCGATCATCCGGCGCAGCTCGGGGAATTGCGCGCCCCAGGCGTTGAGCGCCAGCACCACGTGGTTGGCTTTTACATGGCCTTTGGCGGTGTGCACCACCGGGTGCTTGCCGCGCTGCAGGTGAGTGAACGGCGATTTCTCGAAAACCTGCACGCCCAGCTTCAGTGCCACGCGGCGCAGGCCGCGGGCCAGCATGGCGGGCTGCACAGTGGCCGCGTTGGGGTCGAAGATGCCGCCCAGCACCAGTGGCGAGCCGACGCGGCCGCGAATGGTCTGGCGGTCCAGTTCCTGGAACGGGTTGACGTCGAGTTTCTGCAGGCCGTCGGTGAGTACGCGCCACGAGTTCATCTGCCGCTGGTTGGTGGCCGTCCACAGCCAGCCGTCCTTGCGGTACTGGGCGTCGATGCCGTGCTCCCGGCAGAAGCTGCCGATCTCGTCGATGGCCGACTCGGCCGCCTCGCAGATGCGCCGCGCCTCAACATCCCCGCAGATGGTGCGCACCGACAGGTACTTGCCCCACCAGTTGGTGGCCACACCGCCGTTGCGCCCGCTGGCACCCGAGCCGCAGCGGTCGCGCTCGACGATGACGATGGTTTTTTCCGGGTGCGCCTGTTTCAGGCGGATGGCCGACCACAGGCCAAGGAAGCCACCGCCGACGATGCACACGTCGGCTTGAATCGAGTCCTGCAGGGCAGGGGCCAGGTCGTTGTCCAGGTCCAGCGCCTGGGCATACCAGAATCCACGGTACATGAGGGGTGCCTCTGAGCATGTTTGTCTTGTGCCTACATGATGCTCAGCCGGGCGAGTGCGCTGATATTACAGCCATGACAATTGATAGAACGGCGCCGCCTTTTGTCACGGATTTCCTATTTGTGGGGATGCATATGATATGACGGACGCAGGGCGCGCTTTAGAATGACGCCATTACCGATGTAACGAGGCCAGCGTCCATGTTTGCCGAACAACAAGAGCAACCGGTACAAGCCCCCGTCATCACTGCGCAGGTCAAGCCCGAACTACGGGTAGGTTTCGTGCTGATGAACCACTTCACCCTGGTGCCGGTGGCGGGGTTGGTGGACTCGCTGCGCTTTGCTGCGGACAAGTCATTCCGCAGCCAGCAGGTGTTGTGCCAGTGGGACTGGATGACGCTGGACGACCAGCCGATCACCGCCAGTTGCGGCATGCCCATTTCGCCGACCAAGCCGCTTAACCTGTTTGCCCAGTACGACTATGTGGTGCTGGCCGGTGGCCTGCTGGACGAAACCCGCAATCCGCCGGCCTGGCTGCTGGATGCCCTGCGTGAGGTGCATGCGGCGAATATCCCGATCATCGCCCTGTGCTCGGGGTCGTTCGTGCTGGGCAAAGCCGGGCTGCTCGATGGCCGGCGCTGTGCGTTGCATTTCACCTTGCGCGACGAGTTCAAGGAGCGTTTTCCACTGGCCACGGCGGTGATCGACAAGAGCTACGTGGACGACCGCGGCATCATCACCTGCCCGGGCGGCACGGCCATCGACCTGGCGGCCAGCCTGATCCGCCGGCATTGCGGCGCAGTGCGGGCGCAGAAGGGGCTGGAATACCTGCTGGTGGACGAGCGCGCTGAAGAGCGGGACAAGGCGTCCAGCGAATGCGTGTACCAGAACGACCGCGTGCAGCGGGCGATCAGCTTCATGCGCGCCAACCTGGATGCCTCGATGACGCTCAAGGCCGTGGCCGAAGCAGTGGGCACCCACCCTCGGCAGTTGCACCGCGAATTTGTGGCCAATACCCAGGAGCCACCGGCCAACTACTGGCGCAAGCTGCGCCTGGATCATGCTCGGCGGTTGCTGGTGAACACCAGCCAGAACATCACCACCATTGCCTTGGCCTGCGGGTTTTCCGATGCGTCGCACTTTATCCTGTGGTTTCGCAAGCAGTATGGCGAGACGCCGTATAGCTTCCGCAAGCGCAGGCATGAAGTGGAGCGGTTTGACTGGCATGGCGACAAGGTGGGGTTGGACCCGGAGCTCTAACAAGCTATCGCGGTCAGGTGTAGGAGCGGCCTTGTGTCGCGATGGACCGCAAAGCGGTCCCCGTATTTCAGCTTCGCAGCAGAAATTGCCGGGGCCGCTTTGCGGCCCATCGCGACACAAGGCCGCTCCTACAGGGACCGCGTGGGTGTCAGGGCTGGCCGAAGGCCTGCATCTCCATCCGGCTGGTCCGTTTGCCGGGGCTGATAGGTTCGATCATCCATTTGTGCCTTAGAACAGCACGTAAGTCTTGCGCAGGGTTTCGCGAATGTCCCAGACACCCTCGCAGTTCTCCGGGAACAGCACTGCGTCGCCGGCGCGCAGCTCTACCGGCTCGCCACCGTCGGGGGTAAAGGTGCACCGGCCGCTGACAATGTGGCTGAACTCTCGGTTTTTCAGGTGCCGGCGGAACACCCCCGGGCTGCTTTCCCATACGCCGATGCTGGCGCCGACGGCTTCATCCGTCTGGTCCTGGGCGGTGGCGGCCTGGGCGACGGGCTCACCGATCGGCAGGCGGGCCGGGGCGGGGGCACCCAGCGTCGCGAGGGGGGCATTGCGCACGACAGTCAGTACTTGGCTCACGAATAGGCTCCTTCAGGCTTTACGAACAACGGGTTTGGCAGCGGAGGTGGTGCGGGTGGGGTTACCAAGCGCCGCGGCTTGCTGCAGGTCGAGCTTGCTGGTCTCGGGGGCCAGCCACCAGGCGATCAGGGCGCCGAACAGCGAGATCAGGGCGGCGGCGAACATGGTGTTGGCAATGCCGTAGGAGGCAAGTGATATCGGCACCAGGTACGTGCCCACGGCGGCGCCGATGCGTGACAACGAAGTGGCTAGGCCCACCGCCGACGCACGGATTTCGGTCGGGAACAACTCGTTGGGGTAGACGTATTCAAGCACCTGGGCGCCGCCGATCAGTACGGCATAGGCGCCGAACAGCACCAGTACGGTTGTTGGCGAGGCATCCGGGAACACCCCCAGCAGCGCCAGCGACATGCCCGACCAGAGGAAGCTGTGGATCAGCATGTTGCGCCGGCCCAGGCGGTTGATCAGCTTGGTGGCCAGCAGGCAGCCCAGGGTGAACAGCAAGGTGATGGCGATGGAGCCAAAGGCCGCCCAGTCACCGGTCAGTTGCAGTGCCTGCAGCACTTTGGGGGCGAACGAGTAGATGGCGAATAGCGGCACGATCGCGCAGGTCCAGAACAGGGTGACAAAGGCCATGCGCTTGCCGTAACCGGAGTGGAACAGCGACCACACCGACACCGGTTTGTCGCTGGTCTGCTCTGGCAGGTCGGCAATGGAGTAGTCGGGCCCGTAGACTTTCTTGATCACGGCGTCGGCTTCGGCGGTTCGGCCTTTGCTCAGCAGCCAGCGTGGCGACTCCGGTGTGCCACTGCGGGCAACCAGGAACAGCGCACCCGGTATCAGGGCGCTGGCCAATACATAGCGCCAACCGTCTTCACCGCCCACGCGCAGCAGCAGTTCGCCGACCATGTAGGCCACGGCGGCACCGGCAAACCACATCAGTACCATGGCCGCCAACAACGGCCCACGCTGCTTGCGTGGCAGGAACTCGGCCAGTAGCGACGTGGCGATCGGGTAGTCGGCACCGACCGCGATACCGATCAGCAACCGCCAGGCGAACAGGGCCCAGGCCGACTCGACCCAGAACTGCGCCACCGAGAAACCGACGATGGCGACCAGGTCGACCAGGTACAGCACCTTGCGCCCGTACTTGTCGGTGAACCAGCCACCGAGAAAACCACCCAGGAAGACACCGATCAATGCTGACGCGGCGATCAGCCCTTCCCACAGAGCCGACAGCTGCAAGGCATTGGTGATTTGCAGCATGGCGACGCCGATGATGCTCAGTACGTAGCCATCGAGAAAAGGCCCGCCAGCGGAATAGACCGTCAGTTTGCGGTGGAACCCGTTGAGCGGCGCATCTTCTACGGAGCGTTTGGAAACGGACATACGGCTTACCTCTTGTTGTTATGTGGTGCACTAACGTGGCGGCACTATGGCACCGGCTTGCGTGGGCGCCCTATAACGGCTCGGACGAGTCATGGGATGGGATGACCGTGGGTGGTGCGGACGGTGGAGGTGGTGCGCAGACGCGGCTGAGGCGTTGAGGCGGACAGGGCGCGGGTGTAGCGGCCGGCGGGGCCGACGATGCTGTCGTCGGCCCTGTGACGTTTATTGCCCGGCCAGCCCTGACCTCGTCAGCAACCCGTCCAGTACCACCTCGCATGCCGCCCCCCAGGTGGCGCTTACCGGCTGATGCATCAGCACCGCGAGGCCATCGGCAGTAAAGGTGCCCGGCGTGGCAATGGCCTGGCCCAAGGCCTTGAGCGTGTATTCCGGCTGCTGCGCGGCACTGGCCACGCAGTCTTGCAGGTTGCCCAGCACCAGCGCACGCGCTTCGGCTGCGGGCAGGCCTTTGTCCATCAGCCACTGCTGCAGGTCGTGCAGCAGGAAGTAGAACCAGCCATTCATGCACGCTGCTATGGTGGCCAGTTCGAAGTCCGGCTCGCCGTGCAGCACCACCAGTTTGCCCAGTGGCCCCAGGTACTGCGTGGTGAGCGCATCGGGTGGGCAAACCACTACCGTGGACTGGTTGTACTGCGCCGCATACGACAGCATCGCACGCACACAGAGGGCACCAGGGAACGCGATGGACAGTTGCGCAAGGTTGACCCCGGCGGCGAGCGAGACCAGCCGCTGGCCAGGGCGCAGGTGTACGTCCTCTGCCAGTTCGGCGAGCGAATGCGGGCGCACGCCAAGGATCACCAGTTCTGCCTGGTCGACCACTGCCTGGTTGCTTGCCAGCACCTGGCAGCCATGCTCCTGGGCCAGCAGGGCTGCCCGTTGCGCATTGCGCGGTGACAACAGGATGGGGCCTTCGAAACCGCTGCGACGCAGGCCGATGACTACTTTTTCGGTGAGTTCGCCCACCCCGAGAATGCCAAGGCTATGCATGGTGCCTCCTGGTCAGCTTTCCAGGCCGGCACGGCGCTGGCCCCAGTGCAGGTTGAGGTTGACGCCCGCGCTCAGCATCGGCTCCGGCGGGTTGCGGTTGGGGCCTGCGGAGCCCAGCAGGAAGTCGATCAGCTCGTCGCGTTCGCCGCTCAGCCAGTCAGCCAGCAGGGTGCCGGTAGCGGTGCCACGGGTGATGCCAAGGCCGTTGCAGCACAGCGCCGCATGCACGTTGGGTGCGAGGGTACCGAAGTGCGACAGGTGGTTGCGCGACAGGCACATCGAGCCACCCCAGGTGTATTCGAACGCCAAGCCCGACAGCATCGGGAAGCGCCGCTCGAACGAATCGCGATGCTGGCGCCCGGCACGGGCGATGTGGCGTGGGTTGGCGCGGCCGTCGGCATTGAAGCTGAAGCTGTTGCGCACCAGCAGGCGCTGGTCCGGGGTGCGCCGCAGGGTGCTGCCGAACGGGTCTGCCGGGATGATGCCCCAGGTGTTCTTGCCGCCCAGGCGGGCTTGTTCGTCCTCTGTCAGCGGGCGCGTCATGCTGGCGTAAGTGAAGATTGGCAGCAGGCGGCCAGGCAGGAAGCCGAAGTACGAGGCGAAGGCATTGTTGGTTAGCAACAGCTGGTCGGCAACGATCTCACCGTTGGCGTGCTTGAGGGTGATGCGCCGGCCGTGCTCGATGTGGGTGATGGTGGTGCGTTCGTGCAGGGTCACGTTGCCCGGTAGGCTGTCGGCCAGGCCTTTGGCCAGGGCCGCGGGTTGCAGCAACTGAGTGCCCGGGGTGTACAGCGCCTTGCGGTAGAAGCTGGTGCCGAAGTGCTCGGGCAGGTCGCGGGCATCGATCAGCTGGTAAGGCTGGCCGAGTTTTTCCAGGCCGCTGCGGTAGGCTTCGAGCACCGCCAGCCCTTTGTCTTCGACGGCCGCCTGGTACTTGCCGTCTGGACGGATCTGGCAGTCGATGCCGTGCTGGTTGATCAGCCCGCGCAAGATCGCCTGCGCGCGCAGGTTGAGCTTGAGGTTCATCCGCGCCGTGGGCAGGTCGCCGATGTAGTCGGCGGCGCCGATATCGTGGGGCAGGTCGATGGCAAAGCCGGAGTTGCGCCCCGAGGCGCCGAAGCCGACTTCCTGGGCGTCGACCAGGATCACTTCGTCGTCAGGGTGATGCAGGGCCAGTTGGCGCGCAGCGGCAAGCCCGGTGAAACCCGCGCCAAGCACCACCCAGCGCGCCTCGCTCCGCCCCCGGTGCGCAACGCGTGGCTGGCGCGGCGGGCTGAGGTTGAACCAGCCGCAACCGTTGTCGTCCGCAGGGGTAGAGGTGTTTCTGTACATGGTTTTTATCCGTGTTGTTTTCTCCACTATGGCATTGGCGGTTGGGCGGGGACTATGACGGGAGGGACGGGGAATGGGATGTTTTGGCTGAGGGCATTGACCGTTTCGGGCCGGGCGTGATTTGCTCGGGCTACATGATCATTCAAAGGAAATTGAAGGTCCCACCATGGCCGACTACAAGCTGCATTGCTTCGCCGAATCCGGCAACGCCTACAAGGCTGCGCTGATGCTTGAACTCACGGGCCAGGACTGGCAGCCGGTGTTTGTCGACTTCTTCCATGGCCAGACCCGGGAGCAAACCTGGCGTGACGAGGTGAACGAGCAAGGCGAGGTGCCGGTGTTGGAACACGCGGGCAAAACCTTCACCCAGTCTGCGCTGATCCTGGAATACCTTGCCGAACAGACCGGCCAGTTCGGCCCGCGTGACGATGACGAAAAGCGCGAGATCTGGCGCTGGATGCTGTTCGACAACCACAAATTCACCAGCTATTACGCCGCGCTGCGCTTCCTGTTCTGCCTGAAGAACACCGGCGAAACGGACGTGACCCGGTTCCTGCGCGAGCGTGCCACGGCGGCTTATCGTATTGTCGACGCGCACCTGGCGAAGACGCCGTTCATGGTCGGCGGCCGGCTGACCATCGCCGACCTGTCGTTGGCGGGGTATGTATTCATGCCGGAAGACACCGGTATTCCATTGGCGGAGTTCACCCATATCGAGGCGTGGAAGGCGCGGATTCAGGCGCTGCCAGGGTGGAAGCACCCGTATGAGCTGATGCCGCGCACGGCATCCTGACCCCTCCGCGGGCACGCCCGCTCCCACAGGTACAGCATGGTCTTGCAGCCGGCGCAATACCTGTGGGAGCGGGCGCGCCCGCGAAAGCCCCAACCCGGTATATGGCACCGGCTTCGCCGGTGTTCGCGGCTGAAGCCGCTCCCACAGGTACTGCTTAAGCCTCAAGCTTGCGCTGCCCCTGTGGGAGCGGCTTTAGCCGCGAAGAGGCCGGCTCAGGCATTACAGGTCTCAGATCGACAACCGCACCACCCGATTGTCCAGCACCTGCTGCTCCTGCCCGCGCCGCTTGTTCACCACCAGCTCGCCAATGGCAATCAGCCGCGTGCGCGTGATGTTGCGTGACAACCCCAGCAACTGCGCGGTATGCACCTGGTTGTAATGGCAGAACCGATAGGCCGAGCGCAGCAGGGCATTTTCCACTTTCTCGTACAGGTCACCCGACTGCTCCTCGTACAACCGGCTGAACGCCCGCTGCAGCAGGTCCTCCACACCATTGCCTGCCGGCTCCTCTTCTTGCCGTTCGATGCGCAGGTTGGACAAACGCAGGTCTTGTGCGCGCACCGTGCCATCGCCGCAGGTCAGCAAACTGTGGTGAATCACATTTTCCAATTCGCGAATATTGCCCGGCCAACTGTACTCCACCAACTTGGCCTGGGCCTCGGGGCTTAGTTCCACGGGGCCGTAGCCCAGCCGATCGCTGTAGCTGCGGATGAAGTGCCGGGCCAGCGGCAGGATGTCACCCGGGCGGTCCCGCAGCGGGTGCAACTGCAACGTCACCACGTTCAGGCGGTAGTACAGGTCTTCACGGAAGTGCCCGGCGTTGATGGCCTTTTCCAGCTGCACGTTGGTTGCGGCCAGTACCCGCACGTTGATCGGTATGCTCTTGCGCGACCCTAGCCGCACCACCTCACGCTCTTGCAGCACGCGCAGCAGCTTGACCTGGATGGGCAGCGGCAGGTCGCCGATTTCGTCGAGGAACAGCGTGCCGCCGTTGGCCTCCTCGAACCAGCCGGCCTTGGCCGCCAGGGCGCCAGTGAAGGCGCCCTTTTCATGGCCGAACAGTTCGGCTTCTACCAGCGATTCGGAGAATGCCCCGCAGTTGACCGCAACGAACGGCCCGTTGCGCCGGCCGCTGAGGTTGTGGATGTGGCGCGCGACCAGCTCCTTGCCCGTGCCGGTTTCGCCAATGATCAGGACGCTGGCCTCGCTGGGGGCGACCTGTTGCAAGTGGGCGAGCAGCGCCTGCGACCTGGGGTCTTCGAAGACCTGTGCGGTCGCCCTGATCGAGGTAGCCAGTGTCGGTGACGGGGGGAGGGTCAGCAGTTGCATGGGCAGTCCTCAGGAGTAGAAGGATGGGGCAGGGCGTTTGTCGTTGAGGGCCCACTCGCCGAGTTCGTGGATGCGGTAGTCCACTGGGTCGTGCAGGGTTTGCGTGCGCAGGTTGCGCCAGTGCCGATCGAAGCGCAGCGAGGCATGGGTGGCACGCGCACCGGTGACTTCGAACAGGCGGTTGCAGATATCCAGGCCGTGGCGGCTGGCGGCGACCTTGGCGGTGCCGATGGCCAGGGCCAGGTCGCCGCGCTCCTCGGGGGTGAGGGCATGTTCCTTGGCCCAGGCGGCGTCCAGTTGGCGCGCGGCCCGCTCGATCAGCAGGCGCACGCTTTCCAGGCCGACCCAGAACTCGCCGTAATGGCGCAGCACGTAAGGGTCTTCGGCACTGCTGGCGGCGCTGGAGCGGAACCACGGCCGGCTTTCCTTCAGCGTGTACTGGCGGGCTTCGTCGAAGGCGCCTTCGGCAATGCCGAGGAACAGGTTGGCGAAGTGCAACTGGGCAATCAGCGGCCGCAGGGCGGCAAACGGGGTGCTCAGGGGGCCTGGGTCGAGCAGCAGTTCATTGTGTTCGACCCGTACCCGCTCGAACGTGGCGCTGCCGCTGTCGGTCTGGCGCTGGCCGATGTTGTTCCAGTCGCGGTGCAGGCTGATGCCGGTGCGGCCGCTGGGAATGGCGGCGATCAGCAGTTTGCCGCCGGCACGTTCGTCCACCGCCGAGGCAATCAGCATTTCCGAATCGCTGGCGCCGGAGCAGAAGCTTTTCTTGCCAGAGAACTCGCACCAGCCGTCAAAGTGCTTGACCACGGTGCGCGTGTCCAGCGGGTTAAGGGCATTGCCCCAGAACCACTGTTTGCGGGCGGTCTGTTCAAACCACGGCTGCCATTGGTCCGGGCGCGAGAACAGGCGCACGGTGGCCAGCATCAGGTGGTGAAAGCCGAACACGTGGGCGATGGAGCTGTCGA
This sequence comes from Pseudomonas sp. BP01, assembly GCF_022760795.1. Lineage (NCBI taxonomy): Bacteria > Pseudomonadati > Pseudomonadota > Gammaproteobacteria > Pseudomonadales > Pseudomonadaceae > Pseudomonas > Pseudomonas sp. BP01. The sequence goes on from NZ_JAFBKA010000003.1 coordinate 282,202, forward strand.
CCCGGGCGAACTCGCGCACCACCGCGAAGGTGTCGTGCCAGTTGGCCCCCTGGCCGCCGAAGGCCTGCGGGATCACCAGCGACAGTAGGCCGCTGTCACGCAAGGCATCGCGCTCGGCTTTCGGCGTGCCGCCACGCTCGTCGCGCTCGACGGCGGTCTGGGCAAACTGCCCGGCCAGTTCGCGGGCGATGGCCAAGGCCGGGCGCAGGGGGGTATTCACAGGTGCATTCATGGCCGCTCCTCAGGCGCTTTTACGCAGTGCGTGGTGGGCGCCGAACAGCGGCACGGCACGTTCGGCGGCCAGGCGGATACGGGCGGCGAGGGCATCGCTGGAGACCCGGTAGTCGGCCAGCTCTGCCTGGCTGGCGAACACACCGATGGGCAGGGTCAAGGCCTGCAGGAAGCTGAACAGCGGGCGCAGCTGGTGGTCGAGTACCAGTGCATGGCGTTCACTGCCACCGGTGGCGGCAAGCAGTACCGGGGTATCGACCAGGGCGTCCTGCCCGATCAGGTCGAACAAGTGCTTGAAGTGGCCGGTGAAGCTGCCACGGTATACGGGGGTGGTTACCACCAGCAGGTCGGCCTTTTCCACCAGGCGAAGTTGCTGTTCGACGGTTTCGGGCAGCTCGCTGCGCCACAGGGCGCTACCCAGTGGGCGGGCGATGTCGCCCAGTTCGATCAGGTGCGGCTTGATGTGCAGGTGTTCGGCCAGTTCGGCGAGGATCGCCTCGGTCAAGGCCAGGGTGCGCGAAGGGCGGGAAGTGCCGCCGGACAAGGCTACGACGTTCAGTGGGGTGCTCATGGGCAGGTCTCCGGTTCTGGTTGAGCGGGACTTTGCTTGAGCAATCGTCGTGCCTGGTTTTAATGTTGTTTGAGATCAACGGGTTAGCGCAAGTTCGTGTCTGCGCGGGTGTTGCCGTGCGGGCGTTTTCTGATGATCGGGTGTTGCGCTGCAGACAGTTGGCCGGGTGTTGGCTGCTGTACAGTTGGGAAGGTTATAAAGGATTACTCTTTTCAAAAAAAAGAATAAGAATTCATATTCTTATACGATTATTTTATTTTTGGCGCCTGTCTGGCCAACGCAGGTCGGGTAGGAGCGGCCTTGCGTCGCGATGGGGCGCGAAGCGGCCCCGGCAATCTCAAGTGTGCGGCACGCCCCGAGCAGGCACCCCGCCCGCATACTCCGGCTTCAGATGCCCCTGCTCATCCAGCAGGTAAGCATCCATCACCTCGCGCACCACCGGCCCCGCCACCCGGCCCCCAGCCTCACCGTTCTCGATCATCACCGCCACCACCACACTGGGGTGGTCGGCCGGTGCAAAGCCGACAAACAGGGCGTTGTCGCGGTGGCGCTCCAGGGTCTTGTTGCGGTTGTAACGCTCACCCTGCTTGATCGCCACCACCTGCGCGGTACCACTCTTGCCGGCGATCCGGTACTGCGCACCTGCCGCAGCGGCGCGGGCAATACCGCGCGGGTCGTGCATGACCATCTGCATGCCCTGGCTGACCTGATCCCAGGCATGCTTGTCGTGCAGCACGATGTTGGGCATCGGGTTGGGGTCCACCGGCGCATCGCCACCCACGGTCATGGCCAGGTGCGGGCGATGCCACACGCCCTTGCTCGCCAGCAGGCTGGTGGCCTGGGCCAGCTGCAGCGGGGTGACCTGCATGTAGCCCTGGCCGATACCCAGGATAAGGGTTTCGCCCGGGAACCATGCCTGGCGCCGGGTGGCGCGCTTCCACTGGGCCGACGGCATCAGCCCGGAGGCCTCTTCGAACATGTCCAGCGACACTTTCTGGCCTAAGCCGAATTCGGCCATGTAGTCATGCAGGCGGTCGATGCCCAGCTTGTGCGCCAGGTCGTAGAAGTAGGTGTCGTTGGACCGCATGATGGCGGTGTACATGTCTACCCAGCCGTCGCCGCTGCGGTTCCAGTTGCGGTACTTGTGGTCGTAGTTGGGCAGCTCGTAATAGCCCGGGTCGAACACCCGGCTGCCGGGGGTGATCACGCCGCTGTCGAGGCCGGCGATGGCCACTTCCGGCTTCACCGTCGAGCCCGGGGCATACAGGCCGCGCAGCACGCGGTTGAACAGGGGGCGGTCGATGGAATCGCGCAGTTCGGCGTACTGCTTGAAGCTGATGCCCTTGACGAACAGGTTGGGGTCGAAGCTGGGGTTGCTGACCATTGCCAGCACATCGCCGTTCGCCGGGTCCAGTACCACCACCGAGCCACGCCGGTCGCCCAGCGCCTTTTCTGCGGCCACCTGCAAGTGGGCGTCCAGGGTCAGGACAATGTCCTGGCCCGGGGTCGGGGCCTTGTGGTTGAGCACGCGCATCACCCGGCCCTGGGCGTTGGTCTCGACTTCCTCGTAGCCCACGTGGCCATGCAGCTGGCTTTCGTAGAAGTGCTCGATACCGGTCTTGCCGATTGACTGGGTGCCACGGTACTCGGTGCTGTCCAGGACCTTGGCCTCTTTCTCGTTGATGCGCCCCACATAACCCACCGAGTGGGCGAAATGCTCGGCCAGGGGGTATTCGCGGATGAACTGCGGCTCTACCTCCAGGCCCGGCAGGCGGAACTGGTTGACCGCCACCAGGGCGATCTGCTCTTCGCTCAGGCCCACCATCAGGGTCACCGGTTCGAACGGCTTGCGGCCACGGCGCAGGTCTTTGTCGAACTGCTTGCGGTCGTCTTCGGTCAGGCCTAGCACCTGTGTCAGGGTGTCGAGCACCTTGGCCGAGTCGCCACCGGCCCGCTCGCGGGTCATGGTCAGGTCGAAGCTGGGTTTGTTGTCGGCCAGCACCACGCCGTTGCGGTCGTAGATCAGCCCGCGTTCGGGGGCGATGGGCAGTACGTGCACGCGGTTGTTTTCCGACACGGCGGTCTGCTGGTCGTGCTGCAGCACCTGCAATACATACAGCCGCCCCACCAGCACGGCGACCAGGCTGAAGACCAGGATGGCGCAGGCCAGGAGCCGGCGGTTGACCAGGTGCTTTTCCTTTTCGTGGTCCTTGAGGGGGATGGGTTGTGGCATCAGTAGCTCTTTTTGCAGGTATCGCGGTGGCTCTACGGGCGCGCGATCGGGCCGGGGATGCTACGCAACACCTATCGTGGCCTCAAGGCGAGTGGCGTCCGACGGGGGGCGGGTAATGGCTGCCCACCCCGTAAACAGGGCGCTGGCGGGGAACATGAAGATTTGTTCATGGCTGCTGCGTCATAAGCGCTAAGGCATGATTTTGGTGCCTTTTATGGATCCACAAAATTGTAGCGTTCGATAAACGAACAAAATTTTGATTAAGCGTTAAATTTATAACTATTTGATTAGTATGGATAATTAGTATTTTTTTCTGTGAATTTCTCTTTTTCATGTACGGGTTCCCTGGGCGGACTAAAGGTTTCTCATTGTTTGTGGATCCATTATCTGGTTGATTAGCGCCTGACAGCGGCCGGAGCCCTCCTGCCGTATGCGATAACAATTACAAGAAGGGTCCAAGTCATGAATGGCTTATCAGGGGCACGGAACCGTCAAGGTTTCTTCCGCTTCGCCTGCGTGTGCACATCTGTCCTTCCACCTGTGGCCAAGCCGGGCCGGCAGGTGACCCCATGAATTCCGATCTCAAACAACGACTGGACAACGACCCGATGGGCCGGTTCCAGTGCCTGGCCATTGGTATTTGTATCGTCCTCAACATGATCGACGGCTTCGACGTACTGGTAATGGCCTTCACCGCCGCTTCGGTATCCGCCGAGTGGGGCCTGAACGGGGCGCAGGTGGGGCTGCTGCTCAGTGCCGGCCTGTTCGGCATGGCGGCCGGTTCGTTGTTCATCGCACCCTGGGCCGACCGCTTTGGCCGACGCCCGCTGATCCTGCTGTGCCTGGCGCTGTCCGGTATTGGCATGCTGCTCTCGGCACTCAGCCAGAGCCCGTTGCAACTGGCGCTGCTGCGTGGCCTGACCGGGCTGGGCATCGGCGGCATCCTGGCCAGCAGCAACGTGATTGCCAGTGAGTACGCCAGCAAGCGCTGGCGTGGCCTGGCGGTGAGCCTCCAGTCAACCGGTTATGCCCTGGGCGCGACGTTGGGCGGTTTGCTGGCGGTATGGCTGCTGGGGCATTGGGGTTGGCGCTCGGTGTTCCTGTTTGGCGGCATTGTCACCGTGCTGGTGATCCCGCTGGTGCTGTTGTGGCTGCCGGAATCGCTCGACTTTCTGCTGGCGCGTCGCCCGGCCAATGCCTTGGCACGGGTCAACCGCCTGGCCGTGCGCCTTGGCCAGCCGGCGCTGGCACACCTGCCAACACCCGCAGCAAGGGAGCAGGGCGCTGCCCGCGGCTTCCGGCAACTGCTGGCGCCGGCCATGCGCCGCACCACGCTGGTGATCTGGTTACTGTTCTTCCTGGTCATGTTCGGCTTCTACTTCGTCATGAGCTGGACGCCGAAACTGCTGGTGGCCGCTGGCCTGTCGGCACAGCAGGGCATCACCGGCGGGGTGCTGTTGAGTGTTGGCGGCATCCTCGGCGCGGCGCTGATCGGTGGCCTGGCTTCGCGCTGGCCACTCACCCGCGTGCTGGCGCTGTTCATGCTGATCACGGCGGCGCTGCTGGTGCTGTTCGTGGTCAATGGCGCGTCGGTCAGTGCCGCCTTGGCACTGGGGTTGCTGATCGGGTTGTTCTCCAACGGCTGCGTGGCCGGCCTGTATGCCCTGTCGCCGGTGGTCTATGACGCCTCGGTGCGCGCTACCGGCGTGGGCTGGGGCATCGGCATCGGCCGCATGGGCGCCATCCTGTCGCCGACCGTGGCCGGCGTGTTGCTCGATGGCGGCTGGCAACCGCTGCACCTGTACGGGGTGTTTGCCAGCGTCTTCGTGCTTGCAGCGGCTTGCCTGCTGTTGCTGCGCCCAATGACCAAGCCGGCGTCCGCCCAGCCCGCTGATGCACTGAGTCACTGAGCGCAACCCGGTCCGGCCGGGTATCTGAATGCAGTGTGCTGCCCTGGGCCAAGTTGGCCTGGGGCGGTCGGCTGCGCCTATTGAAAGCGGAGAACAATAATAATGATGCACACAACTTGCACGCTGGCCCGATCGGCCTTGGCGGTTTCGCTGGCGCTTGGCCTGGGTATGCCGGCTTGGGCCGAGGAGGGGGGCTTCTTTGAAGACGCCAAGGCCGGGCTGACTCTGCGCAACTATTACTTCAACCGAGATTTTCGCGACCCGGGGGCGGCCAAGAGCAAGGTTGAGGAGTGGGCCCAGGGCTTCATCTTCAAGTTCAGTTCTGGCTACACCCCGGGGTTGATCGGTGTTGGCCTGGACGGCATCGCCATGTTCGGCGTGAAGCTGGACAGCGGCCGCGGTACCAGCGGCTCCGAACTGTTGCCGGTGCACGATGACGGGCGTGCGGCCGACAATTATGGCCGCGCCGGGCTGGCGGCCAAGCTGCGTATTTCATCGACCGAGCTGAAGGTGGGTGAGCTGCTGCCGGATATCCCGCTGCTGCGCTACGACGATGGCCGCCTGCTGCCGCAGACCTTCCGTGGCGCCATGCTCGACTCGCGGGAAATCGAGGGCCTGAGCCTGCAAGCCGGCCAATACCGCGAGGTCAGCCTGCGCAACTCGTCCGATATGCAGGACCTTTCTGCCTGGGCCGCGCCTGGGGTCACCTCGGACGGCTTCAACTACGCCGGCGCTGAATACCGCTTCAACCAGCAGCGCACCCTGATCGGCGCGTGGCATTCGCAGTTGGAGGACATCTACCAGCAAAGCTACTTCAACCTGCTGCACAGCCAGCGAGTGGGCGGGTGGACGTTGGGGGCCAACCTGGGGTACTTCATCGACCGGGATGACGGCCAGGCGCGCATCGGCGATATCCAGAGCCGCACGGGCTACGCCTTGCTCTCAGCTTCGCACAGTGGCCACACACTGTACCTGGGGTTGCAGAAAGTCAGTGGCGACAGCCAGTGGATGTCGGTGTACGGCAGTAGCGGGCGAACCTTGGGCAACGACATGTTCAACGGCAACTTCAGCAACGCCGACGAGCGCTCGTGGCAAGTGCGCTACGACTACAACTTTGCCGCGCTGGGTGTGCCGGGGTTGCTGGCCATGGTGCGTTACGGTCATGGCGAAAATGCCACCACGGCGGCGGGCAGCAATGGCAAGGAGTGGGAGCGTGATACCGAGGTTAACTACACCTTCCAGAGCGGCGCGTTGAAGAACCTCAACATCCGCCTGAACAACGCAACCAACCGGCGTAGCTTCAACAGCGATTTTGACCAGACGCGACTGATCGTCAGCTACCCGCTGACGCTGTAAGCAGCACTATGCCCGGGGAGTACGGTCCTACAGGTTCGCGCAGGCTTCAGGCTTATGCAGTACCTATGGGGGCAACTGCCTTGCATAGCACCTAAGCGCTAGCGCGATCACTGTGGGAGCGGCTTTAGCCGCGAACACCGGCGGAAGCCGGTGCCATCCACCGCGCTGGATTCTTCGCGGGTAAACCCGCTCCCACAGGTACCGCGCAGGCTTCAGGTTTATGCATTACCTATGGGGGCAACTGCCTTGCATAGCACTAAGCGCTAGCGCGATCACTGTGGGAGCGGCTTTAGCCGCGAACACCGGCGGAAGCCGGTGCCATGCACCGCGTTGGATTCTTCGCGGGCACGCCCGCTCCCACAGGTACCGCGCAGGCTTCAGGTTTATGCAGTACCTGTCGGGGCAACTGTTGCAAAACATCTGAACGCGAGCGCGATTGCTGGACTGCCCCCATGAAGTTGGACACCAATCCAATTTCTTGGGGTGTTCACATGAGCAAGTATTCAGATCAATTCAAGCTCACCGCCGTCCAGGCTTATCTGGAGGGTGGTGAAGGATTTAGAACA